>NZ_JBIYCZ010000017.1:0-117958 GCF_044908245.1 Bacillus sp. RC242
CACGGCTTCGAACATATAAACTATTTTCCCACTCACTACATCCTTCTCGTTTCACACCGCATGGGACTAAAAAAGGATCTGACCGCTTCTATCCACCGCCAGATCCTCTATTCCATCTAAAAAAACTCCAAACCTAATTTTCAATTGATATACTCGGATTTTCACACATACAAATCAAGGCTTTGAAAATATAAAGAGATCTCTCGCTCACTTGCTCCTTCTGGTTTCACACCGCATGTGGCTAAAAAAGGCCCTAACCGCTTCTATCCGTCGCTGGATCCTCTATTCCATCTAAAAAGAGGCTCTTTTAGCTCTTTTAACCCTTTGTTAATTCTTCTTCATCCTTCATACTATAATAACCTAAATTAATAACGATTAAGAAATAACCACCCAGAATACCTACTGCAAATGCCCACATTACCATATGATGCTCAATTTCGTACATAATAATAGCACCCAAAATTGCAGCTGCAAAGCGATTAAACATACCAAGCGTCGGCGCTTTCGTCTTCTTTACTATACTATCTCCAAGCTTTTCGATACGCCTTCCTAAAATCCAAACACAATACATGCTTACAATAAGTCCAATTCCTGCACCTAGAAAATGTGCTGAAAACGGTGTTAACATCCAGCCTAATAACAGAATACCTAGTAGATAATACGATTGAATTTTAAACGACCTTAATGACATACTAATCATATTGTACTCCCCTTCAATAGTTTTTATCTATCTAACCAAAGCTATATAACTCATTTCTTTCGAGTCCATATACTAAAAATTCATTTCACTCAAATTTTAAAAACATAAACAGTATGTTTATGTTTTTAAAATGCTTTTAGGAAATAATATTATACAAGATTTCTAATATAGAATCCCTCATAAATGTGACGTTTTTCAAAACATTTTCGTCCAATTATGAAAAAATTGATATCAATCTATGAACATACGGATATGATGTAATAAGCACATAAATAAAGGGGGCGTCTAATGATTTATTTTTTAATGGCTCTCATTCATCTCATTGTTCCTGCACTTATTGGACTTTCATTATATTGGTACATGAAAAAACATAGTATTTTCTATGCTGTCCTCGGTGTTCTTCTTCCAGGTATTATTCTTATTACACTCTTCCGTATTCCTTTTCTTAATTTAATCCCACTTATTACTGCCATTTTATTCCTCGTATTTTTACCAAAAATAAAAAAATAGGAAAGCAGATCATAGGTGATCTGTTTTCCTATTTTGATATAGGTTCTTGCACGATAGAATTAGCTTCTACTTTCTCTGATTTCACAAACCATAAACCGAAGAAAATGATGATTCCACCGATTATTTGTTGAAACGATACATATTCATTTGCCCATACAGCTGCAAATAAAACAGCTACAAGCGGCGTAATATACATATATACCATCGTATGTGACGCACCAATTTTTTGAACACCAACATACCACATGACTAAACCGAATACTGTTACAAAGAAAACAGAATATAGTAAAGCAAATAGTGTCATTCCGTGTGTAATGTGAAATGGCATGACAAATACATGTGGACCACTTAACAATAAAAGCGGAATCGCTCCAACTAATGTCGACCATGCAGTAACACGTAATGCTGAGTATTTTTTAATAAGCGGCCCTGCTAAAACGGGATAAAGTCCCCAACATATTGATGTAATAAGTCCAATCCCATTTCCGTAGAAAGAACTAGCGAGTGAATGCCCCGCTACTAAAACTAATGTAGCACCAATAAAGGCAATCATGGAACCAACTAACTTTCGAGAAGAGAATTTTTCTTGTTTCAAGAAAATCGCAAATAAAGTTGTAAAAATAGGTGAAATAGATATGAGTAAAGAAGCATTTGTAGCGGATGTGTATTTTACAGTTTCCATAAATAACGTTTGATACAGTACAATACCTACAACGCTAACGATGATTAATCTTGGTATATCTTTTCGCTCCATATAAAGTGACTTTTCGATAAAGAACGTAAGTAATAACAGTAGTGGTGCTGCTGTCATCATTCGAACTGCAGTAAACTCAATTGCTGTAAATTCTAAAAGTCCATATTTCGCAATCGTATAGTTAATCCCCCAAATAATAACGACACTTAAAATTAATAACTCAATTCCCCATCTTTTCATGCGCAACCCCCTCCGCAAAGAGAATTATACAGAAAATTCAACTATATGTACATTTCATTATGTGAAAAAATCCATAAGAAAAAGGAGCATATTATATACTCCTTCTCTCTTCATTATACTCGAACATGTAACTTCATATTCGGATTATAAAACTGGCTTGGGCTCTTCAGCTGGAAAGTCCCTCCAACTTCATGCCAATCAACTGTTAATTTATCATCCATAAATACAAGCTTTGTGCGATCTGCAATAAAGTTTAGTACGCTTGATTCGATATCTACATCGCGCTCATCTTTCTCTGAAACGGCTACTAAATCAATAATCCCGCTCATAACACAACCGCAACCTTCATTATCATAAAATAACTTTATATATTTCGTTTCACTTGGAATCGTATCCATAATCTTTTTATATGCTGCCTCTGTTACAGTAACGTACATGTGTTAACCTACATCCTCTCTTCTCGTATCATTTATATATTGTACCACCATTTTTCTTGAATCTTATATGCAGAAAATTAAGACTACTATAAAATATATGTGATAAAGTGAAACTTTAATCAGGGGGGTATCCATCCCCCTCTGATTATTAGCCCTCGCCAATCAAGCTTTTACGGGCAGTTAATGCGTGATAAAGGAGGTTGTATCACTGATGTTCAAACTACAGCGATATCTCATTTTCTTATGTCTATTAGGTAGCTTTTTTATTTCTAGCGGAATGATATTACAACATATACTTCCCTATTCTCCTTCTATTGGCTGGATTCTAGGTTTTATTTGTTTCCTATCCGCTTCTTATTTTTCCATAAAAAAACAAAAACAACTAACAAAGTAAGAACTATCTTAAGGAGGATTACCAAACATGCCAGCCTTAAAAGAAATAGAACAATAACTTAATCATTTATTACAGGAGAAATCCATTGCCATATCGACAATGATTATGGTAGGCATAAATACTCACTCATTATGGATTATGCGAAAGAAACAAATATGTCACTCATCGGTGTGTCACACTCTGCCTCTGAATATTTAGTGAAAGAGACATTGATGTATGATTGGTTTAAAGAGAATTTTGATGTAGATGTTACTTTGATTCCGCAGGAGACCTGGTGGTTATAAAACTAATAATACCTCCCCTATTTTTAAAATCTATATACACAATACGATCGACCACACAAAAATATAGAATCTACAATATATATATAGTAGTTCTACTTTTAAAACTATATTTTCAAAAATATAGAAAGGAGATAATATATGTACCAACGCAATTGCTTTAGTTGTGACGGTAGACGCAACAGCGGTTCTATCGGCAGTACTGGACCTACTGGCGCTACTGGACCCACTGGTGCTACTGGTTCTACTGGTCCTACTGGCAATGCCGGGCCTACCGGGTCCGGTTTGCAAAGTACTACCGCTTTTAGTCTAGCAGCCGCTCCTAACTATAAAACGGGACAAGTTGTCACTTACACGAGTAGCGGCTATGTTGTAAAAAAAGATGCACCTCAAGGATTTCCGAATGTGTCTCAAGATTATATCTTATTGGTAGAAGGTGGTCCTACCGGATCTACTGGTTCTACTGGCTCTACCGGGTCTACTGGGTCTACTGGGTCTACCGGACCTACTGGGTCTACCGGGTCTACCGGACCTACCGGGGCTACTGGTTCTACCGGACCTACCGGACCTACCGGGGCTACTGGAGCTACTGGAGCTACTGGTTCTACTGGTTCTACTGGTCCTACTGGTTCTACTGGTTCTACTGGTCCTACTGGTTCTACTGGTTCTACTGGTTCTACTGGTTCTACTGGTTCTACCGGACCTACCGGGTCTACTGGCTCTACCGGTTCTACTGGTTCTACTGGTTCTACTGGTTCTACTGGTTCTACTGGTTCTACTGGTTCTACTGGTTCTACTGGTTCTACTGGTTCTACTGGTTCTACTGGTTCTACCGGAGCTACTGGTTCTACCGGAGCTACTGGTTCTACCGGAGCTACTGGTCCTACTGGTTCTATCGGAAACACCGGGCCTACTGGTTCTACTGGTTCTACTGGTTCTACTGGTTCCATCGGAAACACCGGGCCTACTGGCAGCATTGGACCCACTGGTATTACTGGACCTACCGGAATCACTGGGCACACCGGTAGCAGTTCAGCAAAAAGCATCCTTTTCCAAGGAACTAACGCTGAGTTTCAACGTATAGCAGGTGCTCCAGCAGTTGATTCCAATATTATTCCTTATGTAATTGCTGGATCTGGAAATATAGCTGGTTTTTCTGCATCTATAAATGTAAATAATTTGCCTATAGAAGTTTATACAATTCAAATCTGCACTAATATCCCAACAAACCTTTCCGCCCCTACCTCTAATCACGTTATATCTACTATTACTTTTACCACTACGGCTAAAATCACTGGAACAATCACATTTACTATTACTCCTTCAGACGTTGGATCACAGCTAGTTCAAGTGTATGACCCTACCCCTTTACCAGGACCTGCCACTGTTATTTGGACTAGTACAACAACTGGAAATCCAGTTTCAAGAGGAGACGCATTATGCCTTTATATTAGCCCTGGGATTACTGACAGTGCTATATACTCTATTTTTCTAATTACCTCTATTTAAACTGTACTCTATAGAAAAAGCTTTAATCAGTAGGGGGATCCCTTCCCTACTGATTATTGGTTGAACCAATTGGATCTTAACGCAAGATAAATTAAAAAACATCACTTTTGATTAAGTGATGTTTTCTATTTATCTCTTACACTATCATTAAATCGGCAACATAATCTCAACAGTCGTTCCAACTCCAACTTCACTTTCAAAGTTCAATTTACCGTGGTGATCTTTAATAATTTTTTCCGTAACTACTAATCCTAAACCTGTTCCAGTTTCTTTCGTTGTGTAAAAAGCTTCATTTAGCTTTGGAATTTTATCTTTCGGAATGCCGCATCCCTCATCTATAATTTGAACAATGATCACATCTTCCACTATAACTTTTACAGTAATAGTTCCGCCAACTGACATTGCTTCAATCGCATTTTTTATTAAATTAAAAAATACTTGTTTCAATCGTTTTTCCTCACATGTAATTGATGGTATATCTTTACTATAAATAGCATGCATTTTTATCCCTTGTTCTAAAGCTGGCTTTTCCATAACCCTGATAACATAAGAGATGATTTCTTTAATATTATGCGTTTCGGATTCTACCGATTTAGATTTCTCAAACCCATTTAGTTCTGTAGCAATTGTATGAATTCGCTCTACTTCCTGTCTCATAATTTCACTATAAATTTTATCTTCTGGATATTTTTTCGCTTGCTTATTCACAAGTTTTTTCAATTTTTCTAACGGTCTTCTAATCTTATCGCCAATTACTGTCGCCATTTTTCCAACCATTGCTAATTTCTCTACATTTCGTATTTCTTTATCCATCATTTCAAGTGTACGAACGTAAGATTGGAATCTTAAAAATATAATCCAACATATAATAACAAACACGCTATATAATGCTATGGGGATAAGAACAATAAAGGATTGAACAACGAATCCCATAAGTGCATATTTTCCAACAATAGTTCCGGCAACTAACCAAAAGTACCTCTTATTCACAAATATCGGTGCAAATAAAATAAAGAATCCTTCTACTATATTCCCACCATCAAATTCCGCATCACTTCCGTAATAAATAATGAAGTTATTAATAAAATCCAATATATTATAGCCAATTAAAATAATATACTTCACAATATACGGCTTTTTCCATTTCATAAAATAAAGTCCTATAAAGAATAATCCAACCATCAAACTATATAGCCATAAACCTAATCCTTCTCCAAAAGCATCTGCTAGTTTTTGATTTTTATCTGATAAAAGGACAATAGCTTTTTCAGCAAAATCATACGCAAAAAATATAACGAAGAATAAGCTTAAAAATATTATTAATGCCTTTATCTCTTCTTTTTCAAATATATTGCCTTTTTCCATATGATAACTCCTTTAACAACACCTCTTAATCTTGTGTCACATTGCGCTCACATTTTTTCGGGAGCAGTATTTCTACTCTCGTTCCTTTCTTTACTTCACTAGAAATGTGTAATTCTCCAAGATGCTCTGTCACAATTCGCTCTGCTACCGTAAGACCTAATCCAATTCTATCTTGCTTCGTTGTATAAAAAGCATCCTTAACTCGTCCTAAATTATCCTTTTTTATCCCAAAACCACTATCTACTATACTTACTATTACATAATCTCTTTTTTTATTTTCAACTTGTATTTTTAATGTTCCGCCATGTTCCATTGCCTCTAAAGCATTTTTAATAACATACAAAAATACTCCTTTTAATTTGCGTTTATCACATTCAATTTCACTTCTATTTTGCTCTTCATTAAAGGTGCAATTTATATTTAACTCGTTCATTTTTCCGCGCATGTTTTCTACCGCTTGTACTAAAACATCACTTACAATGTGTTTTTCATAAACAGAAGGTTTACATGTAGCAACCTCCATTAATTCACTAATCATATTATTCATATTTTCGATTTCGAGAATCATTTGTTCATATGTTGCATCTTTTTCGTGTTTCTCTTTTTGTAATTGCGTAAACCCTTTTAATGAAGCAAGTGGGTTTTTAATTTCATGTCCGACTGTCGCTGCCATTTTTCCGATAACCGCCAATTTTTGTGACTGACTTGCCTCTGCAATACGTCCCTTTACTGCTGAAAGATATTGTAAAAATCGATTTAAAATAATAAATGACACGAAAAGTAACACCATATTTATAACAAGAGACATAAACAGGTTAAGTTCTCCAAATACAAATAGGTATATCATATATTTCCCTATAAGGAATGGCGCTAGGACAAATAAATATCTTTTACTCAAAAAGATCGGCACGAAGAAAATGAAAATATATTCAATTACATTCCCTTCATCAAATGCTATTGTATTATGAAAAGCATACCATCCAATATTAAAAGTCTCTGCGATCATGTATGCAAATAAATATGTATATTTAACTAAATATGCTTTTTCTCTCTCAAATAAGTAAACACTAATACCTAATATAGCCATAATATATGCAAGCTTCCATATCCCTTTATGCCAATTTCCTAAAGGCATTGTATCTTCTAATATAATCGCGTATGCAACCTCGTATACAATTAAAATAACATGTATTACCCATAAGAAAATCTTAGCGTTTTTCTTTTCTTCTTTAGCTGATAGAAAACTCTCTTCCACTTCAACACCCCTTCAAAAGAATACCATTTATTATAATAAATGATTTCCATAGACAAACAAAGATAAATTGAACAAATGAGGAAAATAAATCCATAGATAATATACTTCCCCACACCATATGTAAGCATAAAAACCATGAACAATAATACGTATAATATGGGAGGTGCTTTATATGGACGGTCGTGAAAATAAGAAGATAGAACAGTTACAATCCTTTACGAAAAACAATGAAGGAAAAGAGATGACAACGAATACGGGTGTCAAAATTTCAAATGATGAAAACTCTTTAACCGCCGGCGATCGTGGTCCTACACTTTTAGAAGATTTCCTGATGCGAGAAAAGCTCGCTCATTTTGACCGTGAACGAATTCCTGAAAGAGTCGTTCATGCCCGCGGTTACGGAGCACATGGTGTTTTTGAGCTATATGATTCTTTAGAAGACTTAACAATGGCTCATTTTTTACAAGACCCATCTAAAAAGACACCTATTTTTATTCGTTTTTCTGAAGTTGCTGGATCAAAAGGTGCAAATGAAACGAACCGAGATGTACGAGGATTCGCTGTTAAGTTTTATACAGAGGAAGGAAATTTCGATTTAGTGGGTAATAACATTCCGATTTTCTTCATTCAAGATGGTATTAAATTTCCGGATCTTATTCATGCCCTTAAACCAGAGCCACATAATGAGATTCCCCAAGGACAAACAGCACACGATACTTTTTGGGACTTTATCGCCAATAATCAAGAATCAGCTGCGATGATGATGTGGATTATGTCGGATCGCGCAATTCCGAGAAGTTTTCGAATGATGCAAGGGTTCGGCGTTCATACATTTCGTTTAGTTAATAAACATGGGAAGTCACGATTCGTAAAATTCCACTGGAAGCCAAAGCTTGGCGTTCACTCGTTAATTTGGGATGAAGCTCAAAAACTAGGCGGCGCTGATCCAGATTATCATCGCCGTGATTTATGGGAAAATATTAATGCTGGAAACTACCCTGAGTATGAACTTGGCGTTCAAATTTTAGAAGAAGAGGACGAATTTAAATACGATTTCGATATATTAGATGCAACGAAAATTTGGCCGGAAGAAGACTTCCCTGTTAAAATCATCGGAAAAATGACGTTAAATCGGAACGTTGATAACGTATTTGCGGAAACAGAACAAGTCGCACTGCACCCTGGAAGCATCGTCCGCGGTATCGATTTTACAAATGATCCTCTCTTACAAGGTAGACTATTTTCTTATACAGATACACAATTAGCACGCGTCGGTACAAACTATCAAGAGTTACCGATTAATCGTCCAGTATGTCCTTTTCATAACAATCAAAGAGATGGTGCGTCTAAATATATAATTGATAAAGGAAAAGTCGCTTACCATAATAACTCTTTAGCTAATAACTCTCCCTTTACTGTACCTGGTACGAAAGGCGGTTTCGTTACATATCCTTCTACTGTTTCTGGACATAAAACAAGAGAAACAGCCGCTAGTTTTAAAGACCATTTCTCACAAGCCCGTTTATTTTGGAATAGTATGAGCCACGTCGAAAAAATCCATATTATGCAGGCCTTTTCCTTTGAATTAGGAAAAGTAAAAAGTAAATCAGTTCGCCAACAAGTCGTAGGTATGATTGGTCATATAAGTACAGAATTAGCTACTTTAGTAGCTGAAGCAGTCGGGGCAACAGTGCCAAATGTTCAAGAATCAAATGTTACAAAATCCTCACCAGCACTAAGTATGGAACATACAACATTCAGCCCAAATACATTACGAGTAGGCGTCATTGTCGCAAACGGATATGACGGTCAAAACGCACAATATATTATAAATCAATTCAAACAAGCCGGTCTTCAGCCCGTTATTATTTCCGAACAATTAGGTTTTGTGCAAGGCTCTCAAAATGGACAGTGGGAAGTGAATGATACTTTCTTAACAGGGTCACCACTTCTTTATGATGGGCTACTTCTTATTGGCGGAAATATTAATGATCATTTTCTTAACAAGGCAAGTTCATTCGTCGTAGAATCGTATAATCACTTTAAGCCAATTGGCGCTTTCCAAAATGGAACTACTATTGTTCAATCTTTAAACATCGAAGGAAAACCTGGCGTTATAACAGAACAAAACCCTACCTTACTTGCAAATGAATTTATTCAGGCAATGACAAAACAGCGATTTTGGGAAAGAGCCTATTAAAATGCATGAGGAGGATACATCATGTTCGTTACAGTTGAAAAAGATGTACACATTTTTGTTGAGGATATTAACCCAGGCCCTGGAAGTAAACCTGTCTTCTTCATTCATGGCTGGCCTTTAAATCATCAAATGTACCAATATCAATTTAATATCTTACCACAACATGGTTTCCGCTGCATCGCCATGGATATACGAGGAAACGGACAGTCTGATAAACCATGGACTGGTTACACTTATGATCGTTTAGCTGATGATATCGCAATTGTATTAGAAGCACTTCAAATAGAAAATGCTACGTTAGTCGGCTTCTCAGTCGGTGGCGCTCTCTCTATTCGGTATATGTCACGATATGATGGGCGTCGTATTTCCAAACTTGCATTAGTGGATGCTGTCTCTCCTTCTTTCGTGAAAAACCAAGAATCCCCTTACGGCGTACCGAAAGAACAAGCAGATGCTCTTATTAATCAAATGTATGTAAATTTACCTAAGTTTCTAAGTGATGTATCTTTATCATTTTTTAATAGAAACTTAGGAGCGGCTACACTAGAATGGTTTTCTTATCTCGGTATGCAATCCGCTTCATACGCTCTCATCAAAATTTTGCAAGCAGCCGCGAACGAAGACGTAACGAAAGATTTAAGTAAAATTAACGTTCCAACAAAAATATTCCACGGCGTGCACGACCAACTCATCCCTTATAAAAGTGCTGAGCTAACAAAAGAGCGAATTAAAAATTCTGAACTATATCCTCTTACAAATAGTGGCCACGGCTCTCCAATCGATCAAGCGGATGAGTTAAATAAAGAACTGATAAAATTTTTAAATTTATAGTTCCTTTACGGCAAATTCTTTTTTCTTAACTACCTTTTGCACGAGCAAATTCCACATATGGCTTATTCTTCTCTTCCATTAAAAATAAAACGATAATGCGGAAAAAATGAAGAGTTGGAACAATCGTCATACAAAGAATCGGTAAGACATATGCACGTTCATCATTAAACGCATAAATAGTAACGAAGCGATATCCTGTCTGTTTATAAATCCATACAACAAATAATTGCAAACTAAAAATTAATAACAAATTTGGAACTGATTCTATTAAAATTAAACAAATTGTCCAATTATATACTAGATGAAAAATTCACATACTTCTCACAAATCAATTATTAAAACGACTCTATTTTAATTTATACTAAATGTACAAGTAATACTCCCTAAACCTAGCTTGTCTGGTTATCCCGTTAAATACTATGAAAAAAGAACTTGTATCGTATACAAGTTCTTTTTTGTCGCCTATTTAAATAATATATCCTTACTATATTGCTTTCCGATGAGTAAGTCATATTGAATAAACTCATATTTCTTTAACATTTCTTTTTGTTTTTCTGTTAAACTTTTTATTGCTTCTCCGTCTTTTCCTATCTTCAATTCATCACGAAGTACGGGAATTTCTCCATATAACTTCGATAAAAATTGATAGAACGGTACCTTATTTAATCCAGCATAATCAAAGACAAGATTTGAAAAATAGATTGGACTTACTAAACCTAAATTGTCATTTGGCATATCAAAATTTGCATACATTAATAACGGCGTTTGCGCCATCGCTAATCGTTCACTTGGCGTTTTTTCATTCGTTATATAACCAGTCTCTTTATAAAGAGATTTATTTGTTCCTAGTGATGGGAGATGGTCCCCAAAGAATACTAATAATGTAGGTCTATCTAAATTATCTAGCTCCTCTATTAAATATTGAAGAGCTTCATCTGAACGTCTTAAACCTTCTGTATAAGTCTCTAATTCAGCCTTCGATTCTTCATTCTCTAAACCACTAATCTCTATTTGATTTTCGCCAAATCTTCCTTCTGTAAATGGAAAATGATTTTGCATTGTAACCGCATGAATAAAAGTAGGTTTCTTTTGCTTCTCTAATTCAGCTATTATCTCTTTACTCATAGATAAATCGCTAATATAATCTCCATCAACTTCTACATTTTCCATCGTATCTTGTGCATTAAACTTATCAAACCCTAACACTTTATATACGTCATCCCGTTTAAAGAATGAGCGACCGAACGAATGAATTGCACTTGTATAATACCCTTCTTTTTTCAAAGCTCGAGGAATTGATGGAATTTCTTTCTTATTTGTAACAACTTGCTGATACGGTATAGATCCTGGTTTTAACAAACTCATTGAATAACTCGTTAATACCTCAAATTCAACGTTTGCAGTATTTCCTCCAAATGCAGGAGAAATAGTTTGTCCACCCGGAAAACTTTCTATATAATGATGTAAATTCGGTAAAGGATCTTCACTAAAGGACAGGTTCGTTAACTTCGTTGGATCCCAAAACGATTCACTCATTACAAAAATAATATTCGGTTTCTCTTTTTGCTTCTGCGTCCCTATATTGCTACTATATTGTTTCTTTATATCGTTTGCTATTTGAAGCATACTTTCTTTTGAATACTCTTTCGGCTTTTCAATAACTGTTGTATCTAGATTACTTATAAAGCCTAACACAAAACCGTTCGAAGCATAATTTTCATTTTGATTCCACAAAACGAACTCTATACCTGACTTTTGAAACCATTTATTCATAAACGTATTCGTAAAATTACCATACACATATAAAATAAAAACGGATCCTATTATAAATAGTACTCGTACGCCTGCATGAACTTTTACATTTTGAATATACTTCCTCACATACATACCCGCCAAAATACAGACAACAACACTTACAATAACGAGAAGAATATAACCCCAACTAAAATAATCCATCACCATTGGTATAACAGATTGCATATGTCCAATCTGTGTAAAATCAGAAGGATATAGTGGGTCTCCCCTAAAAACAATTTTGAAGTGATTTACAATAGCCAAAATGATTAGCAAAATGCTTGTCAAAATAGTACTCAAAAAAACTTTCCCAAGTACGTTATACACCAAAACATATATCGCATAAATTACAATTAAACTAAATATAAACTGTGCGTTATAATTGTAAATCCAATTCAGTGTATTTACGAGATTCATATTATTTTGCATAAAAATAAAAAGCAAAGTAACCACATGCGCTACTAAAAACATTCTAATATAAATCCTAATAATCCGTTTAAATTTATTAACAATATCTTTATTCAAATGCGCAACATACAATAGTACAATCCACATCAAAATTGTCATTATACTTAAGACAATTTTTTGATTTAACATATCTTTCATCGTATCTAAACTAAAATATTTTAAAATCAAGAAAAGTGTGGGTATTACATATAGGGTTACTAGGCCACTTAACATCGCTGAAATTAATATACTTCTTCTTGGCTGATGAAATGAAAAATCACACCTCAATTCATTCCCTCTTTTCTGTTTATTAATTTCACCCCGCACCGTAATAAAATATTACTTATATAAACATAACATATTATGTACACAACGTCTTCTCATGTACACCCTCCGTATAATGTCATCTGTTACCTCTTGTACATACCGAATAGAAAAAAGAGATTTCCTAAGAAAGGAAATCTCTTTTTCACTACCCAACACTTTGAACACGGCCAATTTGTCCATCTTGTAATCGAACTTTAATTCCGTACGTGTGTGTTTCTGTGTTTGTTAAAATATCTTTCACAACACCACTCACTGTTTTACTATAATCTTTATCCAATTGAATAACTACATGTGAACCAACCGAAATTTGTGATCTTGTCGGTTTCCCACCTGTTGCTTGTGTTGTTTTTTCTTGTTTTGCAGACTGTTGTTGCTGTGCTTTCTGTTGCTCTTGTATCTTTCTTTGTTCCTCTTGCTTATGCTTCTCTTCTTCTATTCTTTGTTGCTCTTCCTGCTTACGTTTTTCTTCCTCTACTTTTTGCTGCTCTTCTTGCTTACGTTTTTCTTCCTCTACTTTTTGCTGCTCTTCTTGCTTACGTTTTTCTTCCTCTGCTTTTTGCTGCTCTTCTATCTTCTTACCTTCTTCAACTTTCTTCTCATCTATTTTCTGTTCTTCCGCTGCTTTCAGCTTTTCCTCTTCATCTTTACAAGCTGTTAAAACAACTACACATAAGCCCGTAAGTAAAAATAATAATAATTTTTTTAACATTAAAAAATCCTCCTATATATACATTACAAATAATGACCTTTAATAGAATAACAAATGTGTATGAATCCCCTTGTCGTAATTTGTCGTATACATTGGATTTTCCATGTAACACTACATGCTCCAAATAGAGAAGAACCTGTCATGTGACAGGTTCTTCTCGTTATTTATTAGGATACGATGATTAGCATGTTTACTATACAAGAGGAAGCATCCATAGTTTCCATATGATACACACGATTACTATAAAGATAAAATCAAAAAAATCTAATCTCGGACCCTTTTTCATAGTCATATCTAACCACATATGAACCAATTTCAATCTTTTGTATTTATGAATATTTTTCTTTGCAAATCGGTACATGAGCACTTGCATAATAAGAGATCCGACTACAAAAATAAACAATAAGATGAGAAATTCAACCACGAAATTCTTCCCTATTTTTGAAGCGTTCTTTCTACTATATGGTTCTTCAAAACCCACTCTTCAAACTGAGCACTTCCAAATTCCCAGCTCAAATCACGAGCATGTACAGAAAAAACGTAATAACCAGCATATTCGTCCATAAACCGACCTGTCTCTATCTCCTCTTTCTGAAGACCGTATACTCCAAAATTAAAATACACATCCCACACGTCTTCATGCTTCCTCTTATAAGCAATCGATTCCATATCACATTCAGTTCCGAAATAATCAAGATGTAAATGTACGCTATCATCGTATTCGTAATCCATTTTATCACCCCTTATATTTGTACTTCTTTACTACCCAAAAAATTCCTGCTATATATACTCACATATGGGCACTTACCTACATATTATGCTTGTAGATTGACTTCTAGGAGGTGTCATATAGTGAAAAAATTAATAACCGTTTTTTGCATCATGTTACTAGCTGTTTTCACATTCGCTGCTTGTAGTAGTACAAAGGAAAGTACGAAAGAACAAGCTCAAAAAATTCGCGTTGGCGAAGTTACACACTCTCTTTTCTACGCACCATTATATGTTGGAATTGAAAAAGGATTTTTTAAAGATGAAGGCTTAAATATTGACTTACAAACAACAGCTGGCGGAGATAAAACGATGACCACCCTTTTATCTGGCGGAATTGATATTGCTCTCGTTGGTTCAGAAACGTCTATTTATGTTCATCAACAAGGAGCAAAAGATCCTGTCATTAATTTTGCGCAGCTTACACAAACAGATGGCACATTTTTAGTTTCCCGTAAAAAATTAGACTCTTTTAATTGGAACGACGTAAAAGGCGTTACGTTTTTAGGACAGCGTAAAGGCGGCATGCCGCAAATGGTTGGTGAATACGTTTTAAAGAAAAATGGCATTGACCCTCGCAAAGATACGAACTTAATTCAAAATATCGAGTTTGCTAATATTGCAAATGCCTTTGCATCTGGTACGGGAGAATTTGTACAGCTCTTTGAACCGACTGCAAGTATACTTGAAAAGGAAGGAAAAGGTTATATCGTCGCGTCTTTCGGAGCTGAATCTGGTACTGTTCCTTATACAACGTTTATGGCAAAAGAAAGTTTCTTAAAGAAAGATAAAGCTGCTGCAGAAAAATTCACGCGCGCACTATATAAAGCGCAGCAATGGGTTGATACACATAGTCCAGAAGAGATTGCCGATGCCGTTTCACCACTATTTAAAGACACTTCAAAAGACATTTCAGTAAAAGTAATTGAGCGCTACAAAAAACAACATTCTTATGCGACAAATCCATTATTAGATGATGCAGAATGGAAACAACTCCAAACGATTATGAAAGAATCTGGTGAATTACAAAAAGAAGTTCCACATGAAGCGCTCGTCAATACAAAAATTGCCGAAAGCGTTATTAAGAAATAGAGGCGAAGTGTATGAGCTTTTTACAAATACGTAACGTTTCTCACTGCTTTTTTGCAAAAGAAAATGCCAAACTTATTCTTGAAGATATGAGTTTGCAAGTAGAAGAAGGCGAATTTATTTCAATCCTTGGTCCAAGTGGTTGCGGAAAAACAACGCTCCTCTCCATCATCGCAGGTCTACTCGATCCAATTGAAGGTATCGTATTTTTAGATGGTGAACCGATTACAACTAAGACCCCCTCTATGGGCTATATGCTCCAGCAAGATTACTTGTTTCCGTGGAAAACAATTGAAGAAAATATTATGCTCGGACTTCATATTCGGAAGGTTTATGATGAAAATACGAAAGAACATACATTAAAGCTTTTAAAACAAGTCGGCCTATATGATATAGAACAGCAATACCCTCGTGAACTATCCGGTGGTATGCGCCAACGTGCTGCACTCGTTCGAACATTAGCGACCGACCCAAAAATTTTATTGTTAGATGAACCATTTTCCGCTCTTGATTATCAAACAAAATTAAAACTAGAAGATCTCGTCTTCACATTACTACGTAACTATAAGAAAACATCCCTACTTGTGACACATGATATTGAAGAA
This sequence comes from Bacillus sp. RC242, assembly GCF_044908245.1. NCBI lineage: Bacteria > Bacillati > Bacillota > Bacilli > Caryophanales > Bacillaceae > Bacillus > Bacillus sp. RC242. The sequence goes on from NZ_JBIYCZ010000017.1 coordinate 16,156, forward strand.
GCAATTGCGATGAGTGATCGTATTTATTTGCTGCAAGCGAACCCTGGAAAAATTGCAAAAACATTCATCGTCCCAGAAAGTATCCGTTCCTTATCGCCGTTAGAAGCACGCCACCACCATGACTTCCCATCCCTCTTCCAAGAAATATGGAAGGAGCTGGAACGACTTGGATAATATAAAACAACTACATGAACAGTTTCGAAAAAAAGAAAGACAACATGCATGGTTAGCTCGCTCTTTACAACTTGTACTTCTTGTTCTTTTCTTTGCACTATGGGAAATAGCTAGTAAAAAAGAATGGATTGATCCTTTACTCTTTAGCTCTCCTTCAAGTATTTGGGATCTCTTTTTAACGAAATGGATTGACGGTTCACTTTGGGTCCACATATGGACGACATTACTTGAAACAGGAGTAGGCTTCATTCTCGGAACTATACTCGGAGCTATTATTGCTACTCTCCTTTGGTGGATGCCACTTTTGGCCCGCGTACTTGATCCTTATCTCGTCGTCCTAAATGCAATGCCAAAAGTTGCACTCGGTCCAATCATCATTGTTATTTTCGGTCCAAATATTTCATCCTCTATCGCAATGGGGGTAATCATCTCCATCATCATTACCATTCTCGTTATTTACAGCGCATTTCAAGAAGTCGATTCCAACTATATTAAGGTCATGGACACATTTGGCGCAGATAAATGGCAATGCTATAAGCACGTTATTCTCCCTTCATCTTTCCCTGCAATTATTTCAACGTTAAAAGTGAATGTTGGCTTATCATGGGTCGGTGTTATTTTCGGGGAACTCCTCGTTTCTAAACAAGGGCTTGGCTATTTAATTAGCTACGGATTCCAAGTCTTTAACTTCACACTCGTCTTACTCAGTGTATTGCTCACTTGTGTCCTCGCAACTCTTATGTATGTATTTGTCGAGGCATTTGAAAAACTCCTTATTGGAAAACGAAAAAAAAGCTGACTTAGAGCGATACGCTAGAGTCAGCTTCTTTCTTCTACCTTTTATCACACATTTTCGAATCATCTGTAACATTCCCATTAGCAACCGTAACTGTATGGAAACAATCTTTCACACGCACCGTAACGACATTATCTTTTCGATCAATAATATGATAATCATTAAACTCTTTATTTAATGCACTACGAATTTGCTCCCCTTCAAAAATCGGAAAACCGTGAGACATTACCCAAATGAGACCAGCAACAGCAAGAATCGTTTTCATACGTTTCATTACCTCCTCGAGAGTAAACTTATAGCCCCTATACTATGCGCATTATAATTGTGTCTAATTTGTGACGTTTTTATACTAATTCTATTTTAATGATTCAGTTCCTTCTTCTTTTTTAAAAAAGACAGAATTTTCAATTTTATAAACATAAAGAAACGCAAAGAACTATAATTCTTCACGTTTTCCCTTGGCTAAAATATATCGAACACATAATTCGCATTAATGTCCACTTGGTTGTTCCATCGTTTTCGAAACATCATATAATCCCACTAACACTTCCGCTCTCATTTTTACAAGCTCGGGGAATTGATAGAAGAAGGCAATTTTTTTATATTTTAATTCTGTTCCTTCTTTCACCTTTTTTGAATCTTGTAAAATAAACGCTGTAAATGTATCCGCGATATCTTCCGCTACATTTGTCGTTCCATACAGTGAAACAAACTCACCATGCTTTTCCTTAAAAAATTCAATTTGAGCTTCTTCGCTTTCTTCCACTTTCTTTTCTGTCCACTCCTGGTCAATTGGTTTCCAGAAAGAATTATAAAATTGATTTATATAAGAGCTCTCCTTCGCACATCCTTCTTGTAAGAAAAGAGATTTACATTTATTTTGGTATGATGAAATATCTTTATCTTCTTCAAAAGCCTTTAAGTACTTTTCATTTACTGGTATTTGTTTATGTCCCAGTGTCAATACGTGAGCCGTCTCATGTATTAATGTTTTCATCACTTGATCGATATTTACTGCAGAATCAAGCGTATCTAAACTAATGGTCCACTCTTTCGGATACTCCATACTCGGCATAACATGAGCCACAATTCCATCGTATCCATCTGTTACCATATCAAACTCTTTTATGTCAGTGCGATACTTAGCAGGAATAAGCGTGCTATACATCTCCCATAACGATTCATGATAATCCCTATCTTGACGTTGCTTTAATACTTCTTCTTTCGCGTCCTTATCCTCCGCAAAAGCCTTATTCAATCGTTTGCGATCTAATTTATCGAAATAAGGATCTACAATTTCATCACCATCAATATAATAAGAAGCTAAAAAGAAATAATTTTCATCATCCTTTTTTTTCATTTCTGCTTCTTTCATATCGTTACTTGAATGTCCTTCTAAATCATAATCCTCTAGTACTTCAAGTTCTGAAAGTCCATCTATCTTTTTATATACTTTTTGAAGTGTTTTATCACCTATTTGTGTGCATTCTTCTGTCGTTTCGCACACATCTTTTTTCTCTCTTTTCGAAGTTTGCTCCGACATATCACATCCAGCTACTAAGCCCGTTGAAATCATAAAACACACTAACTTGCCATACAGTTTCTTCATACGCACCTCCATTATTCCATTCTACAAAAATATCATAATCATTTTTTAACGAATATGCGATAATTAATTATAAAAACTGTATGGAGGTTTCCCATGATTCGAGCAATCTTATTTGACTTAGATGGAACACTATTAGATCGTCGCCAATCTCTAGAGCAATTTATTCGTGATCAATATAATCGCTTCGCCTTTCATTTGATAAACATAGAAAAATTCGAGTATTGCTCTCGTTTTCTCGAACTCGACAATAATGGTTACACATGGAAAGATAAGGTATATTCCACTCTCCTTTGCGAATGCAACATTACCACTTTAACGCAAGAGCAACTGCTGCACGACTACATTACAAACTTCCAACATCATTGTATCCCTTTCCCAAACATGCATGAATTACTTCAACAACTAACTCAGCAAAACATTAAAATCGGTATTATTACAAACGGCTTTACTGATTTTCAAATGAACAACCTTCGAGCACTAAACATACATACGTATACAAACACGATTCTTGTTTCAGAAGCGGAAGGAATTAAAAAGCCTCACCCTGAGATTTTCGAACGTGCTTTACAAAAGCTAAACGTAAAAGCAGAAGAATGCCTTTACGTTGGAGACCATCCAGAAAATGATGTGCTTGGTTCTGAACAAGTAGGGATTCTTGGCGTTTGGAAGAGAGATTTATTTTGGGGTGACTTTGAACATTCACGTGTGGTGGATGATTTGTTGGAGGTTCTTTCATTTTTAGGGGCGGAGAGAAAAACAAGACGATAGTAAATGAAATTTCACTTTATCAGCGATTCGCCAAGGAACATCGGCTTATCGACAAAAGCTGACAAACAAAAAGAGGCCATTTTTCAAAAACGCCTCCTCTTCCTTTATTATTCATATACTGTAAACTGCGGTTTACTCGGATGATCTTTAACTAGCGCATCATCTGGAAACTTTGAAACTTTTTTATATAAAGCAATGTCACCGATACAACCTGCTGTTAGTAGAATCCCTAAAAATGAGAGTGGCTCCAGATTCATAGCTAATCCCAATACAATTGGTAAAATTCCAGTTGGTAAAAACGGAAGCATTAACACTGTCTTCATTTGCTTTACTGTAATCACCTGTTTAGAATGAGCATATGCAGCACCTAATTTCCAATTGACGCCCCATTTTAGTTCACTCCACGGAACACCTCCGATATAGCGAAATCCAATTAAATGTATTGCCTCATGAATACAAACGAGAATAATCATTCCAATAATCAAAAGAAACATAATCGGCAATGTAATTTCAATTTGAAACTCGCCTGAAAAAAGCGCATGTAAAAAACTAATTCCAAATGCCAAAACAAATATTATAAGAAATGCATAGAAATTTAATTTAACCATCGAAACCGCAACAGTCGTTTCTTTTCTTTTATCCATCTTTTCCCCTCCTAAAACGTAAATACACCTTTACAAAATTGTATAATATACCCAAAATAAATGTAAAGATATATTTACATTTATTTTGAACACAAAAAAAGAAACCGGCCACTTTACTTCGTAAAACAGCCGATTTCTTCTATATGTTTCATCGTACGCGCTAATACATCATCGCGCATAATAAAGCTAAATTTTCTATCAGTTTTAATATTATCAGGAATGTCTTTTAATAACACAGACCCTTTCGTTTCTTCGTAATGCGTATGTTGCTCTACCGCACTAATTGTTGCAAAATAAATGTTTTTAATGATTATTTTGTCTTTTCCGGATACTTTGTATTGCCCTAAGTAAGTTAAATCAGAAACTATGCCGCCGGTTTCCTCATGAACTTCTCGAACTGCCGCTTCTTCCGGTGTTTCCCCGAGTTCTACTTTACCACCTGGAAATTCAAGACCACGGCGTAAATGATGCGTTAATAACCATTGATCCCCGTACCGGCATACAACCCAAACATGCTTTGGCTCAGGAGAAAATGGGTAACGTTCAAACGATAATTGTACAGTGTTGTGGTAATAATCTTTAAATTTGTACATGCCATTACTCCCCTATTGATGATTACAAGTTTTTCCTACCACAAATTGTAGCATATTCTCGCTTTTCTGCATAATATTATCCAATTACAATCCATTGATTATTCCCATTTGCGCGACTAATTCTTTCGTTTCATGATTCCCTAGATCATAAATCATTTTATATGCTTTTTGTAGTTGTTCATCGTATCGATCATTATTCGAATCGTGATGATACTCAACGAATGGAACGTGGGAGCGTACATACGAACCTAAGTCCTCTTCATACGCTTGATCAAAATACTCTCTTAACTCCGTAATCTCTTCGTCATTTGCATAAATTTCAAAATTATACGTATCCGCCGTCTTCACTTGCGAAATTTGACCATTCCCAACTGATATATAATATGTTTTTTTATTCTCCATGTAACACCCTTCTTTCATCCTTTTAATTTCTATTGTTTTCATCAATTACAAAATTATGTAAAATAAAGAAAAGGAGGGATTTCATGCTCCAAATATTAATTATCGGCATTATAATCGTACTGATCGTATTAGTACTCTCCGTCATGACGATTAATAAAGGCTACGCATATAAACATTCTGTTGATAAGCCCGAAGATAACCCTTACTCGAAAAATAATAAGGAGGAATCATAGTATGCCTCGTATACTTCGCATCGCAATCGCACTCACTGTGATAATTATGTCGGCAATTGGGCTCTATACAGGTCAAAATAACTTTCTACCACTTTCACAATTTCTATTAGGCGCTTTAATGTTTCTCATCGCAATTGAGCAAATAAAAAAGAAGGATTCAGGAACCGGATTTATTTGCATTGTTGCTGGAGCTTTCATTTGGATTGTCCTCATCATTACCTACATAAAATAGAAGGAGGGTCCTTTATGTTAAAAGGAGTTCGAATTACTTTTTCACTTATCGCTTTATCTATAGCAATCTATAGTTTTATTGCTGGCAATATAGGAATTATGCCTTATATGTTTATCTTTTTAGGCGGTATGGCTTTCATTGTAAGTATAGAGGAAATAATGGAACATAAAAAAGTAAGTAGTACGTTCGCTTTTTTAGTCGGTGCAGCAGTTTTATATCTAGGTATCTCAGAAATACTTCGTTAATTTGTCTATTTAAAGGAGGATTTCATGTTAAAAAACTTTCGAATTATAATAGCTACTATCGCTCTCATTCTCGCTCTACTTAGCCTCTTTGCAAACCTCTCTATGCTTTTACCATTCGTATTTATCCTTTTAAGTATTATGTTTATCCTTTTTGGAATTGATGAAATAAAAGAGCAGCAAAAAGCAAAAGCATTTGTTTATTTTCTCGGTTCTGTCTTTATTTTATATGTTGGAGTGTCTAGTATACTTTCATAAAAGAAGAGCAAGTTTTCTCTTAACAAAATAAAAAAACTGCCCTTTCACAGGCAGTTTTTCTTTATCCAAATACTTTTTCAAGTTCATCTTTATCTTGGCTTAGCCAGAAGTTCATTAAGCGTTGTGCTCCTTCTAAGTCGTGAAGCTTCGCTTGGCCACATTGTGTTTCATTTGCAGCTGGAATTTCTGTAATTTGAACCGCATCTTTTAATGTTAGTTCTAATAAATCAATGATTTCTCGAACCGTCGGTGTTCCGCTTACTACAAGATAATATCCTGTTTGGCAACCCATTGGTGAAATATCGATAATATCAAAATGCGGATAACGATCAATATATTTACGTAAATTAAATGCTAATAAATGTTCTAACGTATGAATAACATCTGGTTTCATTGCTTGTTTATTCGGTTGGCAAAAACGAATATCGAATTTATTTACAATACCGTCGCTACCTACGTTGTGAACTCCGCAATGTCTTACATAAGGTGCCTTTACAATCGTATGATCTAATTCAAAGCTTTCTACTGATGGCATACAACATCTCTCCCGCTTTTAATTTAATTCCGTTATATCCAATATGATATAACGGAAATGCACATTAGTAAAGTATTATGTACTGTCGTGCTATAATACTTTAAGACTATGCTGAAAAGGAGACCATTATGAAACAGATTTTTATCGGTATTATACGCTTTTATCAAAAGTTCATTTCTCCGATGACACCGCCAACGTGCCGCTTTCATCCGACTTGCTCTCATTATGGATTAGAAGCGTTTCAAAAACACGGTGCCTTCAAAGGATTTTGGCTTACATGTAAGCGTATATTAAAATGTCACCCTTTCCATCCAGGAGGATTTGATCCTGTCCCAGATAAAAAGGATGACAAAGTAAATTCTTAATTGTCGTAACCATTTACAACTAAATCTAATTTTCCTGTGTCAGGATCTATAACAAGACCGTGAACAGGTACTTCTTCCGGAAGTAACGGATGGTTGCGGAGTATTGACACACTATGTTCTACACTTTCTTCTACACTAGAGAACCCTTGTAAGAATCTTTCTAAATCGATTCCAGAATAACGAAGTGTATCTAATTTCTCTTCTGTTACGCCGCGCTCTTTCATTTTTTCAATTGTACTGCTTGCTTGAATTTTTGCCATACCACAATCATGATGACCGACAACACATACTTCATCAGCTCCAAGCTCATATACAGCGACTAAAATACTACGCATAATACTTCCGAATGGATGTGAAATAACAGCGCCTGCTACTTTAATAATTTTCACATCACCGTTACGCATATTCATTGCTTTCGGTAATAATTCAACAAGACGAGTATCCATACAAGAGATAATTACCATTTTTTTATTTGGAAATTTTCCTGTTTCATACTCTTCGTATTTTTTCTCTTCAACGAATTTTTCATTGTATTGTAAAATCTCTTCTAATGACTTCATAGTAAAGAACCCTCTTTTCTCTCATTTACATTACATATGTAGTGTACCAAAATTTGAAAAACTCAAAAAGGATATTGCTTTATAGTAAAAATAGGATATTTTCAGATAATCGACATATTTCTTTCAAAATATACACACACCTTTGTAACAAGTCTCACATACTTTAAACGTTTTTTCACTATAAACTGATTGTAGATAATGTAAAAAAGGAGTGAATATTTATTATGTCCGACGTTCTGTTACTAAGTCGTTTTCAATTTGCAATTACTATTTTTTATCACTTTTTATTTGTACCTTTGACAATCGGACTTGTTATTTTAGTAGCATGTATGGAAACTCAATACGCCCGCACATTGAATCCAACATACCGCAAAATGGCAAATTTCTGGGGAAAACTTTTTACAATTAACTTCGTAATGGGGATTATAACTGGGATTACGATGGAATTCCAATTTGGAACAAACTGGTCTGAGTACTCCAAATATATGGGGGATATTTTCGGATCACCTCTCGCAATCGAAGCACTCGTTGCCTTCTTCTTAGAATCTACTTTCATGGGAATATGGTTATTCGGTAAAGACAAAATCTCACCAAAATTCCGTGCTTTCTGTATGTGGATGGTTGCACTTGGAACAAATATTTCTGCCCTTTGGATTATTACTGCAAATGGCTTTATGCAAAACCCCGTTGGCTATGTAGTACGTAATGGCCGCGCTGAATTAAATGACTTCTGGGCTCTTGTTACAAATCCATACGCTTGGAACATGTTCTTCCATACTGTAATTGGTTGTTATATTGTCGGTGCTTTCTTCGTTATGGCAATTAGTGCATATCACTTACTACGTAAAAACGAAGTGGAATCCTTCAAAAAATCATTTAAATTTGGTTTAATGTTAGGTTTATTCGCCGCAACAATCACACCATTTATGGGCCATCAATCCGGTGTATCAGCTGCTAAATATCAACCAGCAAAAGGAGCTGCGATGGAAGCAGTTTGGGAAACTGGAAAAGGACAAGGATTCTCGATTGTTCAAATTCCTGATGTAAAAAACGAAAAAAACTTTGAATTCCTTACTATTCCGAAACTAGGAAGCTTCTTCTACACAAACTCATTTGATGGCGAAATTGTTGGTTTAAAAGATATTCCGAAAGATGAACGTCCAAATGTTAACCTCGTGTACTATAGCTTCCACTTAATGGTTGCACTTGGTATGTTCTTTATGGCATTAACTTGGTACGGTTTCTACTTAAACCGAAAAGGAAAACTAGAAAACTCAAAACGTTATTTAAAAATCACAATGTGGTCTGTTTTACTACCATATATCGCAATTAACGCTGGGTGGATTGTTGCCGAAGTAGGTCGTCAACCATGGACAGTATATAAACTGATGCGTACAGCGGAATCTGTATCACCTATATCTGTTCCACAAATTTGGTTCTCCTTAATTAGTTTAATCTTGTTCTACACATTACTTTTAATCGCAGATGCATACTTAATGCTAAAGTTCGCGAAAAAAGGACCTGCTGCATTAGAAGAGCCTGCTACTGAAGGAGGTACAGCTCATGTCTCATGATATGCTTGCAATTATCTGGTTCGGTTTATGGGGCGTAATTTGGACAGTTTACTTCATTCTTGATGGCTACGCACTCGGTAACGGGATGATTTTCCCATTCGTTGCGAAAGACCGACAAGAACGAAATCAATTACAAGAAGCAATTGGTCCATTCTGGGGTGGTAATGAAGTATGGTTAATTACAGCTGGTGGTGCAACATTTGCTGCCTTCCCAATCACATATGCAAATATGTTTAGTTACCTATATACACCACTGTTTTTAGTATTACTTGCACTATTTGCTCGTGCCGCTGGACTTGAATTTATGCATAAAGACGATTCACCAATTTGGCAAAAAACTTGTAAATGGGCATTTACAATTGGTAGTTTCCTAATCGCCTTCTTATTCGGCGTTACATTCGCTAACCTGTATTACGGGCTGCAAATCGGAAAAGATGGTTATGAAGGAACTTTACTTAGCTTACTAAACCATTATGGTATTTTAGGTGGTCTTTTCTTCACTGCTATATTCGTCGTATCTGGTGCCCTTTGGATTATGATTAAAACAACTGGCGAAGTATCTGATCGTGCTTATAAAATCGCAAGACCATTTTCAATGGCAGCTGCTATCATTTTAGCTATTTTCTATGTCGCAACTGCAAATCGTACAAATTTATTCCAAAACTTCACGGAATATCCTGTACTATTCATTCTTCCAGTACTTGCAATGTTAATGAGTGTACTCACACTTATTATGGTGTACAAACATAAAATCGGCCTTGCATTCACATTCGTTTGCTTAACAATCGCAATGTTTATGACAACTGGTTTTGCAGGTATGTTCCCAAGAATGTTACCATCTCGTATTAACGACGCTTATAGTACAACGTTATACAACGCAGCTGGTAGTCAATTAAACTTAAAAATTATGTTCTTCGTTGCAATCGTCATGGTACCAATCGTTATTGGATATCAGCTTTGGAGCTACAGCATATTTAAAAATAAAATTCATAAAGACTCTGCTAAAGGATATCACTAAAATAAAAAAGACACTTCGAGCGAAGTGTCTTTTTTATTTTACGTATGATTTTCGATAAGATGTTACATTTCTAATCTAACAACTATGATAAAGAAGAATCACTAACAGCTCACAACTAAATTGTATCACAGGGCAAGCACATCATTTTATGCAATTTTACATATAAAAATTATAACGTAGATTGAATTACTTGGTCATACACATCGTTATCCGTTACATCTGCCGTACTAATACCACTGAATGTCCTCACATTTAATCCGGTATTTGAAGATCCCGATCCATTATAAGCTTTCGTTTTTTCAATTGGATGTACGTTATATTTATCACCTAAGTTAATTGTCCCATTACAGTTCTCAATAATAACCCCTTCCACAATAGCTGGCATTTTATCACCTACTTTCATTTCGTTACTCCCATTCTATGAGAATCGCCTAAAAAAATAGCATGTGTGAATAAGAAAAAAGCACTCAGGCTGAGTGCTTTTTTCTTATTTACCGCTCTTCTTTCTCTCACAAGCAATTCCATCGCCATCACGATCTAAATGCTTACCGTAATACGGACTATCTCTTGTAATATCGTAAACTCCAGCATCATTTGCTTCTTTACAGTTAGCAAAGCGTTTTGGTTCTGGCTTTTGTTCCGGCTTCACCTCTGGTTGTGGTTGTTCTTGTCTTGCTCCTGGTCTTTCTTCAAGTGGTAATGTCGCGTTATATAAGAACTGAACATATTGCTCACGACTTACATGCATTCTAGGTGCGAATTTACCATCACCAGTTCCAGCTGTAATATAATTTGATTTAACTGCAGTAATCGCAGGATTCGCCCATCCATTTCTATCTACATCCGGGAAATTATGATCCCCTCTAATTTGCAATTGAAACCCTTTTGTTAAAATTTGTGCCATTTCATCGCGAGTTAACGAATCTTTCGGCCTAAAGTTCCCTGTGTCATCTCCAGCGAATACACCGATCTCTGTTAAAGCAAGAATCTCTTTTTTAAACTGAGTCGAACGATCAGTAACATCTTTATAAGGATTATTATACTGTTCTTTTACTGCTGGCTTTAATTGACGGAACATAAGGGCTGCAACTTGCTCACGAGTTACATCATCACCAAATCCAAAAATCCCATTTCCATATCCAGCAACAATATTTTTATTTGCTAAATCCATAATTGCCTTATAAGCCCAATGATTGTTTGGAACATCTTTAAACTGAGTACTTGCCTGCGCTGTCCCGATTGAAGTAAATGCTGTAGTTGCAACAATTGCACCTGTTAAAAGTAATTTTTTAAATCCCATACTTAAGTCTCCTTCTCTTTTCCATAATAACTATTTAACAATATAACAAATTATATAAATTCATTTTGTCATATTCTGTCGAATACAAAAAAAGAACCCCGAAGGATTCTTTTTTTGCTAAGCACAAATGGCAATTTTGGAGACAGTTGACTCTTTCAAAATTTATTAGGGGTAATATTTTGAAAAAGAAAGCCTTTCATATGTAGCTTAACACCACTGGAATATATAGTAAATTGATAATCTTTATACGGAAGATTGCTAATGTTTAGTATAGATAGTTTGCACTACGTTAATAGTGGAAATTATCTATACTAAGAAACAAAAAGACGCCTTTCAAGAAGACGTCCTTTCCCCTGTTTATATATACCCCATCCCGCTTTTTGTAAACACACACTAGAAAACAGAATCATGAATTGTTACAAGATTGTTAGGTACAAAAAGAGTAGAGGTAAATATTAATATAAAATTCTGCTTTATAGCGTGTATCCACAATTTATATTTTAATCCTCTTCCCTTGAAAATAAACATAATATGCATAATTACATACCAAAAAGAAAAAGACACTCCACAGAGTGCCTCTTCAACCATTTTACTTTTAATATATCACTTTGAATACATTTTACCATATTTAACTATATCGATTGTTGAGAAAATTCTAAATCGTTATTTTTTTATCAACATCTTCAAAATCATGTAATATTAAGGATGCAATAAAACATTATACAAATTGAGGTGTACTATATTTATGTTTTTCGGAATCATTCCTCTTATATTGTTTATTATTTTTCTTATCTCTTACTTAAAAGATCCACGAAAAATAATAAATGGCTTTTTATTTAATGCCTTTTTCTGTTCATTTCTATTATTTTGTGCAATCGCCTCGTTTGCATCTGGTAGTAACACTTTACATTTCATCGTTATTCTACCCATGTTAGCTCTACTTTTCATGATACCTTTTGGCATCGTTGCTCTAATGTTTGGACTATTTCTTAATGCGAGAATCTTGATGAGGCGTGAAGGAAGACGCTTTACAAACTCTTTAACTTTAATTGCTGCTTTAGGGATTTTATTCTGTATACTAATCCCTATCATAAATCCAGCAAGTTTATTCTCAGAGCATTTTCAATTTATTTTTGCTGCTATTTCTCTTGTAACTATGTATTTCTTTATACATTTATCTAACTTCTTAAGCGCTTATTTTCTATACCAATTCAATAGACCGAGACGTAATCAAGATTTCATCATCGTTCTTGGTAGCGGCTTAATTAATGACAAAGTGCCACCCTTACTTGCAAGTCGCATTAATAAATCAATCGACTTTTATTGGAAGCAAGCCGCTGTGAATACACCACCAACAATCATTTTCTCTGGTGGGCAAGGGCCTGATGAAGGTCTTCCGGAAGCAGAAGCGATGCAAAATTATGCTGTTGAAAAAGGCATTCCGCTTGAATATACGGTACAAGAAAATCGTTCTGTAAACACATATCAAAACATGTCGTTCTCTAAAGAAATTATGGATTCTTTAAAACCAGAAGGTAAGTATAAAAGTATTTTTACAACGAATAATTTCCATCTTTTCCGTGCTGGCATATATGCAAGACAAGCTGGCCTTAATAGCCAAGGAATCGGATCAAAAACAGCCTTTTATTACTGGCCTAATGCAATGATTCGCGAATATGTCGCAATTGTCGTTATGGGGCGTAAGCGCCATATGAAAATATGTGGAACTATTTTAGGTTTCGCTTTATTCCTAACAGTCGTTAGTTTTATACTTTCTTAACAACATCCCATCCTTTAAAAGGGTGGGATTTCTTATACGAATTTCAAAAATATTTTAATGGTACTATGGTGATAATATTCCCTGCATACATCCATTAAAGGAGAATTTTTTCAAATATAATGTTAAAATGGTTGTTAGGCATGAATCGAACTGATTAGCAAACATGTAAGAAAAAGAAACTAGTTTGAAACGAGGAAATTATATGAAAAAAATGATCAAGAGTAAGCCCAATAAGCTGAAAATTGCTTCAAAAGCTTTGATGATTATTATTGGGGCATTTATCACAGCGTACGGATTAGAAGCTGTCTTAATTCCAAATAACGTATCCGACGGTGGTGTGACTGGTTTAAGTATCGTTAGTTCAAGATTATTTGGATTGCCATTAGGAGCTCTAATCGCAGTTATTAACATTCCTTTCGTTTGGTTAGGATATAAACAAATCGGTAAAAGCTTTGCAATTTATTCCATCATCGGGATTGCTTCATTAGCAATAGGTACCGTTGTCATGCACGGAATACCAACTATTATTGAAGGCGATACACTACTCGTTACAGTTGTTGGTGGTATTATTATCGGTTTCGGTATGGGACTAGCCTTACGTAACGGCGGCGCATTAGATGGAATCGATATGCTAGCTGTATTACTTTCTCGTAAGTTACCTTTTGGAACAAGTGACCTTATTTTATTCTTAAATATGTTTGTCTTTATTTTTGTTTCAACAGTATTTGGTCTTCAAGGGGCTATCCTTTCGGCAATTGCTTACTTTATCGCTTCGAAAGTGATTCATATCGTTGAAGTTGGTTTAAGTGGTTCGAAAACATTTAAAATCATCACGAAAGAGCCTGAATTAATGGTAGAAACAATTCGCGATCGTTTAGGCCGAAGCGCAACGTATAACGAAGTATATGGTGGTTATTCAAGAGAGAAATTCAAAGAAATTTCTTGTGTAATTAACCGTTTAGAAGAAAGTAAAATGAAGGACCTGATTAATGAAATCGATCCTAATGCCTTTATTACAGTTTATGACGTAGCTGAAGTAAAAGGCGGTAACTTTAAGAAACGTGATATTCATTAATCATTATGAAAAAAGAGGGTGTGCCAAAATATTGGTGCAGCCTCTTTTTATTATGAAGTTGGTAAATCGATATTCCTTTTCGAATCGTTGATATATTTTGAGCTACGATAGATATAATCGAAAAACCGTTGATATATTTTACTCCCCCCATCTTCCCCCGCTTTTAATCCAATCGACGTACTTTTGAAAGGCGGGCACTTCATGCTGAAAGCGAAGCGGAACATATAGAAAGAGAGTACATGTACATAGTATCCATAGAATACCAACTACAAAGTGAAATTTCATCGTTGTACTAATAAACAAACTGAGGAATAATACGAGGAACATGATTAAACTAAATCTTTTATACATAGTCATAATATTCCCTCCTTATTCATTAATTGTACCAGCTGCAAGGAATTAATTCCCATAATAAAAAGACCGAAAAGCAAATTCCGCTTTTCGGTCTCTATACTATCTTCTCTTCATAATTTTCCCTGAACCGCCAACCCTTGTTTTCGGGGGCGACGTATTCTTTGGTGGGGTTTTAATGGATGATTTCGGCTTCACATCAGATCCACTCGAACCACCCGGATTTTTCGTAATTTTCCCTTTGCTTCCGGTAGAAGGCGGTGGCGTCTTGTTACTTCCTTTTTCCGTAATACTTCCTTTATCACCTACAGATGATTTCGGATCTACATTATCGCCTCGCTTAATAATAGATCCTTTCCCTTCCTTCGTAATTGGAGGCGGGGTTTTCTTTTCTTCTTTCGTAGGTGGTCTTTCCGGGATAACCGGTTTATGATTTTGTCTGTCATTATATCCGCGATAATCACCGTATGATGATTTGCGTGAACCGAATATATCGTTTAATATACTCCCCATAATATATCCTTGTAAGAAGGATGGTTGGTAATTTTGACGGACAAATTCTTCATTACTTATTTCAATTAACGTATCAGATGGTTTCTCTTTATCCTTTTGTAAATTATACATTTTATCAGAATAAACGAGGAACATTTGATTTTCGTCTTCTTTAGATGCTTGCTTCGGTTTCCTTTCAGCTATAAGTTCCTTTGCAACTTCAGGAACTGACCGATTGGCGGCCCTATACACGTAAGATTCTTGTTTACCATCCTTTGCGACAGACTCTAGTGGGTAACGGTCCTGAATTGACTTCGCCTGACCACTTTGACAGCCCGATAAAGCATAACCGGCAATAACAAGTAATGTAACGATAGCAAGTATAGGGATCACGAACGATTTAATCATGGTAAACAATCGGTTTGACATGATTACGCCCCCCTTATGTTGCTCTTATGATTTGTACATCAGCAGGAATAATTACTTCTCCCTCATACATCATTGTGCGACCATTTTGCCATTCAACACGTAATAATTTGCGGTTATCAGATTGGAATTCCCATACGTACTGTTCTTCTGAAGCAGCGAATGGTGTTTTCCCCATAACAACAACACGTCCATTATATTGTTCTTCCATATGATACTCTATATCATCCATTTCAATCGTCGTCGGAATTTCATCGATTGAATCTAAACGACCATCAATCGGTGTATACAATTTGTAATACGTATTTTCACGGTCTTCGATTTTCAAATAACGAATATCTTTCCCATCCTGCAAAGTTAAAATAATCTCCTTGCGAGAATGCATGCTCGTTTTCCCAGTTAATTCGTACATGACTAACGAGACTTCAATCATATCGCCAGGAGCCAACGTTAAAAGACTCTTTTCTGGCTTCGGCGGCTCCGGACTCTTCATTATATTTTTAATACGTTTAAATAAACTCACAATCTACCCCTCCTTTTCTCTTTATAAACAAGCACCTAAAATAAGTGCACCAACGATATGTAATGAACCAGCTAACAACGCATGTGCTAAGCTGCCTTCTTTCGTTCCTTCTTCTAAATCTAAACCAGACATTTTCTTTAACACAAACTCAATGAACATTTCTACAATTAATAAAATAACGAATGAAACTGCTGAGGCAAGAAGCGCTTGCCATAAGTCATTCGCTTTCGTAATCGATTGTGACAAAATGTATCCTTGAGCGAATAATTTCATAACGAAACGCGTTGTCACTGCTGTATTTCCATTTTTCATTTCTTTTAAATCATTGTATTTTGTAAAAATCGAATCAACCCACATAATTGCAAATAAAAGTACTGCACTCGCCCCAGTCCATACAAGCATAGCTAAAACATTCATCCACGTCATTACAAAACCTCCTCTAAAAAAGTAATAGAAAACCGACATGAATTCTCTTCAGACATGTCGGTTTCTTTGTCTATTCTATATTATTTCTCATACTGCTTCATAATACGAGCTAATTCATCGTCAACAACAGAATTTTTGTTTAAGCTTGCGAATTCATCATCTAACGACTTTTCTTTCTTGTAAATTTCACCGCTTGCTTCTGCTTCAGCCTCTAATTGAAGTGCTTTCTCTTCCATACGGCTTAAACCAGCTTTTGCTGAATTTGAATCAAATCCAGACATCGCCTGATTAATATTCTTTTGTGCTTTCGCTGCATTTACACGTGCAACAAGTGTTTCACGTTTATTTTTCAGCTCTGTTAATTGCTTACGCATTTCTTCTAGCTTCAGACGAAGGTTATCAGCAGCTGCTTTGTTTTGCTCATAGCTCGCTTTATACTCATTCATCTTTTGCTCTGCATTTTGTTTTTCTTCAAGAGCACGACGCGCAAGGTCAAGATTGCTTGCTTGAACAGCCATATGAGCTTGCTCTTCACGTTTTTTCACAAGTGCTTCTTGCTCTTCAAATAATATTTTGAATTTCTTCTCAAGTGCAATTTGAGCTGCTACACTTTTCTCAGCTTCTTGTACATCCGCTTGCATATCGCGTAAATATTGATCCGTCATCTTAACTGGATCTTCCGCTTTTTCAATTAATGAATATACATTCGACATTGTTAAATCTCGTAATCGTTTAAATACAGACATTCTAATTCCTCCTATGACTTACCTCATATTTCAAATTCACTACTTGGAAAACTGAAAAATCTCCCTTAACAGTAAAGAATATTCATTTTTACAGCCTATGTGTTTATTATAACAAAACTAATATGTCCTTACATGTTATTTCCAAAATACAGCCAATATAATATGACATTCTAGATAAAACATTGTATTCCTAATATATTCTCATTAACCCTCTTCAGAATTGACATATTTTTATGCACTTTCACTAAATTACATTATTGTAATGTTACTGTAAGCTAACTCGATAGTTACGTTTCAATATTTCTTATACACTAATACCAGAAGCAACAAACAAGCTTCTCATAATTTCAGGACTAATACAAAAAATGTATTTACTATAAAACATATAAAAGGAGCAATCATCATGAAAAAATTAGTAGGAATCGGATTAGCAGCAGCAATTTCATTCGGAGCATTATCAGGTTGTTCTTTATTAGGAGAAAAAGCGAACGGCTTTGTACTATACGGAACAGATGAGCAAATTCAACAAGTTACAGATAAAAATAAAAAAGAAGTGAAAGAAAAAGACTTCTATAAAATGAAAATGACAACATTAGAGGGTAAAAAAGTTCTTGTAATGGATAAGAAAACTGGTGAAGAACTGGTGAAAAAAGAATTACTTAGCAAAGTTGATAAAAACGATGATACAAAACCACTTGATAAATTACCAGCTGTAACAACAGAAGAAGGCGTGTTATTTGCAAAAGAGAAAGTAGAAAATGCTACACTTGATGGGGCAAAATTAAAATACGAAGGCAACACAATTATCGGAAGTGGCCGTGCATATGCAGACATGTTCGCAATTGTTGACGATGCAACTTATGGAAATGTAAAAGGTGATGAAAAATCTGTTGGTGTATTAAAATTCGATAAAGACCCTAGTAAAGAATTCCCTGGTTACAACGGAGTAGAAGCTTCTCAGCTTGTAAAAATTAAAAAGTAAACAAAAAAGCTTTGCGAAATTCGCAAAGCTTTTTTCTATTTATGAGCAATTTGCTCCATATCTGGACTACAAGTTTGCGACTGACATGACTTACTTAAAGAGCATGCTGCGCATTTTCCCTTTTTACTTCTCTTTACAAAATTAACTAACGTATATGCTGCATAACCAAAAATGATAGCTCCAATTATAATATTGACCATCACCGCGATACATCTCCTTCTAGAATCCGAGTAAGGACCCAACTTGGTATATAATGAGCGTTAATACATAAGCAACAACGAGCGGATAAACGACAGAGAAAACTGTCCATTTCATCGATCCAGTTTCACGTTTAATAACAGCTACTGTCGCTAAGCACGGAACATATAATAAAATAAAGAACATAAATGCATAGGCTGATAGCGCAGTATAATGTGCTCCCATTACATTTCCTAGCACATCTTCTTTAACCGCATAAATAATTGCCATCGTAGAAACGACAACTTCTTTCGCTAAAAATCCTGTTAAAAGGGATGCCGCAGCTTGCCACGTTCCAAAACCGAGCGGTGCAAAAAGTGGTGCAATAAATCCACCAATCATCGCTAAGAAACTGTCTCCCATATCAACACCAAATCCTGATGGACCTGCATAGTTTAATAACCAAATGACAACAGAACCACCGAAGATGAATGTACCCGCTTTACGAACAAATCCTTTACCTTTCTCCCACGTGCTCAGCCATAACGTTTTCGCTTGCGGCACACGGTAAGGTGGTAGTTCAATTACAAAAATAGATTTTTCTGCTTTTAAAATAGTAAGAGACATAATTTTTGTAACGAGTAATGCAAGAACAATACCTGCAATGTATAAAGAGAACACAACAGTCGCCTGACTATGAGGGAAGAAAACTCCCGCAAATAGTGCATATACAGGTAAACGTGCCGAACAAGACATAAACGGTGTTACAAGAACTGTAAGTAACCTTTCTTTTTCTTGTTCAATCGTTCTCGCTGCCATAATACCTGGAACGTTACATCCAAAGCCGATAATCATCGGAATAAATGCTTTTCCGTTTAAACCGAAAAACTCCATAATTCTATCCATAACAACTGCAATTCGTGCCATATATCCCGAGTCTTCTAATAATGAAATGAAGAAGAATAGTGCAAAGATTTGTGGAACGAATACTAATACCGCACCAACACCAGCAATAATACCTTCTGTAACGAGTGCTTGAATAAAGTCAGAAGCCCCAACACTTGTGAGCCCAGCTGTAACCCAATCAGTAAGTTGTCCGCCAAAAAATCCATCAAGTATATCAGATAAAGGTGTACCAATCCACGTAAACGTAACCTGAAAAATAAAAAACATGACTGCTAAAAAGATTGGAAGTCCTAAAATTTTATGTGTAATTAACCTATCAATTTTTTCTGAAAAAGGAATTTTCCCTTCTTTCTCATGTTGCATAACATTTGTTTTTAACTTTTCAATATACGCTTCACGAGTCTTGTAAATGTGCTCTTCCAACGTACAATCAAGTTTTCCATCTAAACGAGATCGAATGGCTATAAGTTCCTTATAAATTGGTAATGCTTTCATTTCTTTTTCTACTACTTCGTTATTGCTTAAAAATTGAAGGGCTAACCATCTCGGATGCTCATAATTCGCTGTCTCTAAAAGAGCGATTACCTCTCCAATTCCTTCATCCATTTGTACACCATATGAAATAATGAATGGCTTTTTCTCTTTTTGTTTCTCTTCATGAAGAGTAGTAAGTAATTCTTCACAGCCTTTTCCGGTTCTTGCGATGACAGGAACGACTGTTACACCTAATATTTCTGATAGCCGTTTTACATTAATAACAATTCCTCTTTGCTTTGCCACATCAATCATATTTAAACCAATTGAAACGGGCTTACCAAATTCAAGTAATTGCAATGTTAAATGCATATTTCGCTCAAATTGAGAAGAATCCACTATATTTAACATATGATGAAATTCATCTGTTAGTAGAAAATTCGTAACGACACCTTCATCACGTGAAACTGGATTCAAATCATAAACGCCTGGTAAATCAATTAATGTTCCTTGCTTATCTTTTAATTTACCAACCTTCTTTTCTACTGTTACACCACTCCAGTTTCCTACATATTCATAAGAACCGGTAAGTGCATTAAATAATGATGTTTTCCCTGTATTCGGATTCCCTAGCAAAGCAACCTTATTCACGCTAATTCCACCTTTATCATTTTCGCGTCACAATGACGAATACTAATTAACTGTCCACGACACTCCAATGTACAAGGACCTTTAAACATCGCTTTCTGTTTCAAGCGAAGTTCGCTTCCTTCCGCGAGACCGAAAGCAGCTAGTCTACGCTTTAATAACTGATCTAAAGACTGAATACTTTTTACTAA
The DNA here is from genome assembly GCF_044908245.1 of Bacillus sp. RC242. Lineage (NCBI taxonomy): Bacteria > Bacillati > Bacillota > Bacilli > Caryophanales > Bacillaceae > Bacillus > Bacillus sp. RC242. The sequence continues at coordinate 36,656 of NZ_JBIYCZ010000017.1, forward strand.
CACTTTCTCGCCAATTTTAATATCTACTAAGCTCATAACCTTCCCCCTCAGAAGAGAATGATAATTATTTTCAAAAAAATTATATCATACTCTATTTCACTTGGACTATATCTTTTTGCTTCATATTTATTAACATTTCAATACAATTATATTTCAATAATTGTCATACAAAGTATGTTTGCCATTCTCATCCATTTCACTTACAATAAACAATAACAAAAGAATCTCGTTATCACAGGGGGAGCCTTACCGCTGAGAGGGAACAATTCGTTCCGACCCTTTGAACCTGTTAGTTAATGCTAACGCAGGAATTGTGCAAACGTCCGAAATACACACCTCTTTTTTTATTTACGTATTTCGTATCCTCCTATGATAATGTTCTTTTTTGTGAAACTTGGATTTAGGGGGAGACAACATGCGTAACACCAATTTACAAGCGATGATCGAATCTGCAATTCTTGCAGCCTTCGCCTTGATTATCGACATTCTACCATTATCAATTAAACTTCCAACAGGCGGTTCCATATCATTTGCTATGATTCCTATTTTTATTATCGCATACCGCTGGGGCTTCAAAAGGGCTTTCTTAGGAGGCTTAATTTGGGGGCTTTTACAAATTGTCGTAGGCGATGCTTACATTCTAACACCAGTTCAAGCATTCATTGAGTACTTCATTGCCTTTGCCTTTATCGGCTTTGCTGGTTTATTCTATCGTCCAATTCAAAAAGCACTTGCCTCAGACAACAGTAATGCAGAGCATTCAAGTTTTGGTAGTCGCAAAGATAAACCAAAACAAAACAAAGGAAAAAAAGCACTCGTTTACATTATCCTTGCCACATTTGTCGGCAGCTTTGCACGCTATTTCTGTCACTTTATTGCTGGTATTATTTTCTTTGGTCAATATGCACCTAAAGGACAATCAGCTGTGCTATATTCATTAATTGTAAACGGCAGTACCATGATCGGTTCTTTCATACTATGTACTGTATTACTAATTCTTTTATTTACAACTTCACCACGCTTATTCAAAAGCATCGGTGCTTATCAAATGAATACACAAAAAAAGGGCGCTTAATTAGCGCTCTTTTTTTATCAAAGCTCTCAATGAGTAATATCAATAATAAATACAATAAATGCACAAAGAAAAATAAATACCATCACGCCTAGTAAATCGCTATTCACGGCTAATCTACTCCTTACATAACCTCATTTTCTATCCAAATTATACTTCTTAAAAATAAAGATTAGGTAAAGATAATATGAAGTTAAATTAAAAAAACGTAGATTGTATTATCTACGCTTTTTTCGGTAAATAGAAGTAAAATAAAACACCATCTTCGGTATTCTTCACCCCATATTCAGCATTGTGCAGTTCTAAAATATTTTTTGAAATCGCAAGGCCAAGCCCTGTTCCACCTTGTGAACGTTTCCTTGCCGCATCCACGCGATAAAAACGATCCCAAATTTTATCTAATTGTTCTTCTTCAATGTGAGCACCTTTATTTTCAATACATACTTTTATATGATCCTTCACGTCTATTGTGGAAATAATAATATCTTCTTTTTCTGGTGTATAACGTATTGCATTCGTAATAAAATTCACAATTACTTGTTCAATTCTATTTTGATTCCCAATCACTTCTGCTGGACATATATGTTTGTGCACACTCAGTTCTTTTTTCTCTATCTCCGCTGAAAGCTGTTCACATATTTCTTCAATCACTCCATCTATATAGAAAGAATCCATCTTCATGTTATATGTGCCAGACTCAAATTTAGCTAATTCAAGCATATCCAAAATTAGTATATCCATCTTGTCTACTTCTTTTTCCATCGCCTGAAAATAGTAGTCTTTCTTATGTTCAGCTACCCCATCTTTTAAAATGGAAATACAGCTTTTCATAATACTCAGCGGCGTTTTTAGTTCATGCGATACACCCGCAATAAATTCTTTCCTTGTGTTTTCTAACTTTCTTTCTTTTTCAATATCTTGTTCTAACTGTCCAATATGTGAATGTAGTTTATTAGATAATGTATTAATATTTTGCGATAAATCACCAATTTCATCTTTTGAAGTAATCGGAATTTTTTCTGTGAAATCCAAATGAGCTATTTTCTTCGTTGTATCATTTATTTTTAGTAACGGTTTTGCAATTTGTTTTGAGTAATAAAACGAAGCTAGAAAAATTAGAACGACTACAAATGCTACAATATAGATGTAATAATCTTGCACCATTTGTACAGCCTCATCTACAGGCTGTAAAGAAGCCATCGCATATATATATGTTACCGATCCGTCTTTTTCTTTTTTTGGTTTAATTAATAATTTATATTTTATATCATTTTTTTCATAGTCCATTATTTGTGTTGAATACTGTATATGATTATTCTCTTTTAATAATAACTCAGTTTGAAATTCCTTTATGCTATCTAAGAATAAACTATTTTTATAAATTGGATTCACAGGACCTTTTACATCGGGGAACTGTACTTTCGTAACACGTCCTACTATGAAAGCATCTAATTCCTGAGCAGCTTGCTCCTGAACGGCCGGCTTCTTTTCCTTAACAACTTGTTCCTCAGCTGCTTTCTTTTTCTCCTGATCTAATTTAATCATTTTCTCATTAAATGCTTTTTCTAACGGTTTATTAGATCCACTTAAATTTTGTTTACCTAACGAGAAAGAGAATGGAATAAAACTTTCTTCTTTTCTCACTCCAGAAAAATAAATTTCTTGTCCTAAAAACTTCTCTGATAATTTATTATCAATCTCCTCTATATTGACGAGATTACCTAAGGGAATCTTGAATATTTGTTGTCCAAAGCTCTTTTGTTGCCTACGGTCTATCGTTACTTCAAAATAAAAATCATCCACATGTTTTAAATTCCCATTCTGATCTAACGTCGTAATCCACGTATTATTTTCTCTTAAAAAATCTTGCTCCAGTTTCTGAACTTCTTCTGCACTTCCTGCATAATTCAAATAATTCTTCTCAAAGGAATTTAAATTCACTTTAATATCTTCTACTTTTCGGTTCGCATAATATTGTTTGAAAAATATTGTTTGCCCAATAAATATCGTCGCTAAAATCAACATACATAGGGCTGTTGTAAGTGTAAATAATTTAAGTACAATCCCATTTCTCATATGTTCCCCTCGAATTTATAACCGGTTCGCACTACAGTTGTAATGTGCTTTGATTTCTCTCCTAATTTATTTCGTAAATTACGAATATGGCTATTAACCGTTCGATCATCACCAGCAAACTCATATCCCCAAATTCTTGAAATTAATTGCTCTCTTGTTAGTACAATTCCTTGGTTTTTCATGAAATACACTAATATTTCAAATTCTGTATGTGTTAAAGTAATGTCTGCCTCATCAACAGTAACAGTACGTGACGGAAAATGGACGTGAATGCCATGAATTGATAACGTATCATCTTCATTTTCTAAAGGTTTCTTTGATGCTTGTCTACTTTCTAATAATCGTTTCGCTCTCGCTAATAAAATAGGCGGACTATACGGTTTCGCAACATAATCATCTGCCCCAAGCTCAAATCCAAGTAACGTATCATCTTCATCTACACGTGCCGTCAGCATAATAATTGGGACCCCGGACGTCTTACGGATCCTTCGGCAAACAGACCATCCATCTAGTTCTGGTAACATAATATCAAGTATAACTAAATCGACCTCTTCTTCTTCAAATAAAACTAAAGCCTCTTTCCCGTCTCTCGCTTCAAGCACTTTATATTGTTCACTCAAAAAGTAATCCTTTAATATTTCGCGTAAAATATCTTCATCTTCAACAATTAAAATGTTTTTTGACATAATCTATGTCTCCCCCTCTCATTTTAAGTAGCTAGCATTTTGTACTTGATAATTTTATTTTGAATTGCTCGTAATTAACTTTGCCTCGATAATATATCGATCCGGTGCATCCCCTATATAATCAAATGGATAGCAAGTCGTCAGTGTTAATGTCGGCTCTTCTTTTTTTACAATAACAGTGCGATCATCCGCATGTGTAATCCATGTCTTTTGAATTTCGTATGTGTACATTTTATTATCATACTCCAAAATAAGGTTATCCTTTTCTTTTAACTCTCCTAAATCTGTAAATACAGTATCTCGATGCCCACTCAGTACAGTATGTCCCCCTCCAGATGGTGTTGTCGTTAAATCACTGACAAACATACCGACTCCTTTTTTCAATGTTGCATCATTTGCTCCCCAATATATAGAAAACTTCTTCTTTATTTTCGGTATATTTAACATTGCTACCTTTTCTCCTTCTTTATGCTCGGTTTGAGAAGAAGGTACTTGGGAAGTTACAGGTGTTTCATGTGAAAGTTGATTATCTTGTATATTTTTAAAGCTCTTTATTTCTTCTTTCGTTAATTCTCGAGCAGAGCTTTTTCCTTTATACCATTCCACAGCGTAATACGATCCCATGAATAGCCCTATGGCCATCAATATGATACCGATATAATTGAGTAACTTCATGTTCCATCCCTCCATGCAAAAAATGGTAGGAATAACCTACCATTTTTAATATATGAAATTATCCCATTCTTTATAGAAAAATATTTTATTTACGCCTTAACTTTATTACGACGATTCAAACCAAATAATGTCCCTATCCCTACAAGGCATGCGCTTAGTGCCATCATTGCTACATTGTTTGATGCTGTGTTTGGTAATTTTTCACCTTGTACAACTGGCTTTGCTGCTTCTTTTTTTACTGCATCATTTTTTTGCCCGGCCTTAATTGCTTCTTCTTTTTTTGCAAGAGCTTCCTTTTCTTGAACTTGTGGTGTTACTTCTTTTTTCGCTGTATCATTCTTTTGCCCTGCTTTTATTGCTTCCTCTTTTTTAGCCATATCACTTTTTTCTTGTACTTGTGCCGCTTGCTTTTTCTCTACATCATTTTTTTGCTGTTCCTTAATTGCTTCTTCTTTTTTAGCTGCATCTTGCTGTACTTGCGCCGTTTCTTCTTTTGTTAATGTTCCAGTAGAAGCGCTTGCTACTGAAGAATATCCTACTGTTAAAAGTGCCATCGCACAAATTGGTAATAGTTTTTTTTTCATTTTATTTCTCTCCTTTTATACTTTATTCTAGTAATAAATTACGTCGCACCGGATGTATTACTAGAATAAACAAGAGATGTAAATATAAGATGCAGATGAAATGGAGTTCTTTTAAAGATTTCATTATAAAAAAAGGTTATCCAAAAATAATCTTTTGGATAACCTTTTTTATTTAATCTACACTTAAAGCTTTCTTCCCCATTTGGTTATAAATACTTGCAAACCAACTCTTACTCACTTTCACATTTTTCGTTCCATAAAATGGATCATTATAATACACGTAATTATCATCGACACCTGTTAAAACGACCGCATGAGTATTCATTCGTCCATAAATTGTTTTTCCGCCTGGTGTTTTCCACGTTGTAATTGGTCTTGGATTATTTAGTGCTACAGTTACCCAAGTAACAACTGGTTTCCCATTTCGTACATAATCTTCTAGGACTGAGAAATCATTTCCTGTTAAATTCGTTCCTCTTGCATATTTATCTAACAATCTTTTTAATGGTTCTGGATTAATAGAATATCCTGGCGTATTTCCTGTCACATCACCTACAAACCCTACATCTGGATCTCCCCAAATTTGTGATGATGTTTTATAGTTCTTTAATTTTGTTTGATCAAAAGGCATTTCAAACGCAAATGCTACTTTATTTAATGAACGACCAATTTGATGTTCCACAAGCATTTGTAAAGAAACTACTTCACAGCCATTGTGTAATTCTGGGAATTGGTAAATTGATGGTACGTTCAATATCACTTGACTACGATTAACATTGCCTTCATTCACCCATTTCAAACCATTATTAGTTTGTATTTGAATCCAACCGCCTGCTCTTTCGCCATACACTTCTACTGTTTGCGGAGAATATTTCCCTGATACGCGCGATACAAAACTAGGGCTGTCATATGCGAAAAATACTTTAGATAAATACTTTGTCTCCTTTTTCGTGTCCAACCATTGGTATCCTGCATATGTACTTATACGAAGCCACGTTCCTCTTTCTTCTACAACAGTTACTGTTTGTGGTCCATAATACGCTAAAACATTCGCAGACCGTGACGGAGCATCATAAGTAGTAAAGTCTCTATCAATCTGTACTTTCTTTTCAGTTAGACATACCCACTTATAGCCTACACTAGTACGAATTTTAATCCAATCGCCTTCTCTTTCTTCAACAACCGTCACTTCTTGCGGAGTATACTCGCCTGAAATACCAGATGATAATGACGATTCATTATATGTAACGAAGTTTTTCGTTATCTTTACTTTCTTCTCAGTTAAGCACACCCACTTAAAACCCAAATCCGTATAAATTTTTATCCATCCACCATCTCTTTCTTCATATACCCTTACTTCTTGTGATGCATATTCATTTGAAATACCTGATGATAATGATGGACTATTATAAGTAAAGAAATTTTTCGTTATATTTACCTTTTTCACTTTTACTTCGCTATCTTTAGATTGATCTGTCACCGCAACAAGTCGAGCTGCCTCAGCACGTGATATCGATTTATCAGGTTGCCACTGTGTTCCATCAATACCACTTGATATACCTAATTCTACTAAAATATTAATGAATTTCTCGCCCCAATGATCTTTCACATCATTAAATAATGTCGGTAATTCTCCATTAACTTTCGAATCTAATTGATATGCTTGTACAAGCATTGTTGCCATTGCCGCTCTTGTCATTTGACCGTACGGATTAAATTTCCCGTTTCCTTCACCTTTAATAACGCCTGCTTTTTCCACCGCTGCAATGTAAGAAGATGCCCAATTATCTTTCGAATCTATAAAGGTCGGCTTGTCTCCTTCTTTAACTTCTAATCCTAAAACTTTAGCCATAATTGTAGCCGCTTCAGCCCTACTTAATACGCTATGCGGTGAAAATGTTCCATCCGGCATTCCTGTAATTACTTTTTTATTCACTAAATAAGTAACAGACTCTTCCGCCCACCCTGGAACATCAGGGAATGATTGTGGTGCTGCTTGTAAATTACTTACTGCCCTCTTTAATTCTACTTCTCTTTTTTCCTGTTCTTCCTTTTGCTTTAATTCAAGCTCTTGTTTTTCTTGCTCTTCTTTTTGCTTTAATTCAATTTCTTGTTTTGTTTGTTCTTCTTTTTGCTTTAATTCAATTTCTTGTTTTGTTTGTTCTTCTTTTTGCTTTAATTCAAGCTCTTGTTTTGTTTGTTCTTCTTTTTGCTTTAATTCAATTTCTTGTTTTGTTTGTTCTTCTTTTTGCTTTAATTCAATTTCTTGTTTTTCCTGCTCTTCTTTCTGCTTTAACTCTATTTGCTGCTTCTCCAATTGTTGCTGCTTTATTCGTAATTCTTCTTGCTGTTTCTTTAATTCTTCTCTCTTTTGCTTCTCTTTTAATTCATGATTTGTCCCTTCTTGTTTATTCTTTTCGTCTACTTCTAATCGATCCTTCTCTTCAAGCTCTTCCTTCTTTTTTTGTTCCTCTAATTCATTCGAGTTTGTTTCTTCTTGGTTATTCTTTTCATCAATCTTCTTTTCTTTTAGTTCTAACGGATTCTTCTTTTCAAGTTTTTCTTGTTGTTTCTTTAATTCATCTAATTTTTGCTGAACTTCTTCTAATTGTCCTTTATCTTCGCTACCTTGTTTTAGTAACTCTTCTTTTTTCCGTTTTAATTCGTCAACCTTAATAAATAACTCTGCCTGCTGTTTCAAAATATCTTTTCTTTTTTCTAATTCCATTTGTTGCTCTTGTATAACTTCCAATTGTTTTTGCAATTCACTTTGTCTATCACTATGTATACTCTGTAAAGCTTCTATATTATTTCTTGTTTTATTTTCAATTTCCGCTAGCGAACTAGAAGGAAATGTTAATAGATTTGTTGCCAATAAACTCGCTACTGCAATTACACTATATTTTTTCATCATACACACCTTTTCTAATTTTACTTCCATCATATTTCCTACCATATGCAAAATGTAAGATTCCTTTATAATCATAACAAATCTTTCATACACTAAGGGACTTTTTATGGACAGGAAAGAAGCACCGTATAAATACGATGCTTCTTTCGATGTGTCTCGATATTTATTTGTTACTTTCGCGTGATTGAGAAGTAGGAAGGGCCGGAGTGATAACTAATTGTCTCGGCTCAGTTTTCTTGAAGTGATTTTTGACGTTACACTTACGACATTGAACGACCCATGCTTTAATAGGATTTGTTAAAATAATTTTTTGCCTTTCGTTAGGGGCCTCTTCTTCCAATTTACAACTATCGCTCCACTTACTCCATTTCATTGTAAATTTAGAAGAAGAATGATCGTCTTCTCGATCAAACGTATGCAAAAAATCCATTTCTCCAGCTAGCATTACGGTGTTACTAGTTGCTAAAAAAGAAAAGGTCGTCCAATGTTTCTCCATGCCCTCCTACTCCTTTTTCACATATAGAGTGCCTAAAACTTAATTTACCTAAAATATGCTTACCTTTTACCTTACACTTATAGTTTATCCAAAACACTACTATGCAACTATCGATTTGTCTTACAAATCACCTTACATTTTTGTAAGAAACGAAAAACCTTCACTCTATATACGTGAAGGTTTCTCATTTCTTATCTATAGAATCTTTCATATCATCAAGTCTAGCCTCTTGCAGCTGCGACATCATACCGTGGGAAATTGCGCCTAATACTAAAGTCATTCCAATTAGTGAAATGCGAATTGCAGGTACATCAATTATGTAAGCCAACATACCAAGAACAATTGTTAAAAGCAATGCTTTTATAAATGTTACACTTGTATACTGTTTCTTTTTCATCATAATCACCCTTTTTGAAAGCGTTTTCTTAATATTATCAGTATATCATATCATCTGACTATTTTGTGGGGATTTCTGTAAAAACCTTATATCTTCTTTGACTTTTTTCTTTCTATCCTTTACAGTCGAAATGTTCACAAGTTTTACACTGTAGGAGGATTCAAATGAAAATTGAAATAAAAGACACTTTAATTTCTGAAGAACAATTACAAGAAAAAGTAAAAGAACTAGCGCTTCAAATCGAACGTGATTTTGAAGGAGAAGAAATCGTTGTAATCGCTGTATTAAAAGGATCTTTCGTATTCGCTGCTGATTTAATTCGTCATATTAAAAACGAAGTAACTATCGACTTTATCTCTGCATCTAGCTACGGAAATCAAACAGAAACAACTGGAAAAGTAAAACTATTAAAAGATATCGATGTAAACATTACTGGAAAAAACGTAATTGTCGTAGAAGACATTATCGATTCTGGTTTAACACTTCACTTCTTAAAAGATCACTTCTTCATGCATAAACCAAAAGCATTGAAGTTCTGTACGTTACTTGATAAACCTGAACGCCGTAAAGTGGACTTAAAAGCTGAGTATGTTGGCTTCCAAATTCCAGACGAATTTATCGTTGGCTACGGTATCGACTGCGCAGAAAAATATCGTAACTTACCATTTATCGCTTCAGTTGTAACGGAATAATATAATAAAATGAAACCTTAATCATTGGGATTTTTGTCCATTCCCAATGATTATTGGCCCGCGAATAGCGGGATCAAATAAGCTTCCATGCATTATTGGTGGAAGTTTTATTTCTACCGTAATTTATAAAAACAAAGGGAGAGATGAAGAATGACAAAGACAAAATTTAAAAAAGTACTCCTCATCGTAAATCCAAAAGCTGGACAAGGCGATTTACATACAAACTTAACGAAAATCGTACCACCACTTGCCGCAGCTTTTCCTGACTTACATATCCTTCATACGAAAAAGCAAGGTGATGCAACAAAATATTGTCAGGAGTTTGCTAGTAAAGTAGATTTAATTATCGTCTTTGGTGGTGATGGAACTGTATTTGAATGCACAAACGGCTTAGCCCCTCTTGAAACTAGACCTACACTTGCAATCATTCCAGGCGGAACTTGCAACGACTTCTCTCGCACACTTGGTGTTCCGCAAAATATTGCAGAAGCAGCGAAACTCATTACAAAAGAACATGTAAAACCAATTGATGTCGCAAAAGCAAACGGACAACACTTCTTAAACTTCTGGGGCATTGGACTCGTATCTGAAGTATCAAACAATATTGATGCAGAAGAGAAAGCAAAGCTTGGTAAAATCGGTTACTACTTAAGTACCATTCGAACTGTCAAAAACGCTGAAACATTCCCAGTAAAAATTACTTACGACGGACAAGTATATGAAGACGAAGCTGTCCTTGTTATGGTTGGAAACGGTGAATATCTTGGTGGTATCCCGTCCTTTATTCCGAACGTGAAATGCGATGACGGAACACTTGATATTTTCGTCGTAAAATCCACAGGCATCCAAGCATTTAAAGATTATATCGGAAAGAAATTATTTGAAGACACAAATGAAAATGATATCTTCCACGTAAAAGCAAAATCCATTCATATTGAAACAGAAGAAGAAAAAGAAGTAGATACAGATGGAGAAAGTTCGCTTCATACACCTTGTCATATTGAACTATTACAAGGGCACTTTACGATGATTTATAATCCTGCGGTTGTGTAATGCAAAAAGACGAGCTAAAGTTTCAACACTTTGGCCCGTCTTTTTTATTAGCAAGGCATTTTGATCTACTCTTTAATTTTTAATATAAATTTTCGTAATCAAACTCCACCCAATTTTTCCAGTGCGTATTAGCATCCTTATCTACAATAACACTTGGATCTTGCTCCTCTATCGCTGCAGCTACTGATTGGAAGAATTCATTTTCACTTACTTTCTCTTCTTCAACATGTTGCCACTCTTCCGTTTCATAAGCTACTTCCCAATCACCTTTTAAACCCAACTCTTCTAAAATTTCTTCTTTATCCCACCATAATAACTTTCTAGCTTCTTCATTAGTAGCAAGCATACGCAGGAAATATGTTGGACAAGACTCTTTCGTTTTCACTTCTATTCCATTATTCGCATAATCTTCTTCTGTAAATTGATATTCAAAATGATGATCGCGAATTTTTAAACTACCGTTATGAATATCCGGTATAAATTCACCTTTATTATCAAATAATTCATAATCTCCATCTTTTACTTGCAAAATACCGTCATCACCAATTGAATGATTCATTCTATTGCCATATACTTGAATATCATTAAATACACCTAATGAACCTACACCGACAATTTGAAACACCATTAACCAATCCTTAGTATCTTTAAAGAAAAGAGAAAATTTCACTTGCGAAATATCCATATATTCATTATCAAAGGCAGGAAATTCATAGTTACTTTGCTTTCTATCTAATAGCTTCAAAATAGCAGAAGGGTCTGTTTGCATGACCTAGTTCTTTTTAGGTACAATGAGGGAAAGAGGCAACCTGATATACAAGGGAGAGGAAAAGCTGTGTTCAACCAACAGTTAGTTAATTTACGCATTGATTTTGCATTTAAACAATTGTTTGGTACGAATGGTAGTGAAGATATTCTAATTGCATTTTTAAATGCCATGTTACAAGATTCTTTAGAATCACCCATCGCTTCTCTACAACTAGAAGATCCGCATTTACACCGGGCACACGCAAATGATAAATTATCAATTCTAGACATTTCAGCTACGTTAAACACAGGGACAAAAGTAAATGTCGAAATACAGCTCAATAATAATCACGATATGATGAAACGCAGTTTATATTATTGGGGAAAATTATACACATCTCAATTACAAAAAGGCATGCCATACAGTGCACTTCGTAAAACCATCACCATTAATTTATTGAACTTCATAATGTTTTTAGATCACAAAGAATTTCATACAATGGGCACATTATGGAATACACAACAACAGAAACTCCTAAGTGATGACATAGAAATTCACATTGTAGAAATCCCAAAGTTAACAGAACAATGGCATGAAGAAAAAGTAAATCCATGGAAAGATCCATTTGTTCGTTGGCTTTTATTACTTTCAGCAAATGAGGATGAACACTTAACTAAAACATTGGAGGATATTGCTATGAACCAAGATCCTATTTTACAAAAAGCGATAAATAAATGGGAACGTATGAGTCAAGATTCTTCTTTTCGCCAAGCCTATGAAGCGAGGGAAAAGGTTTTAATGGATGAGGCTGCAAAATTTGCCCACGCAGAGAAAGAAGGAATGAAAAGAGGCATAGAAAAGGGGATGGAAAAAGGGATTCAACAAGGAAAAATACAAATGATTAAAGGTATGTATGAACTTGGTATCCCTCTTGAAACGATTTCTCAAGCAAGCAAATTAAGTGTACATGAAGTTGAACGCATGTTAAGACATAAATAATAATGAAAAAGAGCTTGAATGGTTTCAAGCTCTTTTTCATCAACTTTCCTCAATTCTTTCAATCTTCCAAACTAAATTAGCTGGCTCATTTTTCTCTAAAAAGGTTAACATCCATATATTTTTCCCTTTGTCGTTCATCAACATCACTTTATGGTTTAACTTCCAAGCCACGTCACTAACATGATTAAACATTTTATACATGTCTTCTTCTCTAATAAGTTTGTCTTTTCTAATTAACCTTCTAGTTCTATACTCCCTTATTTCTAAGTAAATATCAGCATAAGCCACTTCATGCTGACAAATTATACTACATACATATTTTTTATTTGGACTACTCTTCTTTATATATGCAAGTTCATTTTTATAATCCAAATCCAGTATCTGATTGTATGCTTTTTCTAACGCCTCTATATCCCAATCATATTTCACAGCTAAATTCTTCATTTCAGAGTGTACAATACGAAGAGCTAATTCTTTTTTCTCTCGCTCTAATAAATACGAAAAATCCTTTTCACTCCCATACTCTACAAAAGCATTCATATATTCAGGGAAAATTCGATATTTCTTCTCCCACTGATTTAATAATGAAATATCATCCACACAGTAAATCAAAATACCTTTTTCATAGTCTGTTCTTAGCTTTGGCATATGTCGCTCGTATAAAGAAGTAATACAGCTCGTTTCTTGTAAAAAAGATATCTCTTCCTCATAATTGCTTGAGGATGTTAATTGTAATACTTCTAGGCTACTTATATTCTCTTTTCTTTTTAGAAAACTTAATTGGATATCTCTTATAATTGGCATTTACTCTCTCCTTCTTAACGCTACGACTATATAATTAATTCTCTAGTACCAACTAATTAATTTCAACCCAGCCCATTCCCATAGAGAGAAATAAAAGCCCCACTACAAAAAAGAGCGCACCAATTAAAAAGTAGAACGGTGCTCCGTGCAGCGGATCACTAAATAGCTCTAGAATATTTTGTGCCACTACTGTCCATTTATCTTTCTTTGAATCTTTTTCTTTTATTTCTTTTACAAATCTATAAATGCTTAGGCCAATCAAAATGATGCCTATTAATAGGCATCCTACTATAATTAAAATCCCCAATTATAACACTCCATTTAAATACCATTGTCATACACACTTCATTTTAACTAATAAAAAAGCGAAAGAGAACATAATTCCCACTATGTTTCCTTTCGTTTCACGAGAAATTTCATCACTATTTTTATTCCTTAACAATCCGAAAATAAGAACGAACCGTTAAGAAATAATAGCCAATATACATGGTGCCATACAGACCAATACTAATTAATAACGGGACTGCAATTTCATACGGAAGTACTGCCGATAAGCATTTTAGCACAAATAAACTATGTGAAACTCTAACTACTAATGGATATATTCCTCAATTACTCATATTAAATCTATTTTAATTCAGTTCTCTTAAAATTTTTTTTGATAGTATACTCATTTTCCTTTATAGTTCTTTAGGCTTATCTTAATTGAAATAAGAGAAGAAAAAGAGGTAGAAACATGCGGAGAAGGTTGACGGCATACACCGTGTCAAATTGAATTATTACTAAGGCGTTCAACGATGATTTATAATCCTGAGCTTGTATAATCGCTATTTCGCTATACTTTAACAATTACTAACCTTCGCATTTTTTAAAAAATACAGTATAATGAATAAATAAAAGGTTGTTAACAAAAAACGTTAACAACCTTTTTTGTTTTTTCCGAAAAACTTTTCAAATTAAAGAAGCGATCACATGTATTGGAGAAAAAATGATAAACCTGTAGAAGAACCAGAAGCAATTGCTGTGTGGGAATGCGAAGCAGACGACTGCCTTGGATGGATGCGTAAAAACTTTTCTTTAGAAGATAAGCCACAATGCCCGTTGTGTAAAGGCGACATGAAAAGCGGCGAACGATTACTACAGAAGTTATAATACCTTTCCCTCTTTATCTTTTATATACTGAAAAAATAGAGGATTTTGTTTCTCCTTATCTACAGTACAAGTTGCTTCCTAATTACAAATAATGAAAAAAGCAGCTATTACGTAGAATAGCTGCTTTTTTGAATTTATAACTTCTTCATCACTATAAATTCCATATAATATTCCCCTAAATTTAGCTCGATTCATCATCCCCCTTATTCACTACACACTACACTTCTTTCGGAAGAACAATTTTTTTATACAATTGAACTGTAATGAAATAATAAAACACATAAATGACTAAGAAAATAATAATCGGCAGCCAAATACGGAAATATGGATTATCTATTAAGAACGAGAACATGTTCATTCCGACTAATACGTGCGTTATACCTACGATCGCTGGGAATAAGAAAATGAAAAATAACTCTTTATAAATTGATTTCGTTAATAGCTCATAACGTACACCAATTTTACGAAGCATTTGATAGCGAATAATATCTTTTGAAGCACCAGAAAGAATTTTAAACATTAAACAACTTGCCAACATCGCTAAGAAAGCTATGCCTAAGAAAAAACCCATAAATACTGTTCCACTGTAAGTACTGTAATATCCTTCATACAGCATATATTTACTCAAAAGATGTACTTCTTTCATATCTTTATATTTAGCTAGCTCTAATTCATCAATTTTTTTCCATTCTTCTTTATACGTTATAAAATTGTCCGTTTTCCCCAGTATTATAATTTCTTCTTTACCTTGTATCCCATCATACATCTTTTGATCTACAATTTTTATCTTTTGACTAGGATTCATATATGTCTTTTGAAGAGACCGTAAAACATTTCCCCATTCTTCTGGAATTACATTGGTATTATTCTCATTTTTTTCTTGGCTATGACTTAAAACGGATCCCGCAATTAGTTCCCTCGAAACAGGAATGAATCGGCTACTATTCTTGTCATTTCCAGTACGTGTTAGCGGACGCTTTCTTTCCAAATCTTCTTTCAATTGATAAATAAACTGCTCATCTACTTTGTATCGATATTCATTCTTTTCTTTAAATGTAATACTATCTAGTATTTTCTTTTCTTCTGCTGTGGGATTTTTAATTTCGACATCATAGTATTCTGCACTCTCCACTATATTTGTAACATTATTTTTTAACGCCATACCACTGGAGATTGCACCCGCACCAAGAGCAACTAACATCGTCACTGTTGCTAATACTTTCGTTAAGCTATTAATAGAAAAACTTAACTGAGCAAACGTAAACACATTGATTCCTTTTTCACTACGATTTTTATTCGCTTTTAGTTTATTAATAATAATGGGAAGGAATGATGCAAATAGCATGTAAGTTCCTAATGTTACTGTAATTGTTGCAATGATAAATCCTGATTCCTTTAGCTCCTTCATATAAATCATCGAAACATAGCCAACTGCTAATAAAATAATTGATAAAAGTGCTACTATACTTGTTAGTTTCCCTTTAATAAACGTACGCTCTGTTTGACTATTGGAGTGAACGAGTTGTAATGGCGAATTACGCACTAGTTTCATACCATTCATAATTGCGGACAACATAAATAATGCAATGAAAAAGATGAAAGTAACAACGATTGATGGTACATAAAATGCATGATAACCACCGCCAGTAAATTCCAGCTCCTTCATCAGTAAATGTCCAACACCTTGTGCCAAGATTATACCGACTATCACACCTACTATAAGAGATACTATTCCTAATACAATTGTTTCAATAAACATGAGCAATGTAATTTTATGCTTTTTTGCCCCTAATACCATATACATACCAAATTCTTTTTGCCGAAGTGATAATAAAAATGAATTGGCGTATAAAATATAAAATAATGTAATAAATCCTAATAAAAATGAGCCCGTTTGAAAGACGGAAAAAATCCCATCCATAGAATTCCCTTCAATAAACGTTTTATTTAACGCTAACGTTTGAAACATATAAAAAATTGAAATAGACATAATAAGCCCAACTAATAAGACCATATAGTCTTTTCGTTTACTTTTTATTCCCGACATGGAAAGTTTGAATAACATGTTGAACCTTCTTTCTTATGCTTTTTGTGTGCCTAAATCCGCAAGCACATCTAAAATTTCTTTATAAAACTCATCACGCGTACCTCTGCGATGAATTTCTTTATACAGTTCTCCGTCTTGGATGAATAAAATACGTCGGCAGTAACTCGCACTAAATGGATCATGTGTAACCATCATAATCGAAACATCCTGTTCTTCATTTAAGTTGGTCATCGACTCTAATAAACTTTTCGCATTTTTAGAATCAAGCGCTCCTGTTGGCTCATCTCCTAAAATAATGGCTGGCTCATGTACAAGTGCACGGGCCGCTGCCGAACGTTGTTTTTGTCCACCAGATACTTCGGACGGATATTTTTGAAGAATCTCTGAAATCCCTAACATTTCTGCTACCTTTTTCACCTTTGATTCAATTCTTTTCGAATGAACGCCTTGCAGAGAAAGCGGTAATGCAATGTTTTCATAGATTAATAAATTTTCAAGTAAGTTAAAATCTTGAAAGATAAACCCTAGTGTCTCTGAGCGAAAATCAGATAATTCTCCCTGCTTCATTTTCGTAATATCTATTCCAGCAATTTCAACAATTCCACCTGTTGCCTTATCTAATGTAGAAATTACATTCAATAATGTTGTTTTTCCTGAACCAGATGGTCCCATAATTCCAACGAATTCACCCTCTTGAATTGAGAACGATACATTCTTTAGTGCATGTGATTGACTCTCATCTTTTTTACCGTATACCTTTTGTACATTCTTTACCTCTACAACTGATGCTTTCATATATATCCTCCTACACTTCTTTTTCCTATCTTTTATTTTCCCTACATATTTTCCGAGCACTTCTTAACCCATTTCTAAGTATAGATAGCATTTCTTAATAAATAGCAGCGGATATTCTTAACATTTCTTTAAGAATATGAAAAAGCCCCAAGGCTAGTAGCTTGGGACTTTTGATTTCTCTATTCTATTTTGGAGTAAGAAATAAAGTATTTATTTCTCCTCTTTCATCTTAATTTTCGCTTGTTTATAAAAATCTAATTTCTCTTTGTTATATTCTTGTGTATATCTATTAAATTTCTCTTTTTCTCGTCGAATGTCCTCATTCATTTGATTTACACCTTTAATCTTTTCACTAACCTTTTTTAAGTTCGTTTCTTTTTCACCTAAGCTTTTATATAATTCTCTTTCAGATTTCATTAACTTTTGATACGAATCATTTATCTTACTAAAAGATGCATAACGCTTTTTATAAATATCCTGTATGTTTTTTGCTTGTTTCTGAAGAGCTGCATCTTCCATTTTATCTATAGTTTTATGAACTGATTTTACTTCTTCTTGTGCTTTTCCAAAAGCTTCTTTTTCTTTGTTCCATACTTTTTCACGTTCATCAATACTTTTTGTAGCTTGCTCTAGCTTCGGCATAATTGCTTGGTTACTATCTTTACCATCATTTATAATTTGATTGTATAACTCTTGACCTTGTTTTTCTAAGACCTCTAGTTTTTTCGCATCTTCAGAAACCATCTTTTCTTGCTTCATCGCGTTTTCAAATGCGACGTACAATTCTGCTTCTGGCTTTGCGCCAAAACACCCTGTCAATAAGCTTATAGATATAATTCCCGTAATCGTTAACGCTTTATAAATCAATATCAGTTCCTCCTATGTTACATACGTTTATCATGCATAAAGTTCAATGGGAAATGATCATCTTCATGATACGCTTCCAATTCATACCCTTTTTCTTTTAACCCTTTAATAATAGCAGGTACTGCTGCAACGGATTGCGGATGAATGTCATGCATCAAAATCACTTCTTTTTGATCTGTCGCACCAGCCAGTACATTTTGAACAATTTTTGCTGTTGCTGTATTTATTGGCATTCCACTGTATTCCCAATCTAATGAATCAATTGTCCAATCCCATACTTTAAGACCATTTTCTACAACTTTATTACGAAGTTCTTCGTGTAACCCAGGCTTCGAACCATATGGCGGACGTGTTAGTTTTGGAGCATGTCCAAGAATACTAGCAATTAAACTTTGATCCTCTTTCATTTCATCTACATAGCCACCCTGGGCATATAATTTCTTGTTATTATGCGTCATACTATGCATTCCCACATAGTGTCCTTCTACTTCTTCTCGTTTTACTAAATCAGGATATGATTTTACATTTTGACCGATTAGAAAAAATGTTGCTTTCGCATCATTTTCCTTTAATATATCTAGTAACTGTGCCGTATACTTTCCTGGACCATCATCAAAAGTAAGATAGGCAATTTTCCTAGTTTGACCATTAAATTGCGTTGGTGCTACCTTATTCATTTCCACTTTTATTTGTTCATTTGCATACTGAACTGAATTTTCTTGATTTGCTATCGCTTTTGCAGGTGAGGTTATCGATTGAAATACGAAAAAAGCTCCTCCCACTACAACTGTAGCTACTGTCATTACAACTATGTTTTTTACCTTTAACAATTTCCCCATTCTATTAATTCCTTTCTACATCCCTTACTTATTAATGAAATATTAATCTAGCTTTTCAAGTCTTCCTCGTTATATATTTATCTTTCCTTCGGAAGAACAATCCTCTTATATAATTGTACAGTGATTAAATAGTAGACTATATAAATTCCTAGGAATATACAAATCGGCATCCATATGTTCACATATGGATTCACAAAAAATTTAACAAATGTAAATATGTTCATTCCTACCAAAACATGAATGAGACCCAATATTGCTGGAAATAGAAATACGATACCTAATTCTTTATACATAGATTTTATAAGTAATTCTTTACGCACCCCAATTTTTCGAAGCATCTCATACCGCCCTATATCTTTCGTAGCCCCAGAAAGGATTTTAAACATTAAACAACTTGCCATCATAGCTAAAAAAGCAAGACCTAAAAAGAATCCCATAAAGGAAGTTCCTTTTGAAAAGGCGAGCATAGATTCATAATCACCATAGTTCGTTGGTAAATATACATCTGCTTTAGGCCTATTAGTGGCAGCAGCTATTTTTTCAATTTGACGATTATCCATCTCTTTTAACTCTGTTTTATACTGTAAAATATTATCTACTTTAGCAATAAAAAACGTATGCTCATTCCCTTGAATTGTTTCATAACGGTTTTTATCGACAATATAGACAGGCTTACGATCATACACAGTAATATTCGACCTAAAATCACTATCCACAATCTTGTCCCAGTTCATCGGTAACGTAGAACTAGATGGATCAACTTCCTCTCCCTTAAACATCCTATAGCTCGAAGATGGAAGTTGTTCAGAAATATGTGTTGTCTCTTTCTTTCTGAATAGAAGTGGAGGATTCTCTAATAATTCCTCTTTTAAATAGTAAACAGCCTCATTATCAACTTTATATTTATACTGTTTTTTATCTATAATTTTCATTTTTTCCATAGCTTTATAATCCGTTGCTTCTGGATCATGAATTGTAATATCATACCCTGGCATTTTTTCTGCTGTAAGGATTACATTTTTCTGTAAAGACATGCCACCGGCCATTGCCCCCACGCCTAGTCCAATTAGCATCGTTACCGTTCCTAATATTTTCGTCAAACTACTTACACGGAACTGCAATTGTGCAAATGTAAATGCATTTAATTTCTTTTCGTTTAAATAGCGCGTTTTTTTTAATCTATTAACAAACGTGGGTAAAAGAGAAATAAATATAAGGTATGTTCCCAATGTAATTGTGAATAATGGGAGTAAAATGGCACCAGCACCTTTTATTCCTACAAAGATTACGAAATAATATCCTACACTTAGTCCTAATAAACTACATAAAGTTAACGCCATTGTGACAGGACCCTTTTTTCGTATCTGCTCCGCCTTTTGCTCTGTACGAATTAAATCTAATTCTGTTTTAAGTGTTATTCGAATTGCATTCACAACAGATGTAAGCAGAAACAATGCACTGAAGAATATAAATGTTATTTTGAATGCAGGACCATAAAAAGCTTGATAACCTTCAGCTGATATTTCCAATTGTTTTGTTAAAAACCCACTTATGAAATTAGAAAGAATAGCTCCGAATACACTACCTAATACTAGTGAAATCATTCCCATGGCTAACGTCTCAAAAAATAAGAGTTGGCTGATTTTACTCTTTTTTGCTCCTAATACAAGATACATGCCAAGTTCTTTCCGCCGGAGTGAGAGGAGAAATGAGTTTGCATAAAAAATATAAAAGAAGGTAATAAACGCCACCAAAATAGATCCTATTTGAAATACAAATACAATTGAACCAATAATGCTGTTATTCATTGTAAATTCTTTATTTAACGCAAGCGTTTGAAACATATAAAATATAGAAATTGAGATTACAAGACCTATTAGTAAAACGATGTAATCCTTTATCATTTTTTTCATACTGGAAATAGAAAGTTTTAATAACATACTCTATGCCCACGCTTCTCTACAGTATGGTGTACTACATTCACCTTTTTACTATGCACTTTTTGCACAACGTTCTCATCAAATATTAAATTTTTCATATTGCCTCCTGTCATATGGCCAGTGTTGCGATTATGCTATTTTTATAGACACTAACTATCATTTTATCTTTTCTTTACAAACAGCAATATTCATTCCCCTTACATTATCCTTACATTTTTGTAATGTATATTTCTAATGAAATTATAATATACGAATTAAATGTTTTATAACCCAATTCATATACCATTACTTTGTTCTCACGAAGATGGCGTCAATAACGTTTTCGAAGAGCCATTATTCTCGCGCTCAAATAATGCATTTACAAATATAAATTCGAAGGATATTGTATAGGTTTTCTAGCCTACTGGAGAGGTTATATAAATAATTAATATTAAAAATGGACAAAAAAAGACCCATTGTAATACTTAATAACTTTGCACTTATCATCAGTTTACCTCTTCATTATAATTGTCCGAGATAAAGATAAGATAAAGATAAGATAAAGATAAAATAAAAACGATATAAAGATATAACTACATATTATTAAATTTAGTACCATTTTATTTTCCCTTATCCCTCTTACTCTTTACTTTACATTAATTCTCTTCGTTTCTAATTCACCTCTCATAGACACTATATAAAACTATTATTTAGGTTCTATTAAAATTACATCTTCTAAATCATATAGATTTGCCTTTGGTTTTGCATAAATAATATAAGCAAGACCATATTGATCTGGTTCTTGCTCTATCACCTCTGCTACTTCAAGACCGGGTGGTATTTTCTGACTTAATTCAGAGGTAATAACGCTATCACCTATTTTTATTTCTTTCGCTTTATCTGATGGAATATTATCAATTCGAAGGGCTTGTTTTTTCTTATCGTACCCTGTAACAAATCCTAAAATAGATGAATCATTTTGGAAGGTGATTGCTAAACGATTTGTTCGTTCATCTTTCGTAATTAATTTCACAACAGATGTATATTGATCTACACTCTCTACCTTTCCGATAAAACCGTTCACTGTAATAACAGCCATATCAGCCTTTACACCATGTTGTGAACCTCTATCGAGAGTAATTTCTCTATACCACTCTTCTGCTACACGGGTTACTACTTTAGCTTGAATGAAATTATATTTTCCCTGTTCCTTTAATTCTTTCGTTTTGTTGATAATTTTAGTAAGGCTTTCTTTCTCCTCACTTAACATTTGTACTTTACTCTTTAACGATTCTTGATGTTCAATTTTCCCTTTCAATACCTGATTCTCTTTATATACTTTATAGATGTCTTCTATATTATGAACAATATTTTGGACATGCTTATTATTTGTACATACATACACCATCAATAAAGCCAAAAGAATAATTGAAAGAAATAATAATATTTTCTTCTTAGAAACCTGCATAATTATCCTGCTACTCCTTACTATTTTTTATCTACATACTATAGAATACTAGTCATTGTACACAGAAGAAATGCAGTTTGGATAAAGTTCAGATAAACTTTATCTTCTTTATAAAAAATTTAGAAATTATCATATACTGCCACTATATTCGAAGCTTGATCGTTACTTTATCCATGGAATGCAACTTATAATTTCTATAACTAATTATGTTTTATTTGTACTTTCTCTTTTACTTTATTAGGTATTTCATCTACTTGTACTTCCTCACATTTCATACCATAACTTCCTTTAGATCTAATCTTTAAATATGACCCTATTCTTAAATGTTTTGAAGCAGTCATCGCGATCTTTTGCTCTTGACCGGATTCATTATATCCTTTGAATTTATATTGCCATCTACCAAAACCATCTTTCTTAGCCTCAAATTTACCATCATTGTCTACAACAGCATAATAAACATCTTCTTTAATAAATGGATTGAGTTGATCTACAATCGGTCCACCTTTCCCGATAAGTAATGTAACTCCAACTATAATCAATACGATAAACGCACTTATATTTTTCATGAAACTTTCTATTCTCCTCTTCTCAGATACTTCCCCTTAAAGGACTTCCTCTAAATCAATAGCGGCGGCGCTATTACTTATTAAAATGTAACCAAATTTCCTAATGCTCTTCTAATTAAATTGGCAATAAGATAATAAATTGAATAACCCCATTTTCATATTCTGCTCGAATTTCTCCTTTGTGCAATTCAACAATGCTTTTTGCAATTGCAAGCCCCAAACCTGAACCTTCTACAGCTCTACTTCTTGATTGATCTTTTTTATAAAAACGCTCAAACAAATTCTCTAATTCTTTTTTTGTAAATTCTTCACTATGATTCGCTATAGAAATTTTGATATGCTGTTCTTCTCTTTGAAGTAAAACTCGAATTTCTGCTTTATCTATACTGTATTTAATTGCATTTATTAAAAGATTTTCAAACACACGTACCATTTTTTCTGAGTCCACAACAGCATATATACGATCTTCCTGAAATTCTTTCACAAAAGAAAGATTATGCTCCTCCGCTTGTGGTACTAGCTCTTCTATTAACTGATCAAGTAGTTCATTCATACACACTTCTTGTGAATCTAACGCCATATTTTCATCTGTTAGTTTTGTATACTCAAACAAATCCTCTATTAACATCTTCAACTGCTCTGATTTTGAGAAAGCAATTTTTATATACTCATCATGCTGTTCTTTATTTTCATATTTTGCATCACCTAGTAAACGTAAATACCCCATAATAGAAGTAAGTGGTGTTCTTAAATCATGTGATACATTTGTAATCAATTCACTTTTTTGTTTCTCTATTTGTTTTTCCTTTTCTATATTAGCCAAAAGCTTTTCTGCCATTTGATTAATATTTGAAGTTAATAACCCTATTTCATCTTGACCTGCCTGTTTGATTTTATATTGTAAGTTACCTTTCGAAAATTCCCTTACTCCTTCTGCCATCGCTTCAATCTGATTCATCTTCCTTTTCGTTATATAAAAGAAAGATAGTATAAACGTGATAAAACCTAGTAAAGATGGAAATGGGCTACTATCATTCACGATATACTTCACATTTCCTTGTGGTATACCACTTGCAATGATATACATATTTTTCGTATTAACAGTAACCGGATAAAAAGTTGTAAACTCCTTACGCTTTTGTTCAGTTCCATCTTGAATTAAATTTTGCGCCTCTACATATCGTACTTGATCCATTTTAAAATCCATCACATTACGCATCGTCTCATGAAGATTGATTTGTTCTTCTGACGCTCCCTTTGTTTTATAAACGACTTTCCCATTCTCATCTATTATTAAAATTTTCAGTTGATTTTGATGATTCGATTGATCAAGCAGTTCTTGTATATTAATTTCCTTACCTTCCTCTGTTATACTTCCAACAAGCCATTGTGTCTGTCCATCAATGGCTTCCATACCTGATGCATAATCAATGATAGAAATTTTATTCGCATCCTCGAAAAAGGAAGATGAAGACCATCCTACTAATACACCGAGTAACGTACAGAAAGTAAATGTAGCAATTAGCTGTATCCGTATACTTTTTTCCAAATAACTCACTGTTTTACCTATCATTTTTTTAAAAATTTGATTCATCCATATTATCGGTTCAAATATCTTTCTCAATCTTGTAGCCAACTCCCCATACTGTTTTAATATAACGAGGCTTTCTTGGAATCGCCTCTATCTTTTCGCGTATTTTCCGAATATGTACCATCACAGTATTATCGGATTGGAAAGCTTGTTCTTTCCATACTCTTTCATAAATTTGTGCTGCATTTAATACCATTCCTTGATTTCGTGCAAGTAATTCTAATACCTCAAACTCTCTCGGTGTCAATTTCACTTCTTCATTTGCAATAATGACCTGACGCGTTACTATATTTATCTTTATATCTCCAACTTCAAATACACTTTCATCTTTTACGCTTGTCCCGCTCATTTTCATATATCTCCGAAGTTGTGATTTAATCCGAGCAATGAGTTCCAGCGGATTAAATGGTTTTGCTACGTAATCATCTGCCCCAGTTGTTAACCCTAAAATCTTGTCCATATCTTGCGTTTTTGCCGACAGCATAATAATAGGCATTTCCGCTATTTCTCTCACTTTCATACACATATGAATGCCATCTATTTTCGGCATCATAATATCAAGTACAATTAGATGCACGTCTCTTTTCTTTACTATTTCTAACCCCTCTTCACCATCTACAGCTTGTAATACTTCGTATCCTTCATTCTTTAAATAGATAGCAATAAGTTTTCTAATTTCCTTCTCATCGTCCACGATTAGTATCGTTCCTTTACTCACAAAATCTCCTCCAGCATCATTTACCAAACTAAGAATGTTGCTTTATTTCACTCACTACTGCATTCTTCTTATGCATATACACATAAGAAATACTACAAACTACAATAACGATGCCACCAAAATATATACCGTACTCGATCGCAAGGGTTACTATCACTTCTATATGCTTTCCAAATATAGAACCTAGTACAAAATAAACTAACGTCCAGACAAATCCTGTTACATATGAATAAATCGCATATGTCTTAAAAGACATGTTATTCATTCCTACTAAATACGGTACGATATGCCTCACAACAGGTATAAAATAACTTATAACTAATGCATAATGACCATATTTCCCTATCATCTCTTGCGATTTTAGAAGATACTTCATCTTTTTCTTTTTCATCAATTTATTAAGCACTTTTATGCCAAAGATTTTCCCGAGTATATACCCTAAAGAAAGGCCGGATACAACGCCTAAATACGTTAATAAAAAGGCGGGAATCAAATTCAATATACCCATCGATGATACAAATCCACCACTCATTACAATCATTTCATCTGGAATCGGCATACCGATAATACCAAGCCATAAACAAAAAAATAGTGCCCAATAACCATACTGCTCAATGTATGACATTAATTCATGTAGCTCCATTATGCATATGCTCCCCTTAGCTCTTTTTTACAGCTAAAGACGTAAGCTGGTGGGAAATTGAACCACACTTTTTCTAGTGTAATTTCAGGGAAGAAATGCTGTATAAATCCTTTTTTCACAAGTGAATATTGGAATGTAATAAATTCTCCATTCTCATGTATCGTTTCCATTACACTGTTTAAAATGCGCTTTGAAACCTCTTCTGGTAAAGAAGTGAAAGGCAATCCCGATAAGACGTAATCAATACATTCTATATTCAATTGTTCCATATACTTCTTTATATTTTCCGCTGAGCCGTGTATAACAATCACGTTCTGCTCATCTTTAAATTTTCTCTTTAACTCTTTGAAAAATACTTCATTAATTTCAATAAGAAGAAATATTGTCTCCTTCTTCTTTCTCTTTATAATTTCTTTCGTAAAGGCTCCTGTACCAGGCCCTAGCTCTACAATGCATTTCGCTCTATTAAAATCAATTACATCTACCATTTTCTTTGCTAATATCTTTGAACTTGGCGCAATCGCACCAGTATGTTTCGGATGTTTAATAAATTCATTTAAGAATGTTATGAGCTGCATATACTCTCTCTCCATTCGTTCAATAGTTTTTAACTTGTGTTTAAGTATAACTATCGTTTCTTAACAAATATTGAGGAGATTTCTTAAGATTTTATGAAGATGAAGGAAATCTTCATCTTTACTATAAACAAACATAAAAAATTGAATTCCAAAGATAAGCGAATCAAACATATACAAATAAGTCAGCTTGTTTATTTACCATGAATGATCATGTTCCTACTCCGATTTTGTATAGCGAAGTTACTATTTTTATGTTAGAATCCTCTAAGATATTTGAAATTAGTATAGAAATCATTTTTGGAGGCTTTATGAATAATCAAAACGATAATAAATCAAATGCATTATTTGCAGCTATACAAATAGTGCTACCACTTTTATTACCTATTCTTGTCCCTACATTTTTAATAGTGGGAATGAAAAAGTGGATGCCCGATGAAGTTAAGTATCCAAGCATAATATCATTGTTCGCATTATGTATGGGATTTTTCATAGTAGGAATTCTCTTCTCTATTGTTTTACGTTTATGTAAATTATCTGAGGAAAAATTAAAGGAATTAGGATTTTTAGGATTTACACTTTCGGCTGTTAGCACATTTCTAAGTTTTTATGTAGGTTACTTTTGGTTGGCAGACCTTAACTTCACATCAGTTGAATTATCACCTCATGCCGTATTAATTTTCGCTATTCTATGTACCTTGCTATTGGAAGGTATTTTTAAAGTAATGGACATGTTTGATAGTTCGGACGAAAATAAAGCTCACGTATAGACAAAAAAGCATTCGACTAACATGTTAGTCGGATGCTTTTTTACTAAGATAAAACAACTCTTTCATTACTTCGCGCTCACAATCTTATAATAAGAGCGAACTGTTAAGAAGTAATATCCGATATAAATAACGCTGTATACTCCGATACTAATTAGAAGCGGAATCATAATTTCAAATGGTAGTATGTTCCCTAAACCTTTTAATGCAAACAAACTGTGTAGAATTCCGATTACTAGTGGAATTGCAAAGATAAAGCTCACTTGTTTTGCAATAGCTTTTTTCATTTCTTGTTTCGTTACACCGACTTTATGAAGGACAACGTAACGCTCACGATCTGCACTTGCTTCTGTTAGCTGTTTGAAGTAAATAATAGAACCTGTTGCTAGTAAGAATACAAGTCCTAAGAACATTCCGATGAACATCATTAGTCCAGTTGCTTCAAGTCCCATATGGAAACCAGTATAGAAGTCTCTAAATGGTGGTGCCATTTCTGATTCACTAGCTGGCATCACTTTTGTTAATTTTTCTGTTAATACTTTACTGTTTCTTTCATCTTTTACATCAATATTTTTTACAACACGTGTTCCAAATGCTTGCTTCGCCTGTTCATACATTTCATCTGAAACGACAACAACTAATTCACCTAAGTTCGTAATTGCATTATTATTTGCACCTTGGATCGTCAATGTCTTCGTTTCATTTCCAATTTGGAATACCGCTTTATTTCCTTTATATTCAGGGCTAAACTCATACCCTTCAATATAAGAACTATCATATATAAATGCTTCGCCAGTAGCTATATTCACTGTTTCCGCATCGATTTTTTTCGCAAGTTTGTTGAATTCAGATTGAGATATAAATTGATATTTCTCTGAGATACTGTAGTTCATATTAAAGATGAAATCGACTTTAGCTCCTTCAAACTTTCCTTTTACAGGAACCATCTCAACTTCAAATTGATCTTTTACAGGGTGATTCTCTTTCTCTTCAGCAAAAATCGCATTTACTTTCTTATCTAGTTCTGCATCTTTCTTCTCATAAGAGTAGCTGTATGGTGCAACTGCTTTTGATTGTGTAAATGTGTTGTAATACATCGTAACTGACGTACCAACCGCCGTTAATGTTACTGCACTTAAAATAGAAATTGTCGCAAGTGACTTTGCATTTCCTTTAATACGATATAGTAACTGTGACGTCGTTATCATATTCATACCGTTATAAAACGATGATTTATTATTTCTTGCACGTTTCAATACGAATACTGTAAAGAACATAAATAGTAAATACGTACCTAATACTGTCGCAAGTAATATATAAAGTGCGACTGCCATAAAGTTTGCATACATAACTGCCTTCATAAACATTAACGCTAAGAAATAACCTGAGCCGATTAAGAAAACTGAAATTAACGCCATAATTACGGATCCTTTTGGCATTGCTTCTCCTTCACGCTCTGCGCGGAAAAGTTCAATTAACTTAAAGCGATAAATTAAACGATACCCTTGAAGTGATGTATATAAAATAATCACAAAGAAAATAATTGCTGTATCAATAATCGCAGCCATCGGTACTTCAAAATGAACATTTAAGTTTAATCCCATCATACTTACTAGTAGTTCAAGGAATAGTTTCGAAAGGACGCTACCGATCGCAATCCCGATAATTAAAGACATTAATCCCATTAACATATTTTCATAAAAGAGCATTTTACCGATCTGTCTTTTTCGGATACCAAGTAACGAATATAGCCCAACTTCTTTTTTACGTTTTCTTGTAAAGAAACCGTTCGAATATATAATAAACACTGCTACGAAAATGATTAGCATTATACTGGAAACTTGGAATGCACCGCTAATCTTTTTTGATGCTTCCGCTGCTTTTTCCATTTGTGAATTATATTGCAGTGCTTTAAATGTAAAGTAAATTACGATACTAAATATCATAGATGCAAAATATACAAAGTAGTCTTTAAAGTTCCGCTGTATGTTGCGGAGGGCAATGCTAGATAAGGTCATCAGCCATACCTCCAGAAATGGAAGACATTACGTCAACGACTTTTTGGAAGAACTGTTTACGTGTTAATTCACCACGGTGTAATTCTTTATATAACTCACCATCTTTAATGAAAATAACTCGTTTACAATAACTAGCCGCAAACGCATCATGCGTTACCATTAAAATTGTAGAATTATCATATTCATTTAACGACTTCATACTTTCTAATAAATCTGTCGCTGATTTAGAATCAAGTGCTCCAGTCGGCTCGTCCCCAAATATCATACTAGGACTTGTAACGATCGCACGCGATGCTGCGCAGCGCTGCTTCTGTCCACCAGATACTTGGTATGGGAACTGGCTTAAAATATGATCAATACCGAATTTCTTTGAGATTTCAAGAACGCGGCGATCAATCTCACTCGCTTTCACCTTCGATAATGCAAGAGGTAACGCAATATTCTCTTTCACCGTTAACGTATCTAATAAGTTATAATCTTGGAAGATGAAACCTAAATGATCACGGCGGAACAACGCCAGCTTATCATCATTCATCTTCACGATATCTTTTCCATCAATTAAAATCTCACCGTTCGTCGCATTATCAATTGTAGAAAGAACATTTAAAAGAGTCGTCTTACCCGAACCAGAAGGCCCCATAATTCCAACGAACTCCCCTTCTTTTACTTGTAAGTTAATACCTTTTAAAGCTGCAAATTTATTCCCACCTGTGTCATATACTTTTTCAATATTTTTTGCTTCTAACACTGTTTTCATCTCGACATCCCTCATTTCTTCTATTCTCTATTTTCAACTATATATACTCTCTACTCTTGCCACTATCGATGTTTCTTACACAAACATGACAGTTATGTAAGGCACATAAGTAAAGACATCAGAATTTAACCTAATGTACTAAAGTACTTTGTTACTATAACATTGGGATATCATGCCATCCATTCATTCTCCTTACATGAACATTACATTTTTGTAAGGTAAAAAACTACCTACAAAGTTGTGCACGAAATGTCGGATGGAGCTATTTCATTCCTGATATTCTATATACAAAGGAGGTCATATAATGGATTCACTTAAAAATATGAATGCGGCAATGCAGTATATTGAAGACAACCTTACACACGAAATTGATTTTAAAGAAGTCGCAAAAATAGCTTTCTGCTCCGAATATCATTTCAAAAGAATGTTTTCTTTTCTAGCTGGCATATCACTATCAGAATATATTCGCTGTAGACGTCTTACCCTTGCTGCCTTTGAACTAACAGATAGCAATGCAAAAGTCATTGATGTTGCTATAAAATATGGATACAACTCACCAGATTCATTTACACGTGCATTTCAAAATTTGCACGGAATAACGCCTTCAGAAGCTCGAAGTACTAGTCGTTCTTTGAAAGCTTATTCACCAATGACCTTCCAACTATCCATTCAAGGGGGAAATGAAATGAACTATCGAATTGAAGAAAAAGGGCCATTTCAAATCATTGGTATACAAAAACGAGTACCGATTGTTTTTAACGGTGTAAACGAAGAAATTGCTTCTATGTGGAAAAGTTTAGACAGCCAATCAATCGAAACATTAAAGTCCCTTTCAAATATTGAACCTACCGGAATTATTAGTGCTTCTACGAATTTTTCTGAAGGAAGAATGGAGGAAAAAGGCGAACTCGATCACTATATTGGAGTAGCCACAACGAAAGATTGTCCAAAGCAATTCAAACAACTTGAAGTCGCAGCTTCAACATGGGCTATATTTGAAGCTGTCGGTCCATTTCCTGATGCATTACAAAATGTGTGGGGACGTATTTATTCCGAATGGTTCCCTTCTTCGAATTATGAACTAGCGGAAGGACCCGAAATATTATGGAATGAAAGTAAAGACGTATCCTCACCAAATTTCAGAAGCGAGATATGGGTACCTGTTTTGAAAAAGTAATATAAGGATCTAAACTGTTTCAAAATAAAGAAGCTGCTCTTCCTCTTTAAAGGAAAAGCAGCTTTTTATTTTATACTTCTTCTCGACTCGTTCTTATACAAGAAAATAGTAATAATCGCAAGCACTATAATAACTACCAAAGTAAATACTCTATAGTTCGAGATCGTAGCAGTACCGATTAACAAGGCAGGTATAACAGCCGTAATTAAGCCACCAAACATACCGACAAACGATCCTACACTTTGTTTTACTATTTGAGTTTCTGATACCCAATCATAATAACCAAATCGATTATTAATAAAAATCCCCCATACTGCCGAAAAGAATGAATATGTTATCGGTGTTATTACGATTAAAAGAGAACTCCAAACATCTAGTTTTAACCCTATTATTAGTAATACGGCACTAATAAGTGATGCAGGTATACTTAATGAAAGATTCATAAGAATTTTACTGTCATAAATCATCTTTGGCGCTATAGGCAACGACTTAATAATCCATACATTTTTTCCTTCTAATGACAATGATACACATGTTGTACACGTCATCGAAATCGCTGCTGCAATAGCAAATGGCGCAACCTTTTGCAACAGGGCCTCAATTCCAGGATACGCTATTAATTGACTTGGTCCTACTACAACTATAGCTAGTGCGAAAGCTAGCGCCATCACAACTCCCATTCCGCTATTTACCACATACACTGTAGAAGAAAAGAAACGCTTCAGTTCTTTTTTATACAATGCGGCCAATACACTTTCTTTTCTCATGCTATGAATTTCATAATTTGAAAGCATATGATAAGTGGTAATCTCTGTATTTATTTGCTTATATTTTAACGAAAGGATTTTTACAAAAAGATAATACCAAATAACCGATATCCCAACGAATAGGATGAAAGCTACAATATCAGCATGAACAATTGCTTTTTGAAACATGTTAGCTAATGGATACACTTTAGTTAGTTGCTCTGAAATAATTGCACCTATTCCGTTCATATCATTAAGACTATATTGAGCATTTCCGCTTTTTAGCATAAAGAAACCGAATGTAATAATTACTATAAAACTTAAAGTCGTAGTTATTTTATTCGTATTTTTAAATTTAGAAGCGATTGCCGTAATAGCAGCTCCAAAAATCGCCGCTATTGTTGTTGGAATTAAAGATGCTATAAACATACTGATGAACCACATAAAGTAAAAAGAAACTGATGGCCTCTCATGTATGCCATAAACAACTCCCATTGGTAGCATGATTATGATTGAAAAGATCGTATTCAGCAAATATAAATACAAAAACCTACTTGTAATAACCGTACTTACACGAATCGGTAATGACATTAAAAGATCGTAATCCTTAAAAGCAAAAATCTCTCCATTTGCCTTAAATATAGTGAAAAACAACGTCAATACACTGCTAATAACTAGTGCATAAACTGGGATAATTTCACTTATTCCTAGTCTCACCAATCCATATGCCGAGGCCCCACAATATAGCATTAACATGACACCAACTAAGGCAATAGATGCTGACAGTAAAATCTTATTCTGCTTCTTCTTTTTATCTTTTTCGTATTTAAAAGTATTTAAACCAAGCTGCGTTATCAAGCGGATTTTTAAAAGACCTAGACTACTAATATTCATTAGCAAGCTCCTTCATAAAGAGCTCTTCCAATGATCCTTCCTTTATTAAAGAATTCACTTCCCCTGAAAGTGCTAATTTCCCTCTATTAATCATCGCTATTTTATTACATAACTTCTCCGCCACATCTAAAACATGCGTAGAAAAGAAAATCGCACTTCCCTTTTCACAAAGCTCCTTCATAATACCTTTCAACACTACAGCAGCCTTTGGATCAAGACCAACGAAAGGTTCATCTAAAACTAATAATTTCGGTTTATGCAAAACCGCTGATATAATCGCCACTTTTTGTTTCATACCATGTGAATAAGAAGATATTAAATCACCTAGGTACGGTGTAATCTCAAAAGCATCTCCATACTTTTGTATCTCCTTTTCCCGATCTTTTGCAGACACTTTAAACACATCCGCAACAAAGTTTAAATATTGAATTCCTGTTAATTGCTCATATAAATCTGGATTATCGGGAATATACGCCACTACTCTCTTACATGCAATCGGATCCTTTTTCACTGAATATCCATCAACAAAAATTTCACCCTCTTCAAAATCTATAACTCCAACTAACGACTTAATTGTTGTACTTTTCCCCGCACCGTTATGCCCAATAAATCCAAAGATATCTCCTGCTTGAACAGTAATATTTAACTGATCTACTGCTTTTTTGCCACCTTTGTATGTCTTGCTAAAATTTATAATTTCTAACATGTGATTTCCCCCAAACTATCCCTTGGATTAAAAACGAAATATTCAGACTGAAAAGCCTTTAATTTTACTCAGTAAGTTTTTTATCCTCACTGAGTATTAGAACCTGTTAACACATAAAAACTATAAATATTAAATTTGATTAGTGTAGTTCAATCGCTTATTGCTCACAATTGCATTTCTTTTTTATAAATAACATATGACTTTATCGTTGATATGAAGATGCATACTAATATTATTCCAATTGCCATAAAAATATTGAATGGATCTGGAAGTAACGCACCAGCATATATACAGAGTGCCCCTATTACAAATACCTTCGAAGCAAATCGATGTGTTTTTCTCCAAACCACAGGATTTTCTAATGTCCAGTCCATTCGAATGCCTACTAAACCGTTCGGCTTCGTTTGTTGCATGTAATTACCGAGTACAAGAAACAGTGTTCCAAGTCCGAAATTAAATGCAATTGAAGCTGAAGCAATATAATTAGACGCTGCTAATAACGCAAATATGTTACAGCCGAATCCTATAAAAAGAATGGCATAGTTAATTGCAGTGAGGACTTTAGCTTTCTGTTTATACTTGCCTTTCGTTATATCAACATACCCAATAGCTAGCCACATCATATAAAGAACCAACATACTACCTATCGAAAAAGAACTTGCCTCCACTTTAGAAAAATATCCATCTACTATTCCTGCAGCATTATAATGACGTGGAATTTGTTCCGGTAAATATGGCCATACAATATACCATCCAATTGCAATTGCAATAATTAAACTCCATGGTAATACGTGTCTTTTCATCCTCTCTCCCCCATAATTTTTTTATTAAGCCCCTATCTCTTTCTTATAAACAACATAGGAATAAACCATTGTACCAACAACCAATACAACAACAACACTTAACAAGCAAATCATTTTCCACATTCCTGGAAGGAACGAGGAAAATATAATTACAATACCGCCAATCATCATAATCTTTGACCCCAGCCTATGCGTTTTTCTCCACACTTCTTCACTACTTAGCGTCCACGGTGTTTTAATACCTATGAAGAAATTTGGTTTACATTGCTGCATATAATTGCCGAGTACTACAAAAAGGATACCGACCATTATGTTCACAACGATTCCAATTGGAACGTTATATCCTAAACCATTTGCTAGTGTCATCATATTAATAGTAAATAAGAAAAATAAAATTGCTCCATTTATCCTTCCAAGTGCTTTAGGAAATTTTTTATAGTTATCGTACTTCGGATCGATCTTAGGTAATACAGTCACTAATGCATATATAAAAACCATAATTGCTACATCAAAAATCAGCATTCCCATTTTTGACATATGTCCATCTACCTCACCATTAATATTCCAATGACTTGGAACTTCTCCCGGTAAATAAGGCCACGCGATGCACCATGCAATAATCGTTAAAGCAATTAATAATAATGGAAATAGATGCTTCCTCATTTCCCCTCTTCCCCCTTATTCGTAAACGTAAACACCCAAGTCAATAAATCCTGAAATACAGTTGTGTTCAAAGAATACACAACGAATTGCCCTTTCTTTTCATCTTGAATAAGTTCAGCATTTTTAAGCGCACTTAAATGATGTGAAATACTTGGCTTTGTCATATTGAACTGTTCAGCAATTTCCCCAGCTGTTAAATCGCCTTCTTTTAATAAATCTAAAATTTTTCGCCTTGTTGGGTCTGCTAATGCTTTGAATGCTTGATTCAATGTCTTTCTTCCTTTCACTAATTAGACATTTAGATATTTATCTAAATGTTAAAATGATTTCAGTCAATTGTCAATTATATATAAGGCCCTTTTTACTTTTTCCACTTTTGACCTATATTGTTTACTAGCTTATATTTCAACATAATGAAAAGACGTGAAACACATGGTACACTATAGCTACAATTGTTTTTTTGAGGAGGAATATACATATGTATAAAATTTTAATCGTTGAAGACGATCCAAATATTTCATCATTATTACAATCTCACATTCAAAAATATGGCTATGATGCTGTTGTTGCGGAGAACTTCGATGATATTATGGAATCGTTTAACGCCGTGAAACCACATCTTGTTTTACTTGATGTAAACTTACCAAAATTCGATGGCTTCTACTGGTGCCGTCAAATCCGTCATGAATCTACTTGTCCAATTATTTTCATTTCGGCACGTGCTGGTGAAATGGAACAAATTATGGCGATTGAAAGCGGTGCGGACGATTATATTACGAAGCCGTTCCACTATGACGTTGTAATGGCGAAAATCAAAGGTCAATTACGCCGTATTTACGGTGATTATGCACCAAATATTTCTGAACGTATCGTTGAGGTTGAAGGACTAAAACTATTCCCTGAGCGTCCAGAAATTCATTTTGGAGCTGAGCAAGTTCTTTTAACGAAGAAAGAAGCAATTTTAGCAGAAATGCTATTATCTAAATTCCCGCGTACAGCGAGTCGTGAAGATTTACTAGCCGCTCTTTGGGACGACGAAAGCTTCGTTGAGGAAAATACATTAAACGTAAACATCACGCGTCTTCGTAAAAAGTTCAATGAGCTTGGTATTGAAAATGCTATTGAAACAGTACGTGGACTTGGGTATCGTTTTAACGCAACTTGGAGTGAATAAACATGAAGCTATTTTTACGTGATCATTTTGCATTTTTCCTACTATATGTATTAAACTTCGGAATCATTTTCGTTCTTTATGATGCAGTAGACGGATTTCAAAATAATAAGTTTTACTTCATCGTTTTAAGCTTATACTTATTCATCTGTTTCCTCGCTTATCGTTACGTTCGTAACCGTAGAATGTACCACAGATTAAGTGAACCACCAGAGAAAATGGAAGATGCGTTTATTGAAAGAGCGACTGCTCCTATGCCCCACAGTGTAAACGAGCTCGTTCGTACGCAATATCGCCTATTCCAAAAAGACCTACAAACATTCGAAGTAAAACAGCAAGAACACCAATTATTTATTAACCATTGGGTACATCAAATGAAAACGCCTGTTTCTGTTATGCAGCTTATGGTGCTTGAAATGGAAGATGAGCATTTAATCCCTAAATTCAAAAAAGAGCTAGAGCGATTAAATCAAGGGCTCGATATGGCTTTATACATGGCAAGATTAAATAACTTCCATGAGGACTTCCATGTTGAGACGATTTCATTAAAAGATGCTGTAACAAAAAATATTAACGGATTAAAAGAACTATTCATTCGAAACGGAGTCTTCCCCGTTTTAGAAGTTCATTCAGATTTAAAAGTTGCTTCTGATGCGAAATGGCTAAAGTTCATTATTTATCAGTTAATGACAAATGCAGTTCGCTACTCTGGTGAGCGCGGAAAGAAAGTTTTCTTATCAGCTTATCGCAATGGTAAAGATATTATTTTGGAAGTTCGTGACGAAGGCGTTGGTATTCCACAAGAAGATATTCGAAGAGTATTTGAACCTTTTTACACTGGAAAAAACGGTCGTGCATTTGGAGAATCTACTGGTATGGGACTTTATATTGTAAGTAAAATTTGTGATTATTTAGGTCACTCTGTGAAACTAGACTCTGAAGTTGGTAAAGGAACGACGATTAAAATCATCTTCCACAACGCTGCAAATAATCAAGCAGAAAATACGGAGAAGGTGACCGAAGCATGATCGTAACATATGCTAGCAAAATGTATGAGATCTCACTCTCATACATTTTTTGCAATAAAACTACATATCAGCCTTCTATCGGGAGGTACTTATTATGACATTTTGGCAATTCGCATTCAAAAATGTAACGCGCAACTCAAGAGCTTATTTTGCTTACTTTATAAGCAGTTCCTTTTCCATTGCTGTTTTCTTTTCATTCGCTGTTTATTTGTTTCATCCAAAATTACAAAATTCCACTATGATCTCTGAAATTTCAGGATTAATGATTTTTTCAGAAGTTGTTATTGTTTTGTTCTCGTTCTTTTTTTTACTCTATTCAATCGGATCGTTTTTAAAGGTTCGTAAAAAGCAATTTGGGATTTTAACTGTTTTAGGTATATCAAAAAAGCAATTACATCGACTCGTTTTCACTGAAAATATGCTAATTGGTATTTTATCTATCTTTTTCGGTATGCAGTTTGGATTTGTATTTTCACAATTTTTCTTATTAGTGACAGCGAAAATTACACACCTACCAGGGATATATTTATATATACCTACGAATGCTTTCATTTTAACAACGATTGTGTTTCTTGGTCTCTTTATCGCTGTATCTGCATTCACACCAATGCTTATTCGAACAAAAAAAGCAGTGCACCTTTTAAAAACAAACAATGTAAAACAAAAAGAAAGAAAACCATCCATATCCATTTCTCTATTTGGTGCTATCTGTTTATTAGGTGGTTATATTTTAGCTGTAAACCCTAAATATTTTTTCTCAATAAACCCGCAAGTAGGCGTTATATATATGGTTTCAAGTATTTTTGTGATTCCAGCACTTGTTACAATTGGGACATATTTTTTCTTTTCTCAAATTAGTTTCTTACTTATTTATATTTTAAAGAAAAGAAGAAATTTTTATATGAAACGTATTAATATGCTTTGGATTTCGGATTTAGCAAGTCGTATTCGCACGAATATCAATATGCTTTTTATTGTAGCGATGCTATCTACAATAGCCTTCACAATGATTACATTTCTATATGGATTTGGAAAGTTTACAAAGCTAGATGTTACGAGTAGTTCACCTTTTCCATTTTCTTATTTTTCATATGACGCAAATCCTTTTGCTAACAAGCATTTAACTTGGCTTGAACAGCAGTTACAAAAAGAAAATTTCTCTTATAAAAAGATAGAAGCTGATTTATATGAAACACCACTGAAAGAAGATGAAGGTATAACGGCTTACAATGACGTCTATGCAATGAAACAAAGTGACTATAATAAACTTGCAGCTTCCCTACGAATGAAACAACTATTCATGAGCGATAACGAAGCATATGTCTTAAGCGATAGCGCTTATTTCACCTTATTTAGCCAATTTGAGCCAAGCTTCAATAGAAAATCCATTACACTTTCTAGCACAAATACGATATTACAAGTAAAGGGCTATGAACAAGCAGGGGCCATTCCATCTAACTTTTCATATCAAACTTTAATTTTACCTGATGTTGTTGTAAACAACTTACCAAGTACAACAAAGCATATATCAGCGTACAATTATAACGTACAAAATTGGGAAAAGACGTATAAAATTGCTAATGATTTTATGAAAAAAATACAAAAAGATCGACAGGAATTCCAATACGAAGGCCCCCTTATCCGCCCCTATGAATCAGCAGACTCATTATATAGAATCACATCAGGAAGTGCTGCATACTTCCTAATCGGGACATTCTTAGGTGTCATTTTCTTTATTGGAGCAGGTAGCGTTCTTTACTTCAGAATGTATACAGATTTAACAAACGAACAAGAAAAATATGTAGCAATTTCAAAAATTGGTGTAACAAATGCAGAGATGAAACGATCTGCAACCATTCAACTTAGCATTTTATTTTTCGTTCCATATGTTATGGCATCCATTCATACAATGTTCGCAACAAAAATGCTTCAAGATGTAATTGATTTATCACTATTCAAAGAAATTTCAGCCGTTCTTATTATTTTTGGCATAGTTGAAATCGTCTTTTTCTTATTCATTCGTTCCTTTTACATGCAAAAGTTATCAGAGTATACGAATGGTTAAGTTTTATGAATATATTAGTACAGGAAAAGGGTATCTCTTATATCCTTTTCTTCTTCACTCTATTAGGAGGTTTAGGTGAATGACATTTTGGCAGTTTGCCTTTAAAAACGTAACAAGGAACGCCAGAGCTTATTTCGCCTATTTTGTAAGCAGTGCGTTTTCCATTGCAATTTTCTTCTCGTTTGCAGTTTATTTATTTCATCCTAAATTGCATATGACAGGCGTGAATGCTGCTCTGAACATATTAATGACAATCTCAGAAGTTGTCATTGTATTCTTTTCATTTTTCTTTTTACTATATTCAATCGGTACTTTCTTAAAAGTACGAAAAAAACAGTTCGGGATTTTAACAGTACTTGGCATATCTCCAAAGCAGTTAAAGAGGCTTGTATTTCTAGAAAACATGTTAATTGGTGGCCTATCCATATTTTTCGGCATTCAATTTGGCCTTGTCTTTTCACAGTTCTTTTTATTAGTTACCGCCAAAATTACGCATGTGCCTGGTTTATATTTATATTGGTGGCCTACAGGTGCTATCATTTTAACTATAATTATCTTTCTTGGACTCTTCATTCTCGTATCATCTTTTACACCGATGCTAATCCGTACGAGAAAAGCTGTACGTCTTTTAAAAGAAGGAACAAAACAAAAAGAAAGAAAAGCATCTGTACTCATCTCTCTCTTTGGTGCGATATGTTTAATATCTGGATATGTTTTAGCAGCAAACCCGCTATATTTTATTTCACTAGGAGATATCGCTGGGCTTTTGTACGCTGCCTCCTGTATATTTGTCATCCCATCACTTGCTGCAGCTGGGACATATTTTTTCTTCTCACAAATTAGCTTCTTACTCATTCGCATATTAAAGACGAGAAGAAAATTTTATATGAAACGTATTAATATGCTTTGGATTTCTGATTTAGCAACCCGTATTCGGACGAATATTAACATGCTCTTTATTGTGACGATGTTATCGACACTCGCTTTCACAATGATTACATTCTTATATGGGTTTGGGAAATTCACAAAGTTTGATGAAATAAGGCAAAACCCTTTCCCGTTTACTTATTTATCACATACTGAAAATACGTTAGCTGATGAACATTTAAATTGGTTAGAACAAAAATTTAACGAAGAGCATTTTACTTATAAGAAATTTAAAACGGATATATATGAAGTATCTTCGGCGGAAGAAAGCCCGCAGCTCTATTATGCAATTAAACAAAGTGACTATAATATACTGGCTAAGGCGTTAAATTGGGAAACTCTCACAGTGAATAAAGACGAGTCTTATATATTAATTAAAGATTTAGATGCTCAAGTCATTGGAACGCTTCATAATAAGGAAAAGAAAAACACTCTTACACTTACTCAAAACTCTTTACCATTGCAGGTTAAAGACTATACAAGTTATAGCCCGTTCCCAATTGGTTTAGTACCTCAATTAATCGTACTATCTGATGAAAATGTAGAAGCATTATCATCTATTTCGAAACAAATGAGTGTATATAGCTTCAAAGTTATGGATTGGGAAAAAGCATATAATATTGGTTCAGCATTTATAACAAAAATCGCTAACGACAATGCGGCGATTCAAGCAGAACATCCACCGTTCCACGCAAGTGAAGCAAGTGACTCTTTATACAACAAGAAACTAAATGTTGCTTCCTTTTTCTTAATCGGAACTTTCCTTGGCGTTATTTTCTTTATTGGTGCTGGCAGTGTTCTTTACTTCCGAATGTATACAGATTTAACAAATGAGCAAGAAAAGTATATAACGATTACAAAAATTGGTTTAACAGAAACTGAGATGAAGCAATCTGCTACAATCCAACTTGCTATTTTATTCTTCGTCCCTTACATTATGGCATCCATCCATACGATGTTTGCGACAAAGATGCTACAAGATGTATTAAATCTCTCGTTCTTCGCTGAAATTACAGTCGTGCTTATGATTTTTGGAACGGTTGAAATTCTCTTTTTCCTTTTAATTCGTTCCTTTTATATGCAAAAGTTATCACAACATATTAAGTTTTAATAATAGAAAGGTGATTATTATGGAAGAGGTATTACACATAAAAAACGTCTCAAAAGTGTATGAAGGAAAAGTCCCTCATACTGCTTTAAAAAATATAAATTTACACGTAGATAAAGGTGAATTCGTTGCGATTATGGGACCATCCGGAAGTGGGAAATCCACATTTTTAAACGTTATTTCGACTATCGATTCACCTACTTCTGGAGAAGTCGTTATTAACGGAAAACAACCGCATACATTCCGTAGAGAAAAGTTAGCTATTTTCCGCCGCCAAGAGTTAGGTTTTGTTTTCCAGAACTTTAACTTATTAGATACACTAACAATTGGTGAAAATATCGTATTACCTTTAACGCTAGATAATGTTCCTTTAAAAGAAATGGACGAAAAACTCGATAACATTTCAAAAAAGCTTGGAATTGATCATATTTTGGACAAACGTATTTTTGAAGTTTCTGGAGGACAAGCACAGCGTACCGCGGTAGCACGCGCTGTTATTCATCATCCGTCACTTCTACTTGCGGATGAACCGACAGGAAACTTAGATTCTAAAGCAGCAATTGATGTAATGGAGCTATTTACGAAATTAAATAAAGAAGAGGATGCCACAATTTTAATGGTTACTCATGATCCGTTTGCAGCAAGTTATTGTAACCGCGTTATTTTCATTAAAGATGGTGGGCTTTACAATGAATTACACCGCGGACTATATCGCGAGAAATTTTATCAAGAAATATTAGATGTTTTAGCATTATTAGGAGGAAGGCGTGGATGACGTTTTGGCAATTTGCATTTAAAAATGTCTCGCGTAATTCTAAAGCATATTTTGCTTATTTTGTAAGTAGTGCTTTTTCTATTATGGTTTTCTTTTCATTTACTGTATACGCGTATCATCCACGCTTACAAAATGTACAAAGCTTTCAAGAACGGGATCCTCTAATGAACTTAGCGAGTACAGCACAGCTTGTGATTGTTATGTTCTCGTTCTTCTTTCTCTTATATTCAATTGGAACATTTTTAAATGTACGGAAGCAGCAATTCGGGATACTCACGATTCTCGGTATCTCACAGAAACAATTAAAAAGACTGTTATTTACTGAAAACATGATAATCGGGATATTGTCCATCTTTATCGGTATACAAGGTGGCCTAGTGTTCTCTAATTTTTTCTTATTAGTCACTTCAAAATTAACAAGTGCGAAAGGTCTCTATTTATATTGGCCAACAGAAGCGATTATCGTGACAACCGTAACGTTTATCATTTTATTTTTAATCGTTTCTACATTTACACCTATGTTTATTCGGACTCGTAAAACAGTCCATCTTATTAAAGGGAACAAGAAAGTGACAGCCGAAAAAAGGCCGTCTATACTCATTTCGATATTTGCTTTAACTTGTTTAGGGTTATGTTATTATATTGCTGGTTATCCACAAGGCTACGTAACCGAAAAAAATGTGCAAAACGGATCTGTCTTCTTTATTATATTATCTATTTTGCCACTCGTAGTAGTCGGAACATATTTTTTCTTTTCACAAACATTTCTTCTTTTTATCTATATTTTAAAGAAACGTAGAAAGTTTTATTTGAAACAAATAAACATGTTATGGATTTCAGACTTAGTTGCTCGTACCCGTAGTAATATTAATGTACTCTTTATCGTTTCTATGCTATCTGCGCTTGCATTTACGATTATTATCGGACTATTTGCTGCGAATAATAATACAAAAGCGTCGATACTAGAGCGATATCCTATTCCCTTCACATACAAATTAGAAGGGGATCATTCCCTTGAACGAAAGCACGTTAATACTATTGAATCCGAACTTTCCAATGCTCATTTTCAATATAAAAAATATAAATTTACGCTTTTAAAAGATAATGCTTCAAAAGAAGAGATTGCAATTATGAAAATGAGTGATTATAACGAAATTGCTAAGCAGTTAAAGAGACCTACAATCACCCTTGATTCAAAAGAAGTTTACATTATTTCTGGCTATTCACCAGAGCTATTAAACCTTGTATCAAATCCATTTGTAAAACAAAATACAATTACGCTTGAATCCAATAAAAAGGAGTTTTATATAAAGGGATTTATTAACAAAGGAATAGCACCACCATTTGCATTAGCAAATTTAGTTATTATGCAAGATTATGCAATCGATACTATGATTCCTCATATTGAAACCATTACAGTTTATAACTACTTCGTGGATAATTGGGAAAATGCAATTATTCCAACGAAAAATATATTAAAAAGTATTAGTAATGACACCGAAAAATATTATGAGGCACATAAAGATGATAAGCATGCATCTCCCGTCCCTTTTAATATTTATACAGCTACTGATGAGTTACTCCATAATAAAGAAAATGCAGTTGCTCAATTCTTTATTTGGGCATTTCTTGGCTTTATCTTCTTTATCGGAGCGGCTAGCGTTTTATACTTCCGTATGTATAACGACTTAACGAATGAAAAACAAAAGTACATTACGATTACAAAACTGGGCTTAACTGAATCAGAAATGTTTCGCTCCGCAACGATTCAATTAGGAATTTTATTTTTCGTTCCTTACATCGTTGCTGGTGTTCACACGTTATTTGCGGTTAAGTTTTTACAAAGCATGTTTTCTTTCTCGTTACTAAAAGAGTTACTGATTGTACTCACCTTTTTCGGGATTATCGAGATTATTTTCTTTTTCTTAATCCGCTCTCTGTACATT
The DNA here is from genome assembly GCF_044908245.1 of Bacillus sp. RC242. Taxonomy (NCBI): domain Bacteria; kingdom Bacillati; phylum Bacillota; class Bacilli; order Caryophanales; family Bacillaceae; genus Bacillus; species Bacillus sp. RC242. The sequence continues at coordinate 80,580 of NZ_JBIYCZ010000017.1, forward strand.
AATAAATTATCACAGCATATAAAAATATGAATAAAATGGCCTTGTGCATATTGCACAAGGCCATTTTCAATAGTTTTTAAATAATTAGCAGCAATATCCACCATAGCCGCCGCCATAACCGCCGTAACCACCATAACCGCCACCATAACCGCCTCCGCCTCCGCCGAAGCAGCTAGCACCGATAATGATTAATAAAATAAACAATACGATTAGAAGCGCAAAACCGCCTCCGCAGCCACGTCTGCGATCGAAATCATCACATCTGCGGTCGCAATCATCATGTCTGTGTTCACACTTTTCGCCCATTATTCTATTCCTCCTTTAGTATCATTCATAACAAGTTCTTCTTGTTCTAAATGAGGGGATTCCATTTATATTATGTTTTCAGGGCGAATCGGAAGCTTGGCTTTCCTAAAAACGGGCTTGTTTCGTGAAAAGAGCTGCAAAAAAAAAGATACCTGTTAAGGTATCTTCTAAAGAAACATATTTAATAAAAGAGCAAAGCCAAATGCAATAAATGATAATAATGTCTCAAGTACAGTCCACGTTTTAAACGTTTCCTTCACTGTTAATCCTAAATACTCTTTTACAAGCCAAAATCCTGCATCATTTACATGAGAAAACATTAATGATCCTGCCCCTGTTGCAATAACGAGTAATTCTAAATTTACACCAGACATGTGCTGAATAACCGGTGAAACAATTCCAGCTGCTGTCGTTAATGCTACAGTAGCTGAACCTGTTGCAATTCGTATTAATCCCGCTACCATGAACGCTAAGACGATTGGTGATAATGAAATATGTTCTGCCATTTGAGCGATGGCTGTTCCAACGCCGCTTTCAATTAATATTTGTTTAAATCCACCGCCTGCACCAATTATTAAAATAATGGAACCGACAGGTAGTAAACTTTCATCTGTTAATTTTTTAATCATCTTTTTATTAATTCCTTGTTTTATGCCAAGCAAATAAAACGCTGCGAAACATGAAATAAGCAAAGCGATTACCGGACTTCCTATAAATACAAAAAATTCCGTCATTTTTTTCGGTAATGAACTATATGGTGCGACTACTGATAAAATCATTAAAACTACTGGCAGTAAAATAATAAAAAATGAAACTTTACGACTCGGTAAATCAGTTGATACTGTCGTAACTCGAACAAGCTCCGGTTCATTTTCAGGTATAACCCTCTTATGTACCCACTTTGCAAATATCGGTCCTGCGATAATGGATGTTGGTAACGCGATAATTAATGAATACAATAATACCTTCCCTAAATTCGCATTATAAATACCAATTGCTGTCATCGCACCTGGATGCGGAGGCACTAGCCCGTGTACAATCGATAATCCGGCAATAACAGGTAACGCAATTAACAATATATTTTGTTTCGTTGTTTTTCGAATTGAAATAACAAGTGGTAATAAAATGACGATTCCCACTTCAAAAAACACTGGAATACCTATAACAAATCCGGCGAATAACATTGCCCAAGGTAATTTTTTCACCCCGAAGAATCGAATGAAGAAATCCGCTACTTGCATGCCAGCCCCTGAATCGGACATCATTTTCCCTAAAATTGTTCCGAGAGCCAAAATACCAACTAAATGCCCTAGTACACTACCAACACCAGTTTCATAGGCAGTAACAATTTTGGTCAAGTTCAATCCAGACATAATAGCTAAAAATAGACTAGCAACTGTTAAACTAATAAACGCATGCCATTTCCACCATGATACCCCTAAAATAACAATTGCGATCGCAATTAACGTGACGATTAATAAGTATATATCCATATCCCATTCCCCTTCGATATGAAATTTTTTTACAAAAAAAGAGGGAATTGGTCCCTCTTCACTTTTTACACATCATAATTTACAACGTAATGCTGCATTTCCGTATTGTAGTAGCCTTCACTATATTCAATTACTTCGCCAACTTCATCGTAAGAATAGCGCATACGTTTTAATAACGCTGTTCCCTCTTTTTCTCCTAACGCTTCTGCAACGAAATTAGGCGCAAATCCAACAGCGAATTCATCTCTGAAGTTTTCTAAATGTATACCACGGTCCTCGACTAGATCATAAAGCGATTGTAAGTCAAAGTCCGCTAAGTCTGTACTTGCCATTTGTGCTGAGAAATAGTGCGTATAATGAATGTACGGAGTATCATTTAAAGCATATAGACGCTCAATACGAAAACTCTCTTTACCAAACAAACGAAATGGTACTGTTCCTTCTTCATTATGAACCACTTCTGCCTTTAGCAATTTCTTTTGTACTTTATAGCCTTCTTCCACTAACACTTCTGTAAATTTCTTTCCCTTTGAAAGCTTTGTCGCAGAAGTATTTCGAATGACTTTCGTTCCTTTACCACTTTTCTTTTCTAAATATCCTTCTTGAACGAGTTCTTTAATTGCGTTTCGCACTGTAATTTTACTCACTTTGAACTCTTCTTCTAATTGTGGTTCAGAAGGAATATTTGTATGAATGGCATAAACACCATGTAATATTCGATCACGAATAATATTTTTAATTTGTAAATATAATGGACCTCTTTTTCTCGTTACGTTCACCGTTACACCCACTACCTTTCTACATCACCTACTGATGCCGTCATTGCCCGAAGTATATCTTTCTCTGATGACATTGGCGTATCACCGACGATTGTATGTGCAAGCATTCCAGCTGCTGACGCAAATGAAACAGCTTTCTCTGGTGCAAACTCTTCTATCTCGCCATGAATAATTCCGCTCGTATAAGCATCTCCAGCACCTATTCTATCATATACAGAAAACGTAAGTGTTTTGGCAAAAGTGAACGTCCCATCTTTACATATGAATCCGCGAAGTGAGTGTGTATTATCGCTATTAATAGAACGATGTGTCCCAGAAATTGTAGCGATATTATATATTTCAGCGACTTTTGGAATAAGATCAACAAGCTGTGCTTCTCGCTCCGTCTCTTCCGTTTTCATTCCAAGAACGAACATTGCATCTTTTTCGTTCATCATTACAATATCAGCTAGCCCTAACATTTCTTCATAATGCGGTTTCGCCTGTTTATATCCATCTTCTCCCCAAAGCGATGGACGATAATTGCAATCAAAGACAACAGTGCCTCCATTTTCTTTAACTGCCTTCGCCAAAGATTTCATATGATGGCGCACAGTATCATTCATCGCAAGGGTAATCCCGCAAAAATGAACGATATCAATTTCTTTTGCGATTTCTTCAAATTGGTACATCTCTTCACATGCCGTATTGAAACTACTTTCTAATCGGTTCGAATATGTAACGCGGCTTGCGCGTGCTCCAAATCCATTTTCTAAAAAGTACATACCAACATATTTACCGCCTCTTGAAATAAACGGTGCTTGAATGCCTAGTTTTTGAATGTGCGATACCGCCGCATCTCCAACCGAATTTTCCGGTAAAGTTGAAATAAGAAGCCCTTCATGCCCTAGATGAGAAAGTGCTGCTGCAACGTTCACACCTGTACCTGAAAATGAGTAATTTAATGAGTTTGCTTGCGATAGCAATTCATACCCTGGCACTTGCAGGCGCATCATAACTTCACCGAATGCTGCAATTTTCTTACGCATATTGATCAACTAACTTCTTCACGACCGCTAGTAATTCACGAACATCTTCTGTTTTCGTATTGCCAGTTTCTTTATCAATAATAGAAGAGTACACATGCGGGATAACTTGCTCTACGTTTGCTTCTAATGCAATACGTACAATTGTTTCAAAGTTTTCTTTATCAATTCCGCCCGTTGGCTCTAATGCAAATCCTTCTTCCGCACATGCTTTCGCAACAGCGCGATATTCTTCTTCATGCGCTAAACCTTTCATTGGGAAGTATTTCAATGAATTCCCGCCCATATCACGTACAAGTGCGATCGCTGTTTTAATTGGAACGATTGCTTTTTCTTCTCCAGCTGCACTAATTGGACCAGTAGAAATATTTACGTACCCTACTTTTCCTGTTGGTGATACTAAACTATTAATCCAGCTATCTTTTCCGCCAAGATTTGCACGTGTTGCTCCAACTGAAGGGAACACTTGGTTAATATGGCTACCTGGATAATGCTTCGCAATTTCAGCTACAACTGCTGCTTGGCGATTATCTCCTGCTCCTAGTCCGATTGATACAGCGTCATCAATTTCTTTTCCGTATGCTTTCATCGCAGTTACTGCTTCTTCTACTGTTGGATAATCTTTTGATAACACTCCAACGACTACATAACCTTCTGCTGCCTCAAAGATATCTTTCGCATTTCGGGTATTGTTCGCTAATACATTTAATGCTACGCGGCCTTTATAAAAACGTTTTTGAATGTTTGTCATTTTAGTTTCCCCCTACAATTTCTCTCATTTTTTCTTCAATTACATGTATGTCATCACCTTGAAGTGGGCGTGGATCAATATCAAAGAATCCTTGTCTTACTCCGTAATCACGTGTGTAAATTGCGATTTCCCCTTCGCGTAATGCTGTTACAACGTCTTTTGCTGATTTATTTAACTCGTTCTCGTTAATATGAATACGTGCTCTAAAGATTGCTCTTCCTGCCTCATCTTGAACGATCGTTACATTTACACCATTTAATTCTTTTAGCGGCATAAGTACTTGTAATAACTCTTTTTCTTGTTCACTCTTATCTTCTTTTACTCCGTACTCATCAAGCGCTTGAAGTAAACCGAAAGTTGTTTCTTTCCCAACTTTCATACTTCTACCACTGCAATGTAATTGCACTTTCAGCCACTCGATATATTTTCGTTTCCCGCCGACAATACCAGAAGTAGGTCCTTCAATTGCCTTTGAACCGCTATAAATGGCTAGGTCTGAATACTTCACATATTTTTGAATATCTTCTTCTGCTGCTGCATCAACGATAAGTGGTACATTATTTCGCTGCGCTACTTCCCACGCTTCTTCAACAGAAATCATATTTTTTTGCACTGCATGATGTGATTTCACATAAAGAATAGCTGCTGTATTTTCGCCAATTGCATCTTCAATATGCTCCGCTTTCCCTTCATTTGCGTAACCTACTTCAACGAGCTTACCGCCGCCTAAATAAATCATCGTTTCAACAGGAGCACCGTATTGAACGTTATGACCTTTTAACATAATCACTTCGTTTTTCGCGATTACTTCTTGATGAAGTCTTTCACTTTTACGGCGATTTCCTTCTGTAACGATACCAGCGATAGAAAGCGCAATTCCGCTTGATGCTGAATTTACAACAACTGCTGCCTCTGAATCTAGAATTCTCGCAATATGGTCTCCCGCTTTATCTACTAAATCAGCAATTTCTACATAATTTTGTCCACCATGTTTCATCGCATCCATAACTGTATCTGTAGGAGCGGATACACCTAAAATACTCATTCTACCGCTCGCATTAATAACTCTTTTTAATCCGTACTTAGCATTCAATGAATGACCCATTGATTACAACCCCTTTCGTATCAATTCTTATTTCAGCAATGCGCTGATCCCCTTCTGAATCAATTAACGTAATCGGTTCATCTTTCACCGTAAATAAAGTTAAGTTTGCAATATCGCCTTCTTGAATACGACCAAGCTCTGGTTTTTTCAGCCACTCTGCCGCATTTTTCGTAACTGCATCAATTACTTCTTCTAGCGGATAACCTAGGTAAAGGAATTTCGAAAGAACGTTAGCCATACTGTAAACTGGACCGTGTATACGATTCTTCCGGTAAATATCTGTACTAATTGTATTAAGGGCAATGCCGTAACGCTTCGCTGCCTCTGCTACTTTAAAAGAAAAACTAGCATTACCATGCCCAACATCTAAATGAACACCGCGTTTCACTGCATCTAATAAAACAGATATCGGTTTTCCTTCTTCATCAAATAAATTATTTTCTTTCCCGTTTAAGTAATGTGTAATGACATCATCTTTTTCTAAAAGAGGTACAACTTCCTCTATACGCGGAGGAGCTGAACCGATATGTACCATAATCGGTAATGATGTTTCACGAGATAAAGAACGCGCTACGTGCAGCGGTTCAATTCCGCTATCACAAACGACACTTTTACTCATTCTCGCCTTTAATCCAACGATTACATCTTTATACTTTTCTACTGCATCTATTACTTTCTCTTTATCTATCCATTCCATATTGGATAATTCATCAATTCGTTTCAAACCGATGCGAGAAATATTTAAAAAGGCAAATAAATTCGTTTTTGCCTGCTCTCTACTTTGTACTAAATCTGCAATACGATCAGCTCCGCAGCTACCCGCATCAACAATTGTCGTTACCCCTTGCTTAACGCCAATTTCATCTACCTCATCGCCATACGGATCAAACTCTGGAAAAGCATGAACGTGCAAATCAATCCATCCACTCGATACGTAAGTACCTGAGTAATCAAGAACCTTTCCACCCTCGCCAGCACCAGCTTTCGTCACCTGTGCGATTTTATTATTTTCAACTACAATGTCAATCTCTTCCCCGTTCACACGCTTCACATTACGTAGCACGAATCGTTCTGTCATTGTATTTCCACCCTTTTCTATAAGAAGCCATAAGAATACGCTTACATTAAAATTTCATTTTATATCTCTTTCACATATTTAGAGTATCACGAAAAAAAAGAAAAGTAAATATAACGTTATAATGTTTAATGGTAAATAAAAAAACAATCCACAAAATGTTGATAGTACAGGAAATTATATCAATGATTCGACAAGGAATATCGATTTACCGACAAAAAACGGCAATCTATTTCTTATATGCCAAAAGACTGACCCAAAACGGACCAGCCTTTTTCTCTATTCTTGAACCGTCACAATAACCCCGTCCATATTGTTCCCCGAAATTTCATATTGCTTATTTACTGGAACATTCACGTTCATACGATCTGAAACTTTATAATAAGAAACCGTATATTTCTTACCTTCAACCTCAGTTGAAACTTCTTTTTCCTCTTTTAAAAAGTCCAAATATTCCTCTAACGTAATCTTCTTTTTTTGCATAATTGCGCTATGTGGTAAGCCGACATAACGTATGTGCCACGGCTCATATTGAATGCCCGTAATATCACTTTTATTTTTCGGATAACGTAAAACAAATCCGTGCTTCCATACGTTCTCTTCAATCCATTTTCCTTCAGGAGCTTTCTCCATTTTCTTTTGAGTAGACCCAACGTCGAGTGATAACCCTAAATTATGTTCACTATATCCTGCTGGAAGTGCATAATCAGATCCCATTTCTTTATATAATTTACTTTGTTCTTGAAAATCTCGGTAACCGCTACTCATTAAGAAATGCTGTATTCCATCTTTCCCAGCTGCATCGACAACGTTCAAAAACTTTTTTACAACACCCTTTGATAAGCGAAGATTTCTATCAAATATTACATAGCCCCTTACTAATTCACTATTGTGATTTACATTTATAATATCGGACCTAACACTATCTTTTTTAACCGGGTAATCTTTATTAACTAATAGTAGATCCCCTTTATAAATTTGTTCCTTTGTGACCTCTATCTTTTCAGTGTTCGCGGCTTTTACTTTATTATCTTTTTCTGCAATTTTAACATCGATCTCCTTTTGAAATACTGGTAATATATAAAAGCCTACACATGCTGTACATACTATAAAAAGAGAAATAAATACCCACTTTTTCATTTCTAGTTCCTCCTTAACGTAACTTACGTATAGAATAGAAAAAACTATTAAAATAAAAAGTGGGGTAAAGTTTAAATTTTTATTAAATTGCTTTGCTCTCTTCTTTTGGTAATCTCACTTCAAATATCGTTCTAATTACGTTACTTTCAGCAGAGATTGTCCCATCATGCTGTTCGATAATATTTTTTGCGATAAATAGCCCAAGGCCTGTACCACCTTGCTGCTCTGATCTTGCCTTATCACCTGTATAAAACATATCAAATAAATATGGTAAATCCTCTTCTGGAATGCTATCTCCGTAATTAATAATTTGTACAACTACCTCTTCATGATCAATATATCCGTTCACATCAACAAACTTTCCATCGTATCCATAGCGAATCGCATTCGTTAAAAGATTTTCAAATACTCGAGCTAACAATTTCCCGTCACCGTTAATAGGTAAATGCGAATCCATATTCAATCTCGCTTCTAAACCTTTTTTTTCTAATAACGGATATAATTCTTCATCTAACTGTATAAGTAATTCACTTATATCAATTGGTCTTTTTTCAATTTGCAACATGCCATAATTCATTCTCGTTATTTCAAATAATTCATCAATTAAGATTTCAAGCCTTTCGGATTTCGTAAAAGCAATTGTGGAAAAATGTTTAATTTGTTCCTTCGTCAAATTCTCATCTTTAAGAATTAAATCTAAATACCCTAAAACAGATGTTAGCGGCGTTCTTAAATCATGAGCTAAGTTAACAATTAACTGATCTTTACTACTTTCCGCAAAATCTCCTCGTTCCACTGCTTCTTTTAGTTTTTCACTCGCTACATTAATTTCGCCCGCGATATATCCAAACTCATCATTTGATGAAACGCGAACTTGATTTGTAAAATCACCGTTCGCCAAATGATGAATCCCGTTCGAAATCTCATCAAAATATTTTAAGTATGGTCTAGTAAGGAAGAAGAAAAACATAATGGATAGAGGGATGAAGATAATTAAAAAGAAATTAATATCCCCAATTTGTCTTACCATTGAACGAAATTGGGCTAATGGATCCTCATAACGAACTACTAGCTTATAATAAATCCGTAATCCTTCATAAAGTAAATACGTTATGCCAGCAGCAAATATCATACTTAGCGCAAATAGCATAACCATCTTTGAGCGAAAGCTTCTCATCTTTTTAGCCATTGAAAGTATAACCTACTCCCCACACCGTTTTTATTAACTTATTCTTTCTTTTATCTTCTCCAAGTTTTTTTCGCAAAGTACGAATATGTACCATAACTGTATTTCCACTTTCGTAATACCCTTCAGCCCATACTTGCTGAAAAATATTTTCCACACTGTACACTTTCTTCGGGTGACTCGCTAATAAATATAAAATGTCAAACTCTTTAGGTGTTAATTCAATTGGCTCTCCGTACACATTTATTGTTCTTCGCTCAGGATCAATAGCGACTCCGCCTATTTCTAAAGCAGATTTATTCTCCGCTACTTTCGGCTGATTTAACGTAAGAAATCTACGCAGTTGTGCATTTACACGTGCAACTAATTCAATCGGTGTGAAAGGCTTTGTCATATAATCATCCGCGCCTAATACAAGACCTGTCACCTTATCAAAATCAGATGTTTTCGCGCTTAAGAAAATGATTGGCATGTGGTGCTTGCCGCGAATCTGCCTCGTCACTTCATATCCATCCATTTTCGGCATCATAATATCTAAAACCACTAAGTCAATTGGCTGAGTTTGAATAATATGCATGGCTTCTTCTCCATCAGCTGCTTTAACGACGTGGTAACCCTCTTTTTCTAAATGTATCTCAATTAAATCAGCAATTTCCGCTTCATCATCAGCTATTAAAATTGAAATGCGCTTCATTTTAGTCCCCCTACTTTATTCTGTTTTCATACGCTCGATTGTAAACTAGTCTATCCAATTTGTACAATAAGAAAAGGCTACCCGTAAGAGTAACCTTGATAAATGAAATTATATCAGCGATTTTTTAAATATATCGACTTACCGACAATTAACGACAAAATCATCCCGCTATTTGCAGGTAGTCAGTACTAATAAAAACTCCCATTCATCTTTCAAACACAATCCGCTGCTTTGTTATTTCTTCCAACCTGCCTCGATCTACTTCATACTCAAGTTCAATACTTTGCGGTACCCTTACTTTTCCGCCTTCAAGCATCACTTCTGGTGAAATGATATCCTTCTCCCAATGTCTACTAGAAGCAGATATATCTCCAGGAATCGTAAAGTTTGGCAATGAAGCGAGTGCAACATTTTGAGCTCGTGAAATCCCCATTTCTACCATGCCACCGCACCAAACTGGTATGTTATGCTCCATACAATAATTATGGATTTGAACGGACTCTGTTAATCCGCCCACTCGCCCTGGTTTAATATTAACGACGCGGCAACTGCCAATCGTAATCGCAACACGTGCGTCTTCTAAACTATGGATGCTTTCATCCAGACAAATCGGTGTTTCAATTTTCTTTTGCAACTGTGCATGATCAAGAAAATCGTAATCCGCTAACGGTTGTTCAATCATCATAAGTTGGAATTCATCTAGTCGTTTCAACTTCTCCGTATCCGCTAATGTATAAGCTGAATTTGCATCAGCCATTAACGGGATGTTCGGAAACTCTTTGCGAATTTCTTTCAGTAATTCGTAATCATGTTCTGGCTTTATTTTCACTTTAAAGCGCTCGTATCCTTCTTCCGCGTACTTCTCGATTTGTTTTAGCATAACCGGAATCGTATTGATCCCAATCACAACGCCGACTTCAATTTCAGACCTATTTCCGCCAAGCAATATCGCTAACGACTGCTTTTGACGCGTCGCATATAAATCCCAAACAGCACCTTCAATTCCGGCCTTTGCCATTCGGTTTCTCTTTATATGTTGGAACAAAGACGGTACTTCATTCGGATGAGAGATCTCAGCTTTCAATAAATCTGGTAATAAAAAATCCTGAAGTACATGCAGCGCTGTCTTCACCGTTTCTTCCGTATACCACGGTTCAGAAAATGCAACGACTTCACCAAAACCAATGTATCCATCCGTATCTTCTAATTCAATGACGATACTTTCACGCTTTTCGTAAGTTCCGTAACTTGCGGCAAACGGGATAATGAGCGGCATTTCCGTTATATAAAGTGTCGCTTTTTTTATTTCCACCTACATCTCCTCCACTAATTGTCTTAACTCTCGTCTTAACAATTTCTTCGAAGCATTTCGTGGTAATTCCTCTAAGAAGCATGCTTTCTTCGGCACTTTATATTTCGCTAATTTCTCTTCGCAAAAACGAAGAATTTCTTCTTCTGTTACCTCTCCACTTTTTACAACAAAAGCAGCTGGTACTTGTCCCCAACTTTCGTCAGCCATACCGACAACCCCCGCTTCTGCTACCGCCGGATGAGAGAGTAATACTTCTTCAATTTGAGCTGGATATATATTTTCTCCGCCAGAAATAATTAAATCACTGCGTCGATCTAATACGTATAAAAATCCTTCCTCATCTAAATAACCGAGGTCACCAGTATGAAGCCATCCGTTTTTAATTGTCTCACTCGTCGCATCTTCACGGTTAAAGTAGCCACCTGTTACGTTCGGTCCTTTTACTACAATTTCTCCTTCAGCACGGGGCGGCACTACTACGCCGTCTTTTTCAATACGAAGCTGACACTGAAATAGTGGTTTTCCGGCTGATCCTACTTTCGTTAACATATAATCTGCTGTTAACGTACAAATTTGCGATGATGTTTCTGTCATACCGTACGTTTGATACACAGGAATTCCTTTTTCCACACATGTTTCTAATAACGGCTTCGGTGCTGGTCCTCCCCCAAGTAACATGCATCGTAAAGAAGATGGATATGTACCTTCGCCAAGTCGTTCTAATAAATCTGTTAGCATTTTAGAAACGACAGAAATAATCGTAACGCCTCTCGTTTGAAGTGCTTTATGAATAAAATTAGCATCATATTTTGGAACGAGTAAAATGCGCATACCGTACATAATATTTTTCATTAAAAGAGATAACCCGCCAACGTGGAACATTGGCATACAAGCTAACCAACAATCATCATCACGAAGCCCTAAATTAAGCGAAGAACCGACTGCACTTGCCCAGTGGTTACCGTACGTTAAAACAACGCCTTTCGGTTTCCCTGTCGTCCCTGACGTATAAATAATTGTCATCGCTTCTTCTAAAGAGAATTCTTCTTGTATAAATGCTTCCGCCTTCGGTCCTTGCATCACTTCAGCAAATGAACATACTGGAACATTTTCCGTCTCAAACTCTTGATCCGTCACTAAGCAAACAACTTCCGCATCATCCATTTGCCAAAGTAGCTCTTCTCTTGAAAGACGCGTATTTAAAAGCACAGCTACTGCACCTATGTAAGATAGGGCGTGAATAACTGTAATCATCTCCATACCATTTTTCATCAGAACAGCCACCTTTTGCGCCCGCTTCACTCCTACATGTGTGAGGTATTCACAAACAGATACTACTTTTTCATGTAACTGCACGAAGGTAACCTTCTCTTCCTCTATTTCAATTGCAGTGCGATCAGGTGTTAAAAATGCACGTTGCATTAACCAATTCGGCATCGTCTCCATCACTCATTCTCCTTTCATGAAAGAAAGAGACCTGATATGACATCAAGTCTCTTAGTTGTTTTGTTTCCGGTGTGATCTTTTGGGAGCGTCTCCTAGCCCCTTCCGTCTAAGAACCTTCCGCACGAGAAAGTAAAAAACACTTTCTGTGCGAAAGAGCCTTAGCCTACGGGACTAAACAGTCGGCTCCGCTTTTGAGACATCCAGCTACAGCGGCTAGAACAGTCGGTCGTTTCACGCCTTCCTGTGAGGCAAAAAGCGCCTCTTTTTCAGGAGTTCCAACGCCCTCTTGTTCTGAACGAGCTGCTTCCGCTTTTGGTTTCATCCAGCTACAGCGGCTAGAATGTTCGGTGGCTTCACTTCTTCCTACGAGGCAAAAAGCGCCTCTCTGTCAGAAGCTCCATCCCCCTCACATTCTAAGCGAGCCGCTTCCGCTTTTGGTTTGATCACGGGAAACGAGGGAATTGACCGAAGTCCGGAGTGCGTTTTTCTTTGAACGCGTCGCGGCCTTCTTTTGCTTCGTCAGTTGTGTAGTACAATAACGTTGCGTCTCCAGCTAGTTGTTGAATACCAGCTAAACCGTCTGTGTCTGCGTTGAATGCAGCTTTTAGGAAACGAAGTGCCATTGGGCTGTTTGCTAAAATTTCTTGTGACCATTGTACTGTTTCTGCTTCAAGTTCTTCTAATGGTACTACTGTGTTTACTAAGCCCATATCAAGTGCTTCTTGTGCACTATATTGACGGCATAGGTACCAAATTTCACGAGCTTTCTTATGGCCTACCATACGAGCTAAATAACCAGCTCCGTATCCACCGTCAAAGCTTCCTACTTTAGGACCTGTTTGTCCGAATACAGCGTTGTCTGCAGCGATTGTTAAGTCACATACGATATGAAGTACGTGTCCACCACCGATTGCATAACCTGCTACCATTGCGATAACCGGTTTAGGGATTGCGCGAATTAGACGTTGTAAGTCTAATACGTTTAAACGTGGGATTTGGTCGTCACCTACATAGCCACCATGACCGCGAACTTTTTGGTCGCCGCCAGAACAGAATGCACGTCCACCTTCACCTGTTAAAATGATAACGCCAACATTTGCATCATCACGAGCGTGTGCAAAAGCATTGATTAACTCCATTACCGTTTTAGGACGGAATGCATTATGTACTTCAGGGCGGTTAATCGAAATCTTTGCGATGCCATTGTATGTTGAATAAATAATATCTTCGTAATTGCCTTCTTTTACCCATTCAATAGTCATTACTATTACCTCCTTTTATATTTCTGATCTCCGCTATAAGTGCAACTTCCTTCTTGCTGAAAAAAGTATCACTGCATAGTTTTTAGAAATCCCTTTACTATTGTATCAAACTTTTCCGGTTGTTCCACATGAATTGCATGGCCAGCCCCATCAATTTTGACAAATTTCGCATGAGGGATGCATTTTTCGATGTTTTTTAATAGGCGAAAGAACTTTTCATCGCTTTCTCCATTCAGTAAAAGGACAGGCATTTTTAGGTTTTGCAATTCGTTCCACCATGAAGGTTGAGCCCCTGTTCCCATGCCACGAAGACTATTTGCAAGTCCTTTTGGATTATTAGCAAGTCGTTCTTTTCGCACCGCTTCTTTTACGTTTTGCACTAAACGTTTTTGCGTTTCAAATAGCGGAATATTTTCCCACATCGATACAAAACTTCGGATGCCTTCTTGCTCAATTTTATCGGCAAGTCGTTCATCTTTTTCCTTGCGTTCTTTTCGCTCCTTTGCACTCTCAAGTCCAGCTGTACAGTTTTCTAAAAGAAGCGAACGCACATATTCTGGATATAAGCATGCCATCGTAATCGCAAGTCTACCACCCATTGAATAGCCAAGTATGTGCGCATTTTCAATATGAAGATGATCCAGTAGTTCTTTCATTTGCAGTGCCACATTTTGAATATCATAATGCATCACATCTTCAGGACTTTCCGTTTTCCCGTGTCCAACAATGTCTACTAGAATGACTTGAAACTGCTCGCTCCAAGAAGGAATAAAGGAACCCCACGTTTCCATGCTTCCCGTAAAACCATGAAGAAGTAGAAGTGGTTCCCCGCTTCCGGCTACTTCATATTCATACGATACACCTTGCAATGTTACTTTCATTTTGATTCACCTTGCAAAGATGTAGTAATAACGTCCATTGTTTTTGCCCATAGTTCACGATGTAATTTCAAGTTTTCTTCGCGATTCGTACAAATTTCCACGACGTGTAATCCATTCGTTTTCGTTCCAGTTTGTACTTCTTCTCGGAAGTTTTCCCAACCATTTACACGGCTAAATGAACCACCATACATTTTGACAACATGTTCATAGTCAAGCCCAATTGGTGTTCCAAATAATGATTCGAAATGTTCCTTTTTCTCGTATTGTGGTAAGAATGAGAAAATACCTCCACCATCATTATTTACAACAACAATCGTTATATTTAACTCATGTAGTTTCGCGGCTAATAGTCCGTTTAAATCGTGATAAAATGATAAATCACCGATTACTAATACGAGCGGATCACAAATAATACTCGCTCCTAAAGCTGTTGAAATGATTCCATCAATACCATTTACACCGCGGTTCGCCATTACTTGAATGTTTTTATCCGATGTGAAGAAAAATGAATCGGTATCGCGAATTGGCATACTATTACTCGCAAATAACGTTGCCCCTTCTGGTAATACACTTACAATATCCGTAATTACTTTTCCTTCAAATGCCGTTTCATATGTTTCCATCTCACGAAGCGTTTCTCTCGTTTTCTCGTTTATTTGTTTCCACATTCCGAACCAATCATTCTTTTTCATAACTGGCATTTTCTCTAGTAATGCTCTGCAAAATTCACTGTCACTAGCTTGTACAACTTCTGTCGCAACTAGAGCTGGATCTCTCCATTGTCCAGATTCATCGACAACGATATGAACAGCTTTCGTTTGTTTTTTGATGAACTGCGTTAATGCTTTAGAGACAGGCATTCCTCCGAAACGAATTAAAACATTCGGCTTCCACGTTTCTTTTAACAATTCATTTCGTAAAAATGTATCGTAACAATCTATAACCATCGTTTTATCATGATTACCACTACGGAGGTTAGAAAGTGGATCTGCTAAAATTGGATACCCTGTTTTCTCAGCTACTTTCATAACAACTTCTGTTATTTCTGGATGACTGCCGTCTCCACAAATAATAAGCCCCTTTTCCATATGTGAAAGGCGCCCTACAAGAGAATCTACATATTCACTCGGCATCGTCACGTTCCCTTGCTGAACTACTCCTGTATATTCACCACGCCCTTTATCCCATAAACTTTCTAATGAGAAATCCGGTATAAGCGGCTCGCGAACTGGAAAATTAAGATGAACAGGTCCTTGCGGGGCTAGAAGTGCACTTGCTATCGTACGCTGCGTCGTCATACGGGCGTAATGATACATTGCTTCACTCGCTTCAGGAAGTGCCATCTCTGTAAATTGCTTCACAAAAGTACCGTATAAATTAAATTGATTCATCGCCTGTGGTGCACCCACATCTCTTAATTCATGCGGTCTATCCGCTGTTAATACGATAAGCGGCACTCGTGAATGAAACGCTTCACATACAGCTGGATAATAGTTCGCTGCTGCCGTCCCTGACGTACATAATAGTGCAACAGGACGTTTTTTTGCTTTCGCAATACCGAGCGCAAAAAATCCTGCTGATCTTTCGTCTACATGTAAATATGTTTTCATTCCGTCATGTTGTTCCATTAGTAAGGCAATCGGCGTTGACCGTGACCCAGGACTAATGACAACATCACATACATTTAGACGCGTCAGTTCGTCCACGAATGCGCCTAAATAGTATGATAATGCTTCTATATGATTGTTCATTTCATTAATTCCTCCAAAGCACCAAGCATCGGTCTAAACTTCAAACTTGTTTCTTCATATTCAAGCTGAGCTACTGAATCAATTACGATACCACAGCCGGCAAATAAGGATGCCTTCTCGCCATTTAATAATCCACAGCGAAGTGCAACCGCAAATTCACCATTTCCTTCATCATCTATAAAGCCAATTGGTGCACCATATAACCCTCTATCTAAAAGCTCTACATCACGGATTAATTTCAACGCCTCATGACGAGGTGTACCACCAAGAGCTGGTGTTGGATGTAATTCTTCTACCATCGTTAAAAGACTTGCATCACCTTTTGCTTCTACTGGCGTATATAAATGGATTAAATTTTTCGTCGTTAATAAGCCTGGGCTCTCCGGAATATTAACAGATTCGCAATGCTCACTTAGCACACCTCGAATCATGTTAACTACATAATCGTGTTCAGCCAAATTCTTTTCATCATGAAGAAGCGTCTCACCATTTTGTTTACTTTCTTCTATAGAATTGCCATGACCAATTGAACCAGCAAGGCACATCGATGTAAACTTCTCGCCTTCTTTTCGAATCAATCGCTCAGGTGTCGCCCCTAAGAAGCATGCTCCTTTATAATCAAAAGAAAATACGTAACAATCCGGTTGCCCAATGCGAAGCGCTTCTAAAACAAGAACGGAATCAATATGCTGATCCATCGTTAATTTTAGCTCCCTTGCTAATACAACCTTCTGCACGTTCCCTTGCTTCATTTCATCTTGCACTTTTCCAATCGCATTCATCCAGCCCTTCGGATCAACTTCTACTTTAGAAGTAACTGTTAATTTTGATCCTTCTAGTGCACATTTACTCTCTTGTAAAATTCTCTCTTCTACAGAAATAATTTCGTTATAAAGAGTTTCTGCACAATCTTCAGCTGAAACGAACTGATTAATCGTTAACCACGCCTTTTCATTTTTTACAGTTAATAAAAATGCTGGTAGTGAAAATGTGGTATCATCAAATTCTTTCCAAAGATTCGTTTTTTCTTTTTCTTGGTCAAATGAAAATCCACCAAATAAAAGAGGACCTGTTCCAAATTCGTATCCTTCTCTTTGTACGAATGCTTTCTCTTTTACTTTATCCCACTCGTCACGAGCAGTTTGAAAGCGTTTGTGAGAAGAATTTGCTATAGTGAAAACAGAGCCAATTCCAGCAAATATTACATGCTGAGCTGGGTCTGCAAAATAACATCTATTTTCGAATGCGATCCTTTTTCCTGCTGCATAAAACAGAAGTGGATCCACCCAATCTATTTGTTTTACAAAACTAACTAATGTTTTTTCATCAGTCGCACGCTTAATAGCTGTAACAAGAACTTCTTGTAAGCCTTTTCGTTTCGTTTGAATCACAATTGTCTCCCCCCTATGGGCGAAAAATAGTCATAATTACGCTTGATTTTAAGATACACCTCAAAGGAAAGGCCTGTCAACGTTTAGCATTTCTGAGAAATTCACCTTCTCTTCCTAGAAAATAAACGTTGACACTAAATGATGCTTTTTCTACACTTAATTGTGTACAATATGTGACCAAGGAGGATTCAACATGGAAATGAACGTCGAAACGAATTCCTCTCCTACGGCGCCAAAGCCAAGTAAACAAACAGGCTGGCGAATTTGGTGGAGTTTATTACGTCCCCATACATTAACAGCAGCTTTCGTTCCTGTTTTCATCGGAACAGCTTTTGCAATGCAGGTCGGAGGTATAAATCAAATACATCTTCCTCTTTTCTTTATGATGCTTCTTGCTTGCCTTCTCATTCAAGCAGCAACGAACATGTTTAATGAATACTTTGATTATAAAAGAGGACTCGATCATGAAGGTTCAGTTGGAATAGGCGGTGCTATCGTCCGCGATGGCATTAAACCAAAAACCGTTCTTAACTTAGCATTCGGATTTTTAGGCATCGCAACGCTATTAGGTGTTTATATTTGTATGAACTCTAGCTGGTGGCTTGCTGCAATCGGTCTTGTTTGTATGGCCGTTGCTTACCTTTACACCGGTGGCCCTATTCCAATTGCGTACACACCATTTGGAGAGCTAACAGCAGGATTATTTATGGGTGTCATTATTATTGGTATTTCATTCTTTATCCAAACAGGGGCAGTAACATCAGAAGTGATTTTATTATCTATTCCAAGCTCCATTTTAATTGGTGCAATTTTACTATCTAACAATATTCGTGATTTAGATGGTGATAAAGAAAATGGTCGTAAAACGTTAGCAATTCTCGTTGGACGCGAAAGAGCCGTTGGTGTACTTGCTTCTATGTTTATCGTTGCCTACATTTGGACAATCGCTTTAATCATCGTTAACATCGTATCACCATGGATGCTTATCGTATTCTTAAGTGTACCGAAAGCATTTAAAGCGACGAAAGGCTTTATCGGCAAAAGCATTCCAATGGAAATGGTACCTGCGATGATTTCAACAGCAAAAACAAATACAATTTTCGGTCTCCTAATGGGAATCGGATTATTGCTTGGATACTTCCTATAGAAAGGAGCTGCTTATGCGGCTCCTTTTTTCATATACCGACTTCCCGGCTGAAATTCACCTCATAATTCCTACTCTCAACGCTCATACTATGTAAAGAAACTGAATTGTAGGAAGGTGGACGACTATGTTAACTCCACAACAAATAAATCAATTTAAATCTATTCTAGAAAAACAACAGCAAGAAGTTGAACAAACGATACAAAATCATGAAGATGAAAACCGTGCATCTGAACGTGATTCAGTAGGAGAATTGTCTAGCTATGACAACCATCCAGGTGATATGGCTACAGAATTGTACGAACGTGAGAAAGATTTCGGACTCATCGAATTTTGGCATAAACAGTTAGAAGATACGAAACATGCTCTGCAAAAAATTGAAGCTGGTACGTACGGAATTTGCGAAGTGTCTGGTGAGGAAATTCCATTTGAAAGATTAGAAGCAATGCCAACTGCTACAACGTGTATTCAGCACACTACAAATAAATTAGATATGAAGACGCGCCCAGTTGAAGAAGAGGTGCTAGATCCTTCGTTTCATAAGCACGACGAAGATCATTCTGTAGAGTACGATGCTGAAGATGCTTGGCAAGACGTCGCAAATTACGGAACATCAGAAACACCATCCGATTTAGAAAGACAGGATTCAAAAAACTATAATGGCATGTACGTAAATAGTGAAGAAAATGTTGGGTATGTAGAGGATTTCGAAAACTTTATTGGAACAGATATGTATGGAAAAAACCCACAAGTTTTCGCAACAGAAGAACATGAAGAATATGAACAATTGCTTGATGACTTTGAAGAACGCACCTTTAAAGGTGAATTATCTTCAGATGAGTCTGGTTCTAAAGCATAAAAAAAGCATTCCGAAATTCGGAATGCTTTTTTTCGCTAGCTAATTAGTTTTTTGTAACGTTAGCTGCTTGTGGTCCGCGGTTTCCATCAACGATTTCGAAAGAAACTTCTTGACCTTCTTCTAAAGTTTTGAAGCCGTCGCCTTGAATAGCTGAGAAATGTACGAATACGTCTTCTCCGCCTTCAACTTCGATGAAGCCAAAACCTTTTTCGCCGTTAAACCATTTAACTTTACCTGTTTGCATGTCATGTACCTCCTAAATAAAAATGAAACTATGAATCCACATGAAAAGGTGGATATAAAGGACATGAATGTATAACAAGCTTACAGCCTTTAATACAACGTGCTTTATTTCCGTACCACATTATGTAGCTCAATAGTGTTTTCACTATATCATGCTATATCAAAAACGTCAAATGAGAACACTTTCGTCCCATCGTTTTTTATAATTCTAGTATAACCTTAAATTTTCATTCTATTTTTATTCAAAAATTACCAAAACTACAGTATTCTAATTCCTTTGATTTCTGTACAATATAATTACTACATATGATGAGGTGAAAAAATGCAAGCACATGAAATCGAGTATAAATTATATGGCGATGATATGCAGTTTGTTGAAATTGAATTGGATCCAGAAGAAAGCGTTGTCGCAGAGGCTGGCGCAATGATGATGATGGAAGATCATATCGAAATGGAAACGATTTTCGGTGATGGTTCTGGACCATCTAATGGTCTATTCGGTAAATTAATGGGCGCAGGTAAACGTCTCGTTACAGGTGAAAGTATGTTTATGACTGTATTTACAAATACAGGTCATGGCAAACGACACGTATCATTCGCCGCTTCTTATCCTGGAAAAATTATTCCTGTTGATTTAACAGAATATCAAGGAAAAGTAGTCTGCCAAAAAGATGCATTTCTTTGTGCCGCAAAAGGTGTTTCTATCGGAATTGAGTTTACTAAAAAAATAGGAACTGGCTTCTTCGGTGGTGAAGGTTTCATCATGCAGAAACTTGAAGGTGATGGTCTAGCTTTCATGCATGCAGGCGGAACTGTATATAAGCGCGAATTAAAACCTGGCGAGAAACTTCGCATTGATACAGGTTGTCTCGTTGCAATGACGAAAGATGTTAACTACGATGTTCAATTCGTTGGAAAAGTAAAAACAGCTCTATTTGGCGGCGAAGGTTTATTCTTCGCAACGCTAGAAGGTCCTGGAACGGTTTGGATTCAGTCCTTAACACTTAGCCGCTTAGCAGCACGTCTTACAAGCCCAGCAGCTCAAAACAGCGGTGAAGGTAGCGTTTTAGGCGGACTTGGTCGTTTATTAGATGGAAAAGAGTAAGAAGTGCCCTTATAGGGCACTTTTTATTTAGGTGGACTATACAAACCATTTTGGATCATAAAGTATTTCATCGCTTCATTAAGCCACGCCTCTTCTTCTTCCGTATAAGGAGAAGGCATCATATTATTATATTGTTCTTCTACATTCTCTAATTTACCTAGAGAATACATTGTCTCTTCACCGACATACTTAAGAGTCGCTTTCATATGTTCATCAACCAATTTTTGCACTTCTGAATCTTCAATTTGTCTTCCAAATAACCTTTTCACTTCTTTTGCTAAACGCATAAACTCTTTATCAAGTGCTATGTCCTCTTCTTCCGGCTTATTATATAATCCATCAGCCACTTCTTTTGGTACATATTCTTCAAGCCATAAACGCTGTTCGTTTTCTTTTTGGATACTATTAATTAAGCTCATTAATATATTACTATCTACCTCTTCACCTTCCTCAAGGTATACCATTGTTCGTTCAATCGCCTTTATCGAAACTTCAAGTTGTTTTTTCTTTTCTTCAAAGGCTACTCTTTGATTTTGTAATGTTTCTTTTAAGCTTATATTCAAACTTTTCACATTGAGCATGACACGAATTTCTTCTAAACTATATCCTAATACTTTAAGACTCACTATTTTTTGGAGCGCTAATATATCTCTATCTTTATATACACGGTGTCCTGAACTTATATTTTTTTCAGGTTTAAGCAGGCCAAGTTCATCGTAATACTGTAGTGTCCGTATTGATGTGCCTGTTCTCTTTGAAAACTCACCAATTGAATAGCCTTCCTTTTTGCTCATCCTACACTCCTCCTAACAATATGTTTACAAAAATCATACTCCCTCACGTAACTGTAGGTTCAAGCCTTTTTTCAAAAAAGAATGAATCAAGTCCCTCACTGCATATATTGAACTATACCTTTTCTTAAGGAGGGCTTGCTTGATGCGTACTCCTTTATCCTTTGATAAAGATACTGCCATATTGTTAGCATCTTGCTGCGATCTAACGTATGAACAATATAAACAAAATGGGATTTTTGAAATACCTGATGGATTCCAATATGTACAAGGCTTTCAAGGAAAAGCGATTCAAACGATGGAATGGTTTGGGTTCATATTAGAATCTGAAGATACGATTATTGTAGCTTTTAGGGGTACACAAACAGATACAGATTGGATTATCGATTCACTCGTCAACCAAAGACCATACCCATACGCTTTAAATAGCGGAAATGTTCATAACGGCTTTCTTTCAATTTATGAATCTTGCCGGGATTCTATTATGGATATGCTCGTGTCATTACCAGCCCATAAGAAACTTCTTGCAACAGGCCATAGCTTAGGCGGTGCACTCGCTACACTACACATACTAGATGCACGTATAAATACTGCCTTCGCACAGTACGGTCTTTATACCTTTGCCTCTCCAAAAGTTGGAGATATCGCCTTTCGAAATTATTATAAACTGCAAGTAGCTAGTAGCTTTCGTTTTGTCAATTTATTCGATGTCGTTCCTCTTCTCCCTCCAAGAAATGTCCATTTTAATGATAAAGACTGGGAATATGCACACGTCCATCACAACATGACATTTACGAAAAATACAAAATCCATTACGAATAACCATTCCATTACAACATACAAAACATGTCTGACCTCTCATTTTTAACCAGTAAACAATTGGAAATTTAATATTTGTATACTATAATAATCTATGAAATTACTTTCGGATGAGGGGACCTTACATGCTAAAATTTTTCTTTGCACTTTTTCTTATAATAATTTTTTCGTTTACAGGTTTCTTTACATTTTCATACTTTGCGACAGGCGAATATGGCGGAACAGGTATAATATATACCGCTATCCCATTTCTTTCTTAAGCAACATAAGTAAAACGAGCTTAATCTCATTAAGCTCGTTTTATTTTTCTAAGCAAGCGTATCCCTGTTTTAAAAATAAATAAAAGCCCCTTCAACAGGGGCTTTCATCTAAAATAGTTTAACAGTATTACCAATACCCCAAATTTCATTACTGTACTGCAAAATTGTTCGATCACTCGCAAAATGCCCAGATTGTGCAATGTTCAAAATCGACATTTCCAGCCATTTCTCCCTATTTTCATAGGCCCTTCCGACAGCTTCTTGTCTTTCTGCATATGGGCTAAAATCTCGAAGAACGAAGTATTCATCATTTTGAATAACGAGAGAATCATAAATCGCCTCAAATTCAGCTCCCGACTGTGCAAAGAAACCATTCGTTAACTGATCTACTACTTTTTTAATGTGCATATTGTGGTGATAATAGTCACTTGCACGATATCCACCGTTTTGGTAGTAATGAAGGACCTCATCCGCCGTTAAGCCGAAAATGAAGCAGGCATCATCACCGACCCGGTCTTTTATTTCAATATTAGCTCCATCTAACGTTCCGAGTGTAATTGCACCATTCATCATGAATTTCATGTTACCTGTTCCCGATGCTTCTTTACTCGCAGTTGAAATTTGTTCACTTACATCTGCCGCTGGGAATATATCTTCCGCTAAAGAAACTCGGTAGTTTTCTAGAAAGATAACTTTCATAAATTGACTTACGTACGGATCGGTATTTACTTTTCTTGCAAGCTCATTTATTAATTTAATAATTTTCTTCGCATAATAATAGCCAGGTGATGCTTTCGCTCCAAAAATAAAAGTACGCGGGTAAAATGAAAAACTAGTATCCTCTTTTAAACGGTTATACAAATACAAAATATGAAGAACATTTAATAACTGTCGTTTATAGGCATGCAACCTTTTCACTTGCACATCAAAAATAGAATTTGGGTCAATAGTGATCCCCATTTTATTATGAATGCTCTCCGCTAAAATAATCTTACGCTCTTGTTTTACCCCTGCAAGCTTTTCTTGAAAACTAGTATCATGTATAAAGTTTTGCAGTGCTTGCAGCTTAATTGGCTCTTTCTTCCATTCTTCTCCAATCGCTTCCGAAATAAGATTCGTCAGCTGCGGATTCGCCTTCATTAGCCAGCGCCTATGAGCAATTCCATTCGTTTTATTATTAAACTTATCTGGATAAAATTCATAGAACAATCGCATTTCACGCTGCTTTAAAATTTCTGTATGAATTTTCGCCACACCGTTAACGCTATGGCTACCAACAATCGCTAAATGAGCCATTTTTACAAGGTCATGCGCAATAATGGCCATGTCCTCAATACGCTTCCAATCGTACGAATAACGGTCCCAAAGCTCATGACAGAAACGTTCATTAATTTCTTCAATAATCATATAAATTCTCGGTAATAACGGTTTAAAAATGCGAATTGGCCATTTCTCAAGCGCTTCTGATAACGTCGTATGATTCGTATAGGAAATCGTCTGCGTTGTTATGTGCCAAGCCTCTTCCCATGTCAATTTTTCTTCGTCTAATAAAATACGCATAAGTTCTGGAATTGCTAGAACCGGATGTGTATCGTTTATATGAATCGCGATTTTTTCATGTAACTGACGAAGACTACCGTGTCTCTCCCTATGCATACGAACGATATTTTGCAAACTTGCTGATACGAGGAAATACTGTTGTTTTAAACGAAGTATTTTCCCCTCATCATGCGTATCATCTGGATATAAAAACTCCGATACGGCCTCTGTTTCACGCTTATATTTCAAAATATCTTTACAATTTTGCGGGAAAGGAACTGGCTCCGCATTCCAAAGTCGAAGCGTATTTACAGTACTCGTTTCATACCCTACAACTGGAACGTCATATGGTACTGCCATAATAACTTCTGCATTTGTATGCCTGAACTCTAAACGTCCATCAATTTCTAGTGGTTCAACGTTTCCAAAATAACTTACTTCTACGGCTTGGTCATACCTTCTTACTTCCCAAACGTTTTCATGAAGAAGCCACTGTTCTGGAAATTCTACTTGATAGCCATCAACAATTTTTTGATCAAACAGACCATGCTTATAACGAATACCACAGCCATGTCCTGGTAAGTTTAAAGAAGCGAGTGAATCGAGGAAACAGGCTGCTAAACGTCCAAGTCCGCCGTTACCAAGGCCAGCATCTGCTTCAATCTCTTCTAACTCGTGCAAAGAAATTCCAAGTTCAAAAAGTCCTTTTTCACATACATCTCGAATGCCTAAATTTAATATGTTACTGCCTAGTAAACGCCCAAGTAAAAATTCAATGGATAAATAATACATTTGTTTTTGATCTCCAGAACGATAACTTTCATTCGTTGCAATCCATTGACTATTCATATACTCACGTACCATATGACCGAGCGTATTATACTGATCACGAGTTGTAGAATCTTTGAAACTTTTCCCATACATCGTTTCTAATTTTTCTAGAAAAGCGGATTTGAAGCTTTCAACATGAGTAAACATTTTTTCACCACCTCAATGTTATTCCATGAGACTTTTATACAATTTCTTGTATGCAAGAGCAGATTTCCCCCAGCTATAATCTTCAGTCATCGCTTGCTTTACAAGCTTATCCCATACCGGTTTATCTTGATAAAACTCAATTGCACGAAGAATCGTATGTAACATGTCATGCGCATTAAAATTCGTAAAGCTAAAGCCATTCCCAATTCCAGTGTCCTCATCGTAAGAATGTACAGTATCATTTAATCCGCCTGTTTCTCTTACAATTGGAATCGTGCCATATGCTAGCGCAATAATTTGTCCAAGTCCACACGGTTCAAACAGCGATGGCATTAAAAACAAATCGCTTCCCGCGTACACTTGGTGCGCTAACGCTTCATTAAACCCAATATATACTTTTACCTTTTCTGGATACTCGTATGCCATCCATTCAAAGAACTGCTCGTATTCAGAATCGCCTGACCCCAAAATAATACATTGTACATCTTCTTCCATTATTTCACGGAATACAGTACGTACTAGATCAAGCCCCTTTTGCTTCGTTAATCGTGTTACCATCGAAATAACTGGTGTATCTTCTTTTTCTGGTAAACCAAAATAACGCTGCAATGCGCGTTTATTTTCACTCTTTTCCTCTAATGACTCTGCACTATACTGAGCCATAATATATGGATCTGTTTCTGGATTATATACACTCGTATCAATTCCATTTACAATGCCACTAAGCTTATCGTTATGCTTTCGTAGCAATCCATCTAACTTCTCACCGAAAAACTCATATTGAATCTCTTCTTTATATGTCGGGCTAACCGCTGTAATTTGGTCAGATGCGATAATACCGCCTTTCATAAAGTTCACGTTTCCATAAAACTCAAGCTGTTCACTATGAAAATATTCATGACCAAGCTCCAGTAAGTCGTACATCACTTCAGGAGGAAATACACCTTGGAACTGCAAGTTATGAATCGTATATACCGTTTTAATATGCTCATATAACGGGTTATCTTGATACTTTTCACGAAGTAAGAAATTAACCATAGCTGTATGCCAATCATGGCTATGAAGAACATCTACTTCGAAATCAAGATGCGGAATACACTCTAAAACTGCTTTTGAAAAATAAGAAAAACGCTCCCCATCATCATAATGGCCATATAGAGAATCTCTCTTAAAATAATATTCATTATCTATTAAGTAATACGTAATCCCGTCCTGCTCACCTTTTAAAATCCCGCAATATTGATTTCTCCATCCAAGAGGAACGTTAATTACTTTATGAAGCGTACATCCTTCTCTTAACTCTTTCGGGATAAGACTGTAGTTTGGAAGTATAATGCGAACATTCACTCCTAATTTTTTTAATTCTTTTGGAAGCGCTCCTGCTACATCAGCTAGACCTCCGGATTTAATAAACGGTACACATTCTGATACTGCAAATAAAATATTCACCTGTTGTTCCACTGCACGAAAAGCGTATACATCATAAATCGCTCCTCTTACAGCTTCCTCCCTTCAAGTTTTCATATAGAGTAAAACCTTAATTAGTGGGGGTTTTAAATCCCCCACTAATTATGCACCTGCTATTTACGAATAACTATTGATTGTACTATTTTGTACACTACCTTTTTCTACAACATATGGCTTATCAGCACTTCCTTTTAACACTACGCCGTCGCCAAGTTTCACATCTTTATCAATAATAACACCGTCTATTATACAATTATCTCCAATTTGGCTCTTTTGCATAATAATACTATTACGTACAATTGAACCTTTTCCAATTTTAACAGAACGGGCGACAACACTATTTTCCACTTCCCCTTCAATAATACTGCCGTTTGCAACCATTGTATTTTTCACTACTGCACCCTTCATATAACGAGTTGGTGGCTCATCTTTTACTTTCGTAAAGATCGGTGCTTCTTTCTTAAATAATTGCTTCCAAATAGAAGGCTGCAAAATTTCTAGACTATGTTTATAGTAACTTTCAATCGAATCAATAATAGCTACATACCCTGTATGCTCATACGTAGCAATATGCAGTGATTCCCCTCGCTTTTCTCTCACTACATCAAATAAACTGTATTGCTCCACATCTTTATATGTCTCAAATAAGTCTAGCAATAATTGTTTCTTTAACACATATGTTTGAAGCGAAACCCCTTCATGACAAACTTCAGTAATATCTGCAGACGTATGTATATGTCGCTCTAACACCGCTTGAAAGTTTAACGCTGTTACAAGATGGCTATTCGTAATAACAACATATTCTTCTCTGCTTCTTAGAAAATAATCAATATGTCTTCTAAAATGTGCAAAAGATCCAAATTCGTCATGATCACATTGGCAGTTCGGTGGGAATAAAAACAGGCCATCACGCTTTCTATCTAAATCCCACTGTTTTCCTGAACCGACATGATCCATTAAAGAACGATTTTTATGACTTGTAAAAACCGCCACGCTATGAATATTAGAATTCACCATATTTGAAAGCATGAAATCAATGAGTCGGTAACGGCCTCCAAACGGTAACGCCGCTAATGAACGATGCCCTGTTACTTTCTTTAAGGAAGGAAAACTTCCCGTTGCATTAATAATCCCCAACATTTTTTCTCCCATTCATTTCATCCCCCTTTTCTATTTTCCTTCAGCAATTAGTACTACATCGTCAACATTTTTTTCTGGGCGAATTATTGTCCCATCTTCAATAACCATTTCTGATCCAACAATCGCTCTTTCAATCACAACGTTTTTACCAATCTTTGCCCCAGGCATAACGACGGAATCGATTACCATACTACCTTCTTCTACCGTTACTCCTTGGAATAAAACAGAATGCTTCACGTCCCCTTCAATGACGCATCCTTCATTAATAAGTGACTCTTCTACTTTTGCCTGCTGTGCAATATATTGAGGTGGCTCATTTGGATTCACAGAATAAATGCGCCAATTACGATCGTTCAAGTTCAACGATGTTTCATCACGAAGTAAATCCATATTCGCTTCCCATAAGCTTTTCACCGTTCCAACATCTTTCCAATATCCTTCAAATGGATACGCCATCAACTTCTTCCCTTCATCTAATAAAAGCGGAAGTACATCTTTTCCGAAGTCATTACTAGATTCAGGATTTCTCGCATCCATCTCTAAATATTCTTTTAAAATAGCCCAGTTAAAAATATAAATTCCCATTGATGCAAGATTACTTCTTGGAAACTGCGGTTTCTCCTCAAATTCAACAACTTCCATCTCTTCATTTGTATTCATGATGCCAAAGCGACTTGCTTCATCCCAAGGCACTTCAATAACAGAAATTGAAACGTCCGCTTCTTTCTCAACATGATAATCTAGCATTTTACTGTAATCCATTTTATAAATATGGTCACCAGATAAAATAAGAACATATTCTGGTTCATACTGACTTAAATAGTTTAAGTTTTGATAAATAGCACTTGCCGTACCTGTATACCACTTCACACCTGAAGACTCCGCATAAGGAGGTAACACAGTGACTCCACCGTTTACACGATCAAGATCCCAAGCATTTCCGATTCCAATATAATTATGAAGTTCTAACGGTTGATATTGTGTTAAAATCCCCACCGTTTCAATACCGGAGTTTGCACAGTTACTTAACGTAAAATCAATAATGCGATATTTACCACCAAATGGAACAGCTGGCTTGGCTAAATTTTTTGTTAATGCACTTAAACGACTACCTTTTCCCCCTGCTAGTAACATTGCTACGCACTTTTGTTTTTGAGCCATCTTGTTTTTTGCTCCCCTTTCTCGTCTTCACTGGTCGTAATATGGATACGCCAAATGGTGGAATTGTAATTTCTACATGTGCCGCTTGATTATGATATGGCTCTAGAATCGTCTTGAGACGTTTCTTATTAACTTGCCCCGATCCGCCATATTGCGCCGAGTCACTGTTTAAAATTTCGTTATAGTACTCGAAATCTGGTACACCTACTTTATAGTTTTCATATGTAGCTTTCGTAAAATTACATACGACAACTAACGCATCTTCCTGCTTATCCCCTTGGCGGATAAACGAGAAAATACTTTGCTCATTATTATTAGCATCAATCCACTGAAATCCTTCAGGCGAGTGATCTAACTGCCAAAGTGGTTTTGAGCGCTTATACAATGCTATGAGCTCTTTAAAGTAATCATGCATATTACGATGCATTTCAAAATCATGTAAATTCCAATCTAAATCTTCAAGGTCTTTCCACTCATCAAATTGCCCGAATTCTCCACCCATAAAGAGTAATTTCTTACCTGGATGAGTAAAGAAATATCCATATAATAAACGAAGCTGAGCAAACTTATCCCAGTAATCTCCCGGCATTTTATTTAATAACGACTTTTTCCCATGAACGACTTCATCATGAGAAAGCGGCAATATGAAGTTTTCAGAGTGAGCATATATTAAAGAAAATGTCATTTTCTCATGAATGTATTTCCGGTACTCTGGCGCACATTCCATATATTTCAGCACGTCATTCATCCAACCCATATTCCATTTATAATTGAATCCAAGTCCACCCTCGTATGTTGGAGCTGTTACAAGTGGCCAAGCTGTTGAATCTTCCGCTGTCATAAGAAACTCTTCATCTTCTGCAAACACGGCTTCATTTAACTCTCGTAAGAAAGAAACGGCGTGTTCATTGCTTTGCTCTTTTCCTTCTTTATTCCAATACAGCATATTCGCAACTGCATCTACTCTGAACCCATCAATATGGAAATACCTCATCCAAAATAACGCATTTGAAATTAAGAAATTACGTACTTCCCTCTTTCCTAAATCAAAATTAACAGTTCCCCATACCTGGTTTTCTTGTACATCTATATCTTTATATTCATAAGTCGGTGTCCCATCAAACAAATATAAACCGTGAGCATCTTTACAAAAATGCCCCGGCACCCAATCTAAAATGACACCGATTCCATATTTATGACATTCATCGACAAAATACATCAAATCATGTGGCGTGCCGAATCTACTTGTCGCTGCATAATATCCTGTTCCTTGATATCCCCAAGAACGATCATATGGATGCTCAACAAGCGGCATAATTTCAATATGTGTAAATTGATGTTCCACCACATACGGAATGAGCTCCTCGGCCATTTCTCTGTAAGAATACAGAGCGCCATCTTCTTTCTTTTTCCAAGAACCGAAATGTAATTCATAAACTGTCATCGCTTCTTTATAAATCGATTTTTTCTTTCTCTTACGAATCCAGTTCTTATCATTCCATTCATATCCCTCTATATCAAAAACTACAGATGCCGTATTTGGTCTTACTTCTGCATATACTGCGTAAGGATCTGCTTTTAAAATAACGTCACCATCCATCGTTTCAATCGCATACTTATATATCTCATTCTCTTCAATATGCGGTACAAACAAGGACCAAATCCCCTCTTCTGTCACTTGTAGCATCTTATGTTGCTCATAATCCCATTCATTAAAATCCCCAACAACACTCATTGCTTTCGCATGAGGAGCCCATACTGTGAATCGTACACCTCGCATCCCATCTTCCGTCACAATATGTGCCCCAAAGATGTTATAACTGTCATAGTACTTTTCTGTATGAAACTCATCTCGTTTCACTTCTTCACAATTTATTACATCCAATATGTTCACCTCACTAAGATGACAGAAATTTTTTACTCTTTATCATTTCTGCGAAAAACTGAAATATCCTTGTTATTTTTTTAAAAAATATTCGTTTTTTTCTTAAATTTCACTTAAAATTTTCACATTTTCCGTGTAAATTATCGAATTTTGACGAATATTCATTGCAAACGCTTCATTTCCTACTAGCCTTTCATCCTATTATTTATTTCTCAACCTTTATTTCATAAGATTTATCCTATTTTACTCGCTATTTATCACTTAAAATCGTAACAAAATAATCTGTCATAAAAAAATGTTTCTCAATATTTTTTGTCACAATTTTATTGAAATGGAAAATTCATAAGCATATACTCATTCTCAATAAAGAACATTGAACTTTCGCAAATATAATTCATACTGAAACACTATGTTTACTCTATCGATGCTCCAGGCGAAAGTCTGATAAAAATTAAATTAGGGGGGCTTTCTTATGTCATTAAAACAAAAGGTTGGAATGGGAGTTGTCACAGCTTCACTTGGCTTATCCCTTACATTCGGCGGTGTATTCGCCTATTTCAGTGATTCTGAAACATCGGGTAATTCATTTCAAACCGTCTAACAACGAAATTAGGTACTGAAAAAGATGGTAAGCTACTCGGTCAATATTAATATGCTCGTCCAGATGAAAACCTTGCAGGCGACGTAAATGGCGATAAAATAATTGATATTAAAGATGCTGAAATTATCGCTAATAACTATGGTAAAAAAGGAGTATCTGTAAAAGATGGCGATCTTAATAATGACGGCATCGTCGACGAAAAAGACATTCGCTTCGTAGAAAAGAAATTCTTGAAAAAAGGACCAGATGCAGCAAAATCACAAACACCTGTAGAAAAATCAAAAAGCGGTACACTGGCAGATATTTTAAAGAAATTAGGATTAACACCTAAAAAATGATAAAGTGAAACTTTAATCAGTGGGGGTTTTGTTCATCCACCACTGATTATTAGTTGAACAAATCGGGCTTTTACGGGCAGTTGATCCCCCACCTAACTTCTTTGCTTTCGCTGCATTTTGAAGTGGGGGTCTTACTGCCCGTTAATGCGGGATAATAAAGAGCACTCTATATAAAGTAGAGTGCTCTTTTCTATAAACGACCCTTATCCAGCAAAAGGGGTATATTGGGGATATACAAGGGAAACCGGAAAAGGAATTTATATTAAATTATATAAAAACTCAGAGGTAGGAAGCAGCTTCCCGCCTCTGAATTATTTAGCAATTATTATAGTACTGGTGCCATTGTTTCTTTTAATACTTTTACAGAATGAGCGAATTTCGCTTTTTCTTCTTCATTTAGCTCAAGTTCTACGATTTCACGTACACCTTCGCGGTTAATAACAGCTGGAACACCTACGAAAGCATCTTTCTCACCATATTGACCTTCAAGGTATGCCGATACAGTTAATACGCTGTTCTCGTTGCTTAAGATTGCTTTAGTTACACGAAGTAGTGACATACCGATTCCGTAGTAAGTTGCGCCTTTACGCTCAATAATGTGGTAAGCTGCATCGCGTACATTTTCAAAGATTTTATCTAAATCTTCTTGGTTATACTGTTCGTTGTTCGCTAAGATTGTTTCTAGTTTTTGTACACCTACAGTAGCGTGGCTCCATACTGGAAGTTCAGTGTCACCGTGCTCACCAACGATGTAAGCATGAACGTTACGTGGATCTACATCTAAGTAGTCACCTAACATGTAACGGAAACGAGCAGAGTCTAAAGTAGTACCAGAACCGATTACGCGCTCTTTCGGTAAACCAGATTCTTTCCAAGTTACGTAAGTTAAAATATCAACTGGGTTAGTTGCGATTAAGAAGATTCCATCGAATCCGCTATCCATAATACCGCGAACGATTTGTTTAAAGATCTTTGTATTTTTCTCAACTAAGTCTAAACGAGTTTCGCCTGGCTTTTGTGGTAATCCAGCAGTGATAACTACTAAATCTGCATCTTTACAATCTGCATAGCTACCGCTCCAAACTTTTGTTGGTGCTGGAGAGAATGGTACCGCATGGCTTAAGTCCATTGCTTCTCCTTCTGCTTTTGCTTCATTAACATCTACTAGTACGAATTCTTCAGCTACACCTTGGTTGATCATTGAGTAAGCGTAACTACAACCTACTGCTCCTGTTCCTACTAATACTACGCGATTGATACCTTTTTTCATGTTAATTTCCCCTTTCAATTGTTTACATCTATTTTTTATTATTGTTTAAGTAATTAATTAAAATACTAATTTAATGTTGTTTAACTTCTTTACATACATATTGTAGCACGGATTATTGTGAATTCCTTCACAAATTATGACCTATTTGTGAACTTTTTCACATAGAGTGTAAAGTTGTTAGAATGCGGGTGAAATCCATCTCAATGGAGGCGTTTTCTTTAGATTGTGAAAGGTTTTTTCTTAAAGTTTTCTTGGTAAGTGAAATTATATCGAACACACCTTTGGTTATATCGACGTTTCGACAAGAATAGCTTCTTCTATCTATATTATTTATCCCGCTATTTGTGGGTAGTAAGACTCCCACCTCAAAATTTGGCTGGAGCGAAGAAGTTAGCCTTCACATAATTCTCATCATTTAACTTTTGTAAATCCGCAGCAATACTTTTAGAGGTTTTTATAAGGGGTCACCATACATTGCCATCAACTTAAGAAATTGGTATTTCCCCATATCGAAAAAAATGAGCTGAATTATTATAAATAACTCTGGAAAGATAAAATTTTCATTTTGGGGATACTTCAAAATATTAGCCTGATGGACATAGGTATCACCACATGTCCATGGATTAAAGAAAGAGCCTATTATTAAACTGTACCCTACTCTTTGGGTCGGAAGAGGTGCTATAGATGAATGTAAAGACATATAGGGCTCAAGTGTTTTCTTGGTCTAAGGAGGCCAAGGTAGAAATAGTAGAACTCATTTCCGCCGGCATAGGTATGGCCGGACCCGTTCTGTTCGCCACAGTTCTAGGCTATCCCGCTCTTGGTTTTGCTGCATCGGTCGGCAGTTTGGCAGTCAGTAGCGTGAAAGTCGGTTCGAGTTTTATAAATCACGGGAAAAGGTTGGCATCAGCGCTGATATCAGTAGTGCTCGCTGCGATTGCTGCTGTTCTCTCTTTCGGACATGGCTATCTGACATTTGGAGTCTTGATCCTGCTGGTAAGCCTTGCTGCGTTAATTGGCGGATATAGTCGTGCCTTGGCGGTGGCAACAACACGCTTTGTCGTATTCCTGATTATCATCCTCAATATGGTCGACCAGACGGAGTACCGGATGGAACTAATTTTTTCAATCTTAGCAGGGGCGATTTGGACCGTCAGTATCAGCTTGGTGCTAGGCATCTGGGTACACCGTTGTTTTAAATCATCGCTGGATGGAGCTGTGAAAGGGCCAACATCGAAAAAAATCATTCTATGGTGGAACTCTCTTGCACACCTATCCAGTTGGCAATTCCCAATCAGGCTCGCATTATGTCTAGGTATAGCTGAGGGATTGCGAATACTTTGGCCCGAGCACCACTTCTATTGGATTGCAATTACCGTAGCAATCCTTACTCAGCGGAAAATAGAACTCTTTCCAATCAAAACAACACAACGAGTGCTTGGTACAGTAATCGGCGTGATTGTTGCGAGCTTGCTTCTCGCAACTAGTCTACCAATTTTGGGGTTAGTTATAAGTATCGGGCTATTCGCAGGTGCTCGACCTCTTCTAAAGGTTCGAAATTATCTTGTATACTCTGCAACCATGATCCCGCTCATTATTTTGATCATGGAAGCCGGCAAGCCGTTCCAGTCTATCATTCTGTTCGACCGTGTATTTGCAACCCTTATCGGTGCAGTCATCGTGATTGCAGTGAACTTGATATTCAGTAGAGCGATGGCGAAATCAGTGTAAAGGTGGTTATCTAGCGAAAGATGCTTTAACATTTTAGGTATCTTTTCCAGTAGAACACCCCCCCTATAATGACCTTTTCATACTCCATCTTTTATAAAAAAAGCAGACTACTAAAAGTTCGCTTTAGATAACATATATACAATAAAAAAGAGATAGCAGATTATGCTATCTCTTTTAGTATGACCCGTACGGGATTCGAACCCGTGTTACCGCCGTGAAAGGGCGGTGTCTTAACCACTTGACCAACGGGCCAAAATCTGGCAGAGAAGAAGGGATTCGAACCCTCGCACCGCGTTCGCGATCTACTCCCTTAGCAGGGGAGCCCCTTGAGCCACTTGGGTACTTCTCTATAATATGGCTCCGCAGGTAGGACTCGAACCTACGACCGATCGGTTAACAGCCGATAGCTCTACCACTGAGCTACTGCGGAATAATTATGGTGGGCCTAAATGGACTCGAACCATCGACCTCACGCTTATCAGGCGTGCGCTCTAACCAGCTGAGCTATAGGCCCATAAAAAGCGGGTGAAGAGAATCGAACTCTCGACCAGAGCTTGGAAGGCTCTTGTTTTACCACTAAACTACACCCGCATTAAATTAAAAATGGTGAGCCATGAAGGATTCGAACCTTCGACCCTCTGATTAAAAGTCAGATGCTCTACCAACTGAGCTAATGGCTCATTTTGAAAGTGGTGCCGGCTAGAGGACTTGAACCCCCAACCTACTGATTACAAGTCAGTTGCTCTACCAATTGAGCTAAGCCGGCTTGCGATTTCAAAATGGTGGCTCGGGACGGAATCGAACCGCCGACACGAGGATTTTCAGTCCTCTGCTCTACCGACTGAGCTACCGAGCCTTTATGTAAAAAAAATGGCGGTCCCGACCGGGGTCGAACCGGCGATCTCCTGCGTGACAGGCAGGCATGTTAACCACTACACCACGGGACCATTTGGTTGCGGGGACAGGATTTGAACCTGCGACCTTCGGGTTATGAGCCCGACGAGCTACCGTACTGCTCCACCCCGCGATGATATAATATTTAATTTAGAAAAAAATGGAGGAGGTAGAGGGATTCGAACCCCCGCGCGACTCTCGCCGCCTGTCGGTTTTCAAGACCGATCCCTTCAGCCGAACTTGGGTATACCTCCGAGTTATGAACTTTGAGTGGTGGACCTTGTAGGACTCGAACCTACGACCGGACGGTTATGAGCCGTCTGCTCTAACCAGCTGAGCTAAAGGTCCTTTATGGTAGCGGCGGAGGGGATCGAACCCCCGACCTCACGGGTATGAACCGTACGCTCTAGCCAGCTGAGCTACACCGCCATAAGTTATATTCAAATAAGTGGAGCCTAGCGGGATCGAACCGCTGACCTCCTGCGTGCAAGGCAGGCGCTCTCCCAGCTGAGCTAAGGCCCCATATTTTGAAAATATCGGGAAGACAGGATTTGAACCTGCGACCCCCTGGTCCCAAACCAGGTGCTCTACCAAGCTGAGCCACTTCCCGTTAATAAAAAACGCGCCCGAGAGGAGTCGAACCCCTAACCTCTTGATCCGTAGTCAAACGCTCTATCCAATTGAGCTACGGGCGCATATGGTGCCGAGGGCGGGGGTCGAACCCGCACGGTGGTCACCCACCGCAGGATTTTAAGTCCTGTGCGTCTGCCTGTTCCGCCACCCCGGCATGTCATACTGAAAATTGGAGCGGAAGACGGGATTCGAACCCGCGACCCCAACCTTGGCAAGGTTGTATTCTACCACTGAACTACTTCCGCAAGACATGTTTGAGTTATTTTATTAAAAGTGCGGGTGAAGGGAGTCGAACCCCCACGCCAAAGGCGCTAGATCCTAAGTCTAGTGCGTCTGCCAATTCCGCCACACCCGCATATTATAATTTAAAAAGAAAAAATGGGGCGACTGATGGGAATTGAACCCACGAGTGCCGGAGCCACAATCCGGTGCGTTAACCACTTCGCCACAACCGCCATGATTTTCTGGTGCCGACTAGAGGACTTGAACCCCCAACCTACTGATTACAAGTCAGTTGCTCTACCAATTGAGCTAAGTCGGCTAAATGGTGGAGGATGACGGGATCGAACCGCCGACCCCCTGCTTGTAAGGCAGGTGCTCTCCCAGCTGAGCTAATCCTCCGAATTGCCTGGCAACGTCCTACTCTCACAGGGACAAGGTCCCAACTACTATCGGCGCTAGAGAGCTTAACTTCCGTGTTCGGTATGGGAACGGGTGTGACCTCTCTGCCATCATTACCAGACTGTATTCATTTAAGACAAGAATTATCATAACTTATTCGACATTTAAAGTCAACAAGTTTTTTATATTCTTTCAAAACTAGATAACATTGCTTCATATTATATGGTTAAGTCCTCGATCTATTAGTATTCGTCAGCTCCACATGTCACCATGCTTCCACCTCGAACCTATCAACCTGATCAT
>NZ_JBIYCZ010000018.1:0-108250 GCF_044908245.1 Bacillus sp. RC242
AACACCAGGTGGAGAGACAGAAACACCAGGTGGAGAGACAGAAACACCAGGTGGAGAGACAGAAACACCAGGTGGAGAGACAGAAACACCAGGTGAAGGAACAGAAAAGCCAGGTGAAGGAACAGAAACACCAGGTGGAGGAATAGAAAAACCAGGTGGGGAAACAGGAACATCAGGTGAAGGAATAGAAAAGCCAGGTGAAGGAACAGAAAGCCCAGGCGAAGAAGTAGAAAAGCCTAACTTACCAGAAAAAGAACAAGGCGGTTCTAATAATCAAAAACTTCCAGCTACAGGGCATAATACGGATTACCTTCCATTTATAGGTGTAATTCTGGTGTTATTAGGAATACGTTTAAGATTTATGATTAAAAATAGCTAATAGGTTTATAAAAGGCATAAGAGAAATGTTATCTCTTATGCCTTTAAGTTTTTAATAGACGAAATAAGGTAAAACCTTCTGTATTGACCTTCAAACGCCCTTCAAGTAAACTAAAGAGAGTTTGCAAATGAAAAGGTGATAATGTTGTTAATTTCAATTAAAACGTTACAAGATGATCGTTTTTTACGTCCGCTACAAAATATTGGCGGTTTATTTTTTGAAGAGAGCACGATAGGGTTTGAGAAAGAAGAAGCAAATCTTATCGTTGATATACAGATAGAAGGTAATGTGACAGCATCGGCTCGTTTAACAGATGTTGCAACCGGAAATGTATATGAAGAAACATTCGCAAAAGATTTATCTGCTTTCACAGAAGAAAAAGAACGTATGAAGCAAGTGAAACATGTTGTTTCTTACGTATATCTTTCTGTACTTCAACAGCTAACTGGACTTGAACAGAGCTGGGGAATATTAACTGGGGTACGCCCAACGAAACTTCTTCACAAGCTGCTTCAAAATGGTATGTCAAAAGAAGAAGCGCATAAAGAACTTCGTGAAAGTTATTTAATTCATGAAGAGAAAATTGAACTTCTTCAGCGTATTGTTGATTGCCAATTAGCGGTTGTTCCGGATTTATACCGTTTGAAAGAAGAAGTAAGTATTTACATCGGTATTCCGTTTTGTCCTACAAAATGTGCGTACTGTACGTTCCCGGCTTATGCAATTAACGGACGCCAAGGATCAGTTGATTCGTTCTTAGGCGGGTTACATTATGAAGTTCGTGAAATTGGTAAGTTTTTAAAAGAAAAAGGTGTTACAGTTACGACGATTTATTACGGCGGCGGTACACCGACGAGTATTACAGCAGAAGAGATGGATATGTTGTATGAAGAAATGTACCAAGCTTTCCCTGATGTGAAAGATGTACGTGAAGTAACAGTTGAGGCAGGTCGCCCAGATACAATCACACCAGCAAAGCTAGAAGTGTTAAATAAATGGAACATTGACCGTATTAGTATTAATCCGCAGTCATACCATCAAGAGACACTAAAGGCAATTGGACGTCATCACACTGTAGAAGAAACGATTGAGAAGTATCATTTAGCACGTGAAATGGGAATGAACAATATTAATATGGATTTAATTATTGGTCTTCCTGGTGAAGGATTAGACATCTTCAAGCATACGTTAGATGAAACAGAAAAGTTAATGCCAGAATCGTTAACAGTTCATACGTTATCATTTAAACGTGCTTCTGAAATGACGCAAAACAAACGTAAATATAAAGTAGCAGGTCGCGAAGAAATTACTGCGATGATGCATGAGGCGGAAGCGTGGACGAAGAACCATAATTACGTACCATACTATTTATATCGTCAAAAGAATATTTTAGGTAACTTAGAAAACGTTGGGTATGCAATACCGACGCAAGAAAGTATCTACAATATTGTTATTATGGAAGAAGTACAATCGATTATCGGACTTGGTTGCGGGGCATCAAGTAAATTTGTTCACCCACAAACAGGAGCAATTACACATTTTGCGAATCCGAAAGATCCAAAATCATATAACGATGGCTTCGTGAAATATACAGAAGATAAACTGAAAATTTTAGAAGAGCTATTCGTGTAAGAAGAAGGGGGTTGTTCCGATTTGGAACAGCCTCTTTTTATATTGTCAGTTTTTGTCGGTAAGTCGATATATTCGAAAAATAGCTGATATAAATTTGGTTGCGTTCGATATATTCAAAAAATCGCCGATATAATTTCATTTACCATCAAACGGTCCATTTGTAAAACTATGTCGATAATAATCAGAAAAATTAGTCATATTATTAGAGGACAATGTCTACTTATAGACGAAATGATAGATTTATGAAAGAGAAAAGGGGGAAATTGTTGGCATGTACATGACGATAGGGAGAATTTTTGATTTGACAGTTGGCAAATATCCGAATAAAGAGGCGTTAGTAGAACCAGAAAAAAATATTCGTTGGACATATAAACAGTGGGATGAGCAAATAAATAAAACGGCGCAAGCTCTATTGAAAGAAGGAGTAAGAAAGGGAGATTGTGTATCTGTTTACCTATATAACTGTCGTGAATTTGTAAACGTTTACTTAGCCTGTGCGAAAATTGGCGCGATCTTCAATCCAATTAATTTCCGCTTAAAAGCAAAAGAACTATCGTATATCCTCCAAGATGCAGCCTCGAAAGTAGTTGTCTTTGAAAAAGCAGTCGAATCAACAGTTGCTATGATTGAACGAGATTTTCCAAATTCGTCTTTTTGGTACGTGGAAGACGATGCACCTTCCTATGCTAGTTCTTACCATGAAAAAGTAAATGAAGCATCAGCTGAAAAAGTAGATATTGTAGTCGATGAAATGGATTTTTGTTCTATGCTTTATACGAGCGGAACGACTGGTCATCCGAAAGGCGTACTACATCGTCATCGTGATATGGCTGAGCATAGTATGATTTGTACGTATTTCATAAAATATAACAGGGATAGCGCCGGGCTTGTGGTAGCACCTTTATATCATTGCGGCGAGTTAAATGCTGGAATCATACCGCGCATTCAAGTTGGCGGAAAGAATGTTATTTTACATCATTTTGATACGGATAGAGTATTACATACCATTCAAGAAGAGAAGATTACGACGTTTTTTGCAGCACCGACGATGTGGAATATGTTACTGCAAAAAGATCTAACTAAGTATGATTTAACTTCAATGAAAATCGGTGTATACGGTGGAGCTGCAATGGCACCGGCGCTAGTGAAGGAATGTAAAGAGCGCCTTTATATTGATCTTGTTCAAATTTACGGAATGACAGAAATGGGACCAGTTGTTGCGTTTCTCGTAGAAGAGGATCAAATTACGAAAGCTGGTTCAGCAGGAACGCCGTGCTTTAGCCATGAAATTCGAATTGTTAAACCGAACGAAGATGCACCAGCAGAGCCAGATGATGTATTGCCTCCTTATGAAGTTGGGGAGATTATTTTGCGCGGTCCAACTATGATGGCTGGTTATCATAACCGAGAAGAAGCAAATGCAAAATCGATGTATAAAGGATGGTATCACTCGGGTGATTTAGGTTATTTCGATAAAGATGGCTATTTATTCGTCGCAGATCGTGTGGATGATATGGTAATTAGCGGAGGCGTTAATATTTATCCACGTGAAATTGAAGATTTCCTTCATAGTCATCCTGGTGTATTAGATGTTGCAGTACTTGGTGAGCCAGATGAACTATGGGGAGAGCGTGTCGTTGCGGTCGTTGTAAAGAAAGATAAAAATATTTCAGAAGCTGATTTAGAAATGTATTGCAAAGAAAGTGATGAATTAGCCGACTATAAACGTCCGCGTCATTACTTATTTGTAGATGAACTTCCTCGTAATGCGAGCGGGAAGTTGCAAAAATTTGTGCTGAGAGAGTCGTTAAAAGGTATGAAAAAATAATGAAAAAATGCCTTTCCAAATTTGGAAAGGCATTTTTATTACTTGCGTGAGAAACCTTCTTCATCAAGGTATTCCGCAGCTTCTGGATAAGAGTTGAATGTACCGTCTAAGTTTACGCCAGCGTAAACATTCCACATGTCATCCTCTTGAATAAGAGTTAGGATATGACCGTCTTCGTTACGCCATTCCTCTTCGGCAGCAGGTTCCATTGGTGCTATAATTTCCTCTGGCTCCTGTGATAGACGTTCAATTACTTTTTCAATTAATGAACGCAGTTCTTCTTCTGAAAACTCACGGATGTTAATCATACCTTTAGCATCTGTTTTATAACCTTTAATGAAGTATGCATATACAAATCCGTTTCCGTTTGGGTGTAAATGATATACAACGTTCTTTTTATCTAAACGACTTTCTTCAAAGTGAAAGTTTACGCGTTTTAATGATACGTTCTTTCTTTCTAATTCCGGGAAAGATTCAATAATTGATAATTTTTCTTCAAAAGTTAGCATAGTGCCTCCAAGTATATAGTAAAAGATTTAATTTGTTCATTATAGCATAGTCAAGTTTGTTTCCAAAGGTAGATTCGTCATATTGCTGTTTTTTAGTTTGACTTTGGAAGGCTATTTGTAAATGTAGACGTTTACTTCACGAGACTGTAAAGAGTTTTTTAGAAATACGCTAACGAATGATTTGTTTTAGATGTACAATGGAACATGGACTTTATAAGAAGGTGGTTATTTATATGTTTCAAAAAATAGCAAAGGAATGTTTAGCAGGGTTTACTGTTGCGATTGTTGCCTTGCCGCTAGCGATTGCATTTGGTATTGCTGCAACGGGAACGTCTGAGGGAGCACTGGTCGGATTGTATGGTGCAATTTTTGCAGGTTTGTTTGCGGCGTTATTTGGCGGTACACCGGGGCAAGTAACGGGTCCTACTGGGCCGATTACAGTTATTGCAACAGGCGTTATTGCAACTCACGGATTAGAAGCAAGTTTTATTGCATTTATGATGGCGGGGTTATTTCAAATTTTATTTGGTGTATGTAAGCTCGGCTCTTACGTTCGTTACATTCCGTATCCTGTTGTTTCAGGGTTTATGAATGGGATTGCACTGATTATTATTTTAGGTGAAATGAAGCACGTACAAAATAGCTTTCTGCTTGTGTTATTAACGATCATTGTAATGATTGTTTCTGGAAAATGGATTAAGGCCATTCCATCAAGTTTAGTAGCATTAGTAGGTGTTACAGTAACGTTGCCGTTATTTTCTTCTATGCTACAAGGAATTACGGTCAACTTACCAGTTGTAGGAACTCTTTCTTTAAATAAGATGATTGAAAAAATAGGTGCAATTCCAGAGGCGATGCCATCTCTTCACGTACCGAATTTAGACGCAAATGGCATGTTAGCACTTGTATTACCAGCACTTAGTATTGCTTTACTAGGATCAATTGACTCGTTATTAACGTCTGTCGTAATGGATAATGTGACGGGGACACGTCATAAAAGTAATAAAGAGTTAATCGGACAAGGTATTGGCAATATTGCGAGTGGTTTGTTCGGTGGATTAGCAGGAGCAGGTGCAACTGTTAGATCTATCGTCAATATAAGAAGCGGGGGGAAGACGGCACTGTCGGCTTGTATGCATAGTGTCATATTATTTATTTTCATTATGGGACTGGGTTCAGTGGTACAATATATTCCGCTTGCTGTATTATCAGGTATTTTAATTTTAACTGGCATAGGGATGTTTGATTGGGAAAGCATGAAGAAAGCACATGTAGCACCAAGAGGTGATGTGATTGTTATGTTCGTGACGATGGTTGTGACAGTGAAATTCGATTTAATGGTTGCTGTTGCGTTTGGCATTATTCTTTCCTTCATTATATACATGGTGAAGTGTAAAGAACGTAAAGCTTCTATTATAAAAGAAAAAGAAGCGACGTATACGATTCAGGGACCACTTTCATTTCTATCAGTAGATCGTATTTTTGCTTCTTTACAAGATGTGAAGTCACCAGTTAGTTTGCGTATGAAAGATGTACGTTATATGGATGTATCGGGAGCTATGGCGTTATTAAACTTTGTTGAGCAATCGGATAAAGCAGGAGTGCGTGTGACACTTGAACATGTACATCCGCATGTTGAAAAGACGATAGTAATGATGGCGAATGATGAGCAAAAAGAGAAACTGCAGTTTTTGAAAGCTGAGACAATATAGGAATAGGAACCTTCACATGAACTGTATTGTAAAATGTGAGGGCTCTTTTTATTTGGATATGTGTTGTTTATGTGAGAAACTCTTATATCTGGATGTTGTAAATCCGTTGAGCATCAATTACACCATCTAACTTCAAATTATATTCACGCGTTGAGAAATGGCTACCTTCACAAATTAATTGTGTACGGTTAACGAAATCATAAACTTAAGATGGTTGAATAAGCCCTATTTCGTCTGATTTTTCGACTTTCTCAACTTCTTCGTATGCAAAGCGCTTTAGTATCTCGTTTTCTAAAGAAAGGAAAATTTGATAATTTTTTACTAAATTTAGCATGTTGTAAACCCTCCTCTTACTGACAAGAGCTACATTATATTACAGGTTTATCTTGAATAAGTAAAAGTAGTAAATTAAAGGGAAAACAGGATGGAAATAATCTTATTTTGTACATATTATATTTGGAACGAGAGTATTCAATATATAAGAAATTTGGTATGATAACTAAATGAAATAGAGTGAAGTTTCTCTAGATTAAGCAAGAATACTGACTTGATATTTATTTAGATCATATTTGAAAGAAAAGAGATAGAAGATGAATAAAAAGTTTGTAAAAGGCGCTGCAATTTTAACCATTACAACGTTCCTATCGAAAGTGGTGGGGAGTTTTTTTCAAATTCCATTGCAAAATATAGCGGGAGATGAAGTGCTTGGGATTTTTCGTCTCGTTTTTCCTGTATATATGATAGCCTTAACTTTATCAGTAGCGGGGGTTCCGCTAGCAATATCCCAGTTAATAGCTGATCTTCATGAAAAGAATGATCGTGACGGAATAGCTAAATTGTTTACGTCAGCATCTATTATCGGTGTTATATTTGGGGTGCTCGGATTTTTAATTATTATCATTGGATCGAGTAGCATTGCAAATATGCTTGGTGGGCAAGAGACGAGGCTAGCATTAATTGTTACTTCGTTTGCTTTATTAATTGCACCATATATGGCAGTGTACCGTGGATATTTCCAAG
This sequence comes from Bacillus sp. RC242, assembly GCF_044908245.1. Taxonomy (NCBI): domain Bacteria; kingdom Bacillati; phylum Bacillota; class Bacilli; order Caryophanales; family Bacillaceae; genus Bacillus; species Bacillus sp. RC242. The sequence continues at coordinate 7,081 of NZ_JBIYCZ010000018.1, forward strand.
GGTTTGGAGATATGATACCTACTGGTGTATCGCAAGTAATTGAACAGTTGATTCGCGTATTCTTTATGCTAACAATTGCTTATATATTTGTATATTGGAATAAAGGTAGTGATATCATAACAGGCGGAGCGATGATCGGTTCTTGTTTTGGTGTTATTACGTCACTCATATATTTGCGAATGAAATATGTAAAAAGCACGTATCGCTATAAGAGCGAAACATATTCATTACAAGATTTTAAGACAAACGCAAAAAACATACTCCGCGTTTCAATTCCAATTGCAATTGGAGCGTTATCGATGCCTGTTTTAAATTTAGTTGATTCTGTAACAATTCCACATGTATTACATGAATCTTCTACAACGATTCAGGAACAATTTGGTATATATAGCCGTGGTTTTGCATTTACGCAATTAATTGTTGTATTTGCAAGTGCGATAGTATTTCCGCTAATTCCATTATTAACAGCTGCTTTAACAAAAAAAGATATAGCTTTAGCTAAACTGACGGTAAAACGTACAAATGAATTTGCGCACGTTTTAACAATGCCGATAACGATATGGCTTATGGCGCTTGCAATACCGCTTAATGTTGCATTATTTACAGATACAAAAGGAAGTGGCATGTTAGCTATTTTAATTGGTAGCTCGTATTTCACATCACTTATGGTATTATCAATAGGAATCTTGCAAGGGATTAATCGTTCGATGCGAGCAGCATGGATTGTCATCGGTGCAAGTTTCGTGAAAATTATATTAAATATAGCGCTAGTAAACCAATTCGGTATAAATGGAGCAGCGTATAGTACTCTAATTATTTATATAATGATTTGTATCGCAAATCATATTTATATTAGAAAAGATCTTTCCTATTCAATAGCTATAGGGAAATTTTTAGCTGTGATTGGAGTATCTAGTATTTTAGGTATAGTATTATACTTTGTGTCCACATTAATCAATGTGACAGATTCCAGGATTTTAGCAATGATATATAGTGCTGTAGCGCTAAGTATAGCTTCAGTGTTATATGGCATATGTGCACTTAAACTAAACTGGATATCGAAAGAACAAATTCCATTTTTACGTAAATAAAATCGTTTATTATAGAAAATGAACAATATTATAAATAGGTATGACTTGTTAGATGTTTGTGAAAGAAATCAATTTGAAGTTATCAAGCCTTTCTCGGAAAGGAATGGATAACAATTTGTTTAATTACAAAAAGAGTTGATTGCGAAATGTTGGAGGAGATTAAGAGTGCGGTTAGTTTTATCAGGATATTATGGTTTTTATAATGTTGGGGACGAAGCAATTTTGCAATCAATTATTAAAGCGCTACATGAAGAGGATCCTACTCTTGAGCTTGTTGTACTTTCAAATGACCCCAACTATACAAGGAAAATGTACGGTGTAGAAGCAGTAAACCGCTGGGATATAAGAGCGATTTACCGAGAAATAAAGAGAAGTAATGGTTTAATTAGCGGAGGCGGAAGTCTCTTACAAGATAAGACGAGTATTAAGAGTATTCTATATTATACAGGTATTATGCGGCTTGCTCGTTTTTTGAAAAAGCCGTATTATATTTACGCCCAAGGAATCGGACCTATTACGAAGAAGCAAAATCGTTTATTAGTGAAATGGCATGTATCAAAGGCTGAATATATATCAGTACGTGATGAAGACTCTTTTTTGTACTTAAAAGAAATTGGTATTAAGAAAGACATTGAACTTGTTCCAGATCCAGTATTAGCTTGTCAGCCAGAAGAAAAGAAATCCGATTGGCTTCAAAAACATTCGCTGCAAGGAAAAGTCGTTGCGGTTAGTGTAAGGTACTGGGATGCAAAAGAAGATTATATGAAGAAGTTAGCAGATACGCTTAAAAAGCTTAAGCAAGAGGGATACCATATTTTATTTGTACCGATGCATGGACCATTTGATCAAAATGCATCAAGGGATATCATTAATTTGATGGGAGAAGAAGCGCACATGCTCCCTTATAAAATGGATATTCACGAGAAAATCTCTATTTTATCAGAGTGCTCTCTTTTAATAGGGATGAGACTACATGCTCTTATATTATCGGCAGTTGCAAACACGCCTATGATTGGAATTTCATATGATCCGAAGATTGATTCGTTTTTACAACAAGTAAATCAGTCGATTATTGGGAATGTGGATGGAGGCTGGACGACAGAAACATTACACAGTATGGCGATTAAACAATTAGAGCAGACAGAATATGTACAGGAAACGTTAGGACAAAGAGTAGAGGAATTGCGAGAGCAAATTTCCATAGCGTCCAAATATATTATTAATGACTTACATGCAAAAGAGTCTATAAAAAGAGGAATGGAATCTTAGGATTAGAGGCCATTCCTCTTTTTATTTAGTACGTTGTCATTAAATAAAAAGAGATAGAGGGAAATTTCCTATCTCTTTCTCCTTTTTGTATTTGAAGGTAGTGATTAAAAAAGAGAAGGTACAAGTGAAATAATAACAATGTCGAAATCTATAATGGTTTAAGTTGTTACTGCCGGCAAATAGCGGAAATAATATAAAGAAGCCTCTTGTAAATTTACAAGAGGCTTCTTTTATTGTTTAAACTTAAACATATCACCACTCAAATTCGAATCACTATACACAAACAATACCATGTTAATATTGTTGTCTTTAATGTATTGATATACATCCTTTTCGTGATAGTGACGAAGGTCGAGGATAGATGTGTGTTTGAAGCTTTGTGCTAAGTGAGGCACGATTGCGTTTGCGAATGAGTCTTTTAGGACTAAAGCTCGTACATCATTTGGTGCATTGTTGTTTTCGATAACGATTTCTGGATAGTCGTTTGTGTAATAGCCTGCGTATGATATGGTGTCTTTTTGTTTTTCTACGCCGTATAGTTCATCTAATGTGCGATATACTGTGCCATTTACATCTTTTGCAGCTACGCTCGTAAAGTTGAAACCGTCTTTCGGTGTGTAGTAGCATAGTTTTTCTCCAGTCGCATCGATCAGTTGGTAAAGCTGGTTGTTAAAGCTTCCGACTAGATGTTTATTTGGAGCACACGTACGAGTGTAATCTTCTTTTTTTATTTCTTTTCCTTTATATATAGAAGATTGTTGCGCGATTGTGTTCATTATATATTGATAGCCTAAGAAGGCACCATCCATATTCCAGTGATGGTCTGTTTTAAAGTACATACTTTGTATTTCTTCATTTGTATAGTTTTTCTTAAAATAATCCATGAGTTTAATTGGCTTTACGTCTGCAGGAAGTTTATTTAGAAAGTAATTTAAATTTTCCTGTGCATATGTGTGAATATGAGAAGGTAATTTAAATGATAAAGCATTCGTTTTGGACGGTGGTAAAGCAAAGTAAAACTCAATATTTTGTTCTTTTAAAAACTGAGATAAGTCGTTTACAGCTGGCATAGCTTGGTCAATCTCATTATATTTTGTAGCCCAAGCAGGGTTTTTTAGAAGCCATTTATCATCTGTTAGAATAATATCGTTAATGAGAGACTTGCCCATTTTAATTTGGGTAAGTGTATAATTTTTTATGAGATCATCTCTTCCGATTAATTGATCGTTTGTATATGTCTCAAAGTCTTTAAAGAAACTACCATTTAAGGCAGCTTCTTTTGTAAGAGCTGGTTTTTGAGCGAGCGGACGATTTTCAACGGGCGAAACTGCTCGGTCAGTTTTGAGAAGCGATAATATGCCAAATGAAAAGATAATGGTGAGAAAACCGATAAATAGGACGATGTTCCCCAATTTTTTCATAATAACTTTTCCTTCCTACATAAAGTGAAACTTTAATTAGTGGGGGGGTTTTTGTTCATCCCCACTGATTATCAGCCTTAACCAATCGGGCTTTTACAGGCAGCCCGCCCCCCACCTAACTTCTTTGCTTTCGCTGAATTTTGAGGTGGGGGTCTTACTGCCCGGAAAATAGCGGGATAAGTTAAAACCTGAAGTAAATAAATGGATTATACGTCGAATTAATTAAATACATAATCGAAACCATAAATAATGTTAGTAATAATATAGGACGTACAACTTGCATCGTGAATATATACGTTTTGGGTGCAAGTTCTAATATGTTTTTAACACGTTTCAAAATTGGTGTCGCTGCGATAAAGGCAATGATAAATATGATAATGTATTCATGTATATATAGCATGGTGTTGTCATCGATGAAAGATTGTCTCTCTATGCCAAACATCGCTTTTAAATATTGGAACGAGTATGCGAAGTTATCAGCTCGGAAGAAGACCCAACCGATCATAACGATGATTAGTACATATGCATGTTGCAGCGGCTTCCATAGCTTATTTAATATTTTCTCGAATCCAGCTTTTTCAATCGAGATAATAAAGCCGTAATATAATCCCCAGGCGATAAATGTCCAGCTTGCTCCGTGCCATAAACCGGTTAATCCCCATACGATGAAGAGGTTACGGTAGTTTGCTAGTTTGGAAACACGATTTCCGCCGAGCGGAATGTATATATAGTCGCGGAACCAAGAGCCTAGTGTAATGTGCCATCTTCTCCAAAATTCTGAAATGGATTTTGAGATGTACGGATAATTGAAGTTTTTCGGGAAATCAAATCCGAACATTTTTCCAAGTCCAATTGCCATATCAGAGTATCCTGAGAAATCGAAATAGATTTGAAGTGTATAGGCAATAATACCAATCCAAGCCGTTCCAGCGCTCATTTCAGACGGTGGTAAGGCAAAGATTTTATCTGCGACAAATCCAACTTGATTGGCGATTAACATTTTTTTCGCTAGTCCTAGAATGAAAATTTGGAGACCTTCTGTAAATCGTTCAAAAGAATGGATGCGCGTTTTAATTTGATCAGCAACGATATTGTAACGAACGATTGGTCCGGCAATAAGCTGCGGGAAAATTGATATATATAGTGCTAAGTTAAGTGGATTCTTTTGAACTTCGCCATCTTTACGGTATATATCGATGACGTATGACATCGCTTGGAACGTATAGAATGAAATTCCAATTGGTAGTGGAATAGGTTCCACATGAATAGATAAATGTAAAGTTTGATTCAAAATATCTGTGAAAAAGGAAATATATTTAAAATAAGAAAGTAATAAAATATTTCCGACCACAGCCATAATTAAAAATGTGACTTTCATATTTTTTCGTTTATCATAATGATGCACGAGTAGGCCGAAGCAGTAGTTTAAAAGAATAGAAAAGAGCATTAAGAGGACGAATCGTGGTTCTCCCCATGCATAGAAAATTAAACTAAATGCAAGTAATACGAAATTACGTAGCTCGGCACGCACTATAAAATAGAAAAATAATACGAGAGGTAAAAAGATAAATAAGAAAACAGAACTACTAAATACCAAAGGACTCTCCTCACTTTTTTCAAAATACATTTCGTGCAAAAAACCGACATTTTTATTATATATTCTTTTAAATAAAAGTGCCTTTAATATTTTATCATGTTAATAATTCGATTGAAATGATTATCCTATATAATAGAAGAAAAGGGGAGCGGAATCCTTTTGACACTCACTATTTGGATAAGATAAGATGAATAAGTTGTGATTTGTTTAGAAGGGAAGAGATGGTGTGTTATTTAACTCATTTGAGTTTATTTTTTTATTTTTACCGATAGCATTTCTTTTATATTTTCTATTAAATAAATTTGGACATGCTACATTAGCGAAAGCTTGGCTCGTTGCGGCCTCTTTATTTTTCTATAGTTATTGGAATGTGAAATATTTACCGCTTATGTTAGTGTCGCTCATTGTGAACTACTTTATCGGAATGAGGCTCGTAAAACATAAGAGTAAACTTCTTTTAACGGTAGGGTTAATATTTAATATAGGAATGCTTAGTTATTTCAAGTATTATGATTTTTTCTTGCAAAATGTTAATGCATTAATTGGAACTCATTTTACATTATTATCATTAACGTTACCGCTCGCGATTAGTTTCTATACGTTTCAAAAGATTGCATTTTTAGTAGATACGTATCGCGGGGAAACGAAGGCATGTCATTTTCTTGATTACGCATTGTTTGTAACGTTTTTCCCGCAGCTTATTGCAGGGCCGATTGTACATCATGCACAAATTATGCCGCAGTTTGCGGATAGTAGCAAAAAGCGCTGGCAATCGAAGTATATTGTTCTTGGTATATTTGTATTTGCAGTTGGTATTTTCAAAAAGGTAGGTATTGCAGATGTATTATCACCCCTTGTACATGAAGGGTTTGATGTGCAGCAATCATTAACATTTGTCGAAGCATGGCTTTCGTCGTTAGCTTTTACGTTCCAATTGTATTTTGATTTTAGTGGATATAGTGATATGGCAATTGGAATCGCTTTAATGTTTAATATTAAATTACCTCAAAATTTTAATTCACCGTATAAAGCAGTGAATATACAAGATTTTTGGCATCGTTGGCATATGACGCTTAGCCAGTTTTTAACGAAGTACGTATACATTTCTCTAGGAGGAAATCGAAAAGGAATTACGCGTACATACGTAAATATTATGATTGTATTTTTAATAAGTGGACTTTGGCATGGAGCTGGTTGGACATTTGTTTTTTGGGGATTCTTGCACGGTTTGGCTTCTGTTATTCATCGCTTATGGAGTAAAGCAGGAGGGCGCATGCCAGCCTTTGCTGGTTGGTTCGTTACGTTTTTCTTCATTAATATAACGTGGGTATTCTTTAGGGCAACATCGATGCATGATGCGGTGAAAGTGTTAAAAGGAATGTTCGGACTAAATGGAATCGAATTAGCAAATAGCGTATTCCCGGCATTTATAATAGAGAAGCTGCAATTTTTAAAAGAGTACGGTGTTTCATTTAGTGAAGGGTACCATGTCTCTTTATTAAATCCAAAAATGGTAGCGTATATTTTCGGAGCGTTATGTATTAGTTTCTTCTTAAAAAATTCAATTCAGTTAAAGGATTCATTCCGTCCGAATGTATGGACTGCTTTATTTACTGCAGTATTGCTCGTATATAGCGTGTTACATTTAACGAGTATTAGTGAGTTTTTATACTTTAATTTCTAGGTGGAGAATATGAAAAACAAACATTGGCTTATTTTCGTTTTTGTATGTGTTTTTGTTCCTCTGGCAGGTGTCGGGATATTTAATAGCTATATAGATTCACTTTGGTTATTCCCGCATAAAAATAAGTGGAATGATGTTCAGTACGGGTTTAACGAGAGACAACAGAAAACAAATTATATAACGTACCGTCCGTTTACATATGATGGAGTTATACTTGGAAGTAGTAGAACGACTTTTATTAACGAGAATGACTTCACCGGGTTAAACGCATTTAATTATGCGGTAAGCAGTACAGATCCGCGTGAGTATGATGCATATATTGAATATGCAAAAGAACAAAAAGGTAGTGGACTCGAGTCTATTGTACTTGGTTTAGATTTCCTTGGAACGAACAAAAATAGGGAAATTGGTTTTGATAAACCAGAAGCGTATATTAATCAGGCGCAAAGTTTATTGTATCCGATTAAATCGTATATAAGTATGGACGGGATTACTTATTCAAAGAATACAATTGCAAATTCCACCCATCATATTACGAATCTTGACCGGTACAATCGAGAGAATATAAAATCGATGCGCGATTATACGAAAGAAGAACGTGATGCGCAAATAGCGGCGCAAGTAGATAAGTTTAGTAAAGAGATTTACGGCGGGAATTATGAGTATCAAAATATGAAAGAAATATTAGGAACAGTAAAGGCTCATAATCCGAACACGAAGTTTTATATTTTTACAACGCCTGTTTCAGAGCCTCTGTTCCGTACGATGATTCAATCAGGGCGATGGGAAGATTATAAAAAATGGCTTCATGACGCTGTAGATGTATTTGGAGAAGTGCACCATTTCATGTATCTTAATTCCGTTACAACGAATTTAGATAACTATATGGATGGGCATCATTTCAGACCGGAAGTTGGAAAGTTGATTGCGCATAAAGTTGTAAATGAGGAAGATAGCAACGTCCCGAAAGACTTCGGCATTGTTATTACGAAGGATAATATTGATGAGGTGTTGGAGGGGATTCAGGCGTCTTTTCAATAAAAAATAGATCATAAATGTGGTCTATTCTTTGCCGAGTAGACTGTATACCAAAATGAAGCAGCCACCGAGATCTGATGGCTGCTTCACTTTATTCTACCTCTAAATCAACAATTAAGTAAGCGAGTATAACAACGAAGAAAATACTAACGGCCGGCGCTGTTAGTACGTGACCGGACATAAAGGCAATTCCAAGTGATAGTATAACGGCACTAGCTAGTAGCATATATTTCACAGTTAATATTTTCTTAAAGTTTGTTATGATGCTGAGTAATAATTTAATACCGAAGTAAAGGAATGGTATGAAGTAAATAAGAGAACCGATGATTCCGAATGCAAAGAATATGTCATGGAAGTCCATTTCGATTAATTTAATTTTAACCGTATAGTTACCAGCATAGCCCATTCCGAATAATTTTTGTGATAGTGGTGCGTCTTTATAGTATTGTTTGTATACTTTTAAAAACTTATCGCGATCACTGTAAATTAAACTTTTGACCTCAGAGTCTGTTAGTTCACCTTTTGCATGTTTTTTCTCTGCGTCAGGATCTTCTTTAATTATTTTTCCTTCTTTTCTATCCTTTTCTTCTTGTACTGATTTTTTGTATTCGTATATTTGCATGTGGATGCCCATATTTTTTGCGATAGGAGTATGCGGTGTAAGGGCAATTAAACCTCCTAGTATAATAGCGGCAACAACTGTATTTACGAGATATGTGAATCCTTTTCCTTCTTTTTTGCGATGAACCATATATTCAATGAATGAGAATAAAAGTGCCACGCCAAGCGTTAGAACAATTGCACCATATCCTACTTTAGTTCCGACCATAATACTTGCATACATCGCGAGTATTGTTGGAATCCAGTAATAGATTTTCGAGAAAGAAGTTGTTTTATGAATCGAATATAACACTACGATTGGGAACATAATTGCAAAAATAGAACTTAAATCATTCCCAGCAAAGAACCAACCTCTTGAACCAATCTTTGAGTGAGGGTAGCTTGGGAAATCTGTACTAGTTTGCATCGCAACAATCAGTGTGATGCTTAAAATTAAAGTTGTATATAAGAAATATGTAATGATTTTATGAAATGCATATTCTTTATTTTTTAACTCTTTAAAGGCGATAATATATCCAAACAGTAGCACAATTGGATATATGCTCTTTAAAATAAATTTCACTTCTTCGCCAAATGAAACTGGAGATTTAATCATCATATTATTTACAAGACCAATTGCTAGTACGATCCCGAGTAGGCATAAATAGAGAATGTACTTTTTCGCCCCATGTTGTTTTCTATGAAGAAGTAGATAACCTAATGCAAGAAGCATAAAGGCGAAACGGACTACGATTCCAACTGTTGCGCTCATGTGTAATACATAGATTGAAAAAGACGTTAATAAATCTAAAATTGGTTGAAACACAATGAATAGCAATAGGAAATGCGGGAAGTAGTTATCCGTTTGTTTCAACTTATTAACCATATATTCCTCCATTTCTTCATTCCTTTAGTTCAATACCCAAGAGATGGGGATAAAAGCCTTATTTACATAATAAGGCGAATGAATTTCAATATTTGTTTTTTTGAATCAAACTTAAGAATACACCATTTCATTGTAATGGTAAATAGATGAAAAGCATGGATAAACCGACTTTAATTTCTATATTTTTTAACGAAATTGTATGTTTTATACGGAGATATATACAAATTATGAGGATATTAGACAGAAAATTAAGAAAAAAGAAGGATTTTTAACATACTTTCTATAATTATATAAGTATAATCTTTATGTTGAAAAGAGGGGTATATATAATGGAAGTAACAAGTAAAACAGAATCTGTTGTTGTGAAATATGAAGGGCGCGTAGCAACGGTTATGGTTAATCGTCCAGAGGTTTTAAATGCATTAGATGAACCAACGTTAAAAGAGTTATTACAAAAGTTGAAAGAAGTGGCGGAAAGTTCTGTTCACGTTGTTGTGTTGTGTGGAAGTGGCCGTGGTTTTTCTGCGGGTGGAGATATTAAATCAATGCTTTCAAGTAATGATGAAAGTAAGTTTGAAGGCATCATGAATACAATTTCTGAAATCGTTGTGACGTTATATACGATGCCGAAGCTTGTTATTAGTGCAATTCATGGGCCGACTGCTGGACTTGGATTAAGTATCGCATTAACGGCTGATTATGTCATGGCAGATATATCATCAGTTATTGCGATGAACTTTATTGGAATCGCTTTAATTCCAGATGGTGGTGGCCATTTCTTCCTTCAAAAGCGCGTCGGTGAAAATATGACGAAGAAAATCATTTGGGAAGGGAAGAAATTATCAGCGACAGAAGCGCTAGATATCGGTTTAATTGACGAAGTAATCGGTGAGGATTTCCAAACGGCTGTGAAGCAAAAAATTAATGAATGGTTACAAAAACCAATCAAGGCAATGATTCAAACGAAACAAATTTTATGTGAAGTAAATCGTTCTAATTTAGAACAAACGCTTCAGCTCGAAAAGCGTGGTCAATATGCGATGAGACAAACAGCGGACCATAAAGAAGGTATTGCTGCTTTTCTAGAAAAACGTTTACCAGCATTTAAAGGGGAATAAAGTGAAACTTTAATCCGTGGGGATCTGTTTATCCCCCGCGGATTATTAGTCTTACTGCCCGTTAATTCGAGATAAAGGGAAGAAAGTGCTAACACATTTTAGTATAATTGTGTTAGCACTTTTTTAGGAGTAATAAATGAAGAAAATTATCGGTGTTATCGTTATTATTTTACTTATATATTATGCTTTGCATAGTACACCATCTCTTGCGGTACGGACTGCATTATTCTTTGAGGGACATCCAGCTGTTGCTTTCTCTGGTGAAGTGAAGAAAGAACGGGATGTGAAAAAAGAGGCGATTCCTGATGAGTACGGGACCTTATACGGCGATAAGAAAGAAGAACCAGAGCATTACTTCTTTCCGGTAGTAAAGGCGCACGGATCAGGAATTGATATGTTAAGTGCTTGTGTGGAAAAAGAGTGGTTTTTCTATAAGGCAGAGCTTGGGTGTTATTAAAAATAGGAGGAACAGTGATGTCAACTTATAACAAATTAGTAAGAGACCGTGTCCCGGAGAAAATTTTAATGTCTGGAAAAACATATACAGCACAAAAATTAACAGGACAAGCTTACATACAAGCATTAGCGAAAATTGGTACAGAAGAAATTCGTGAATTTGCTTCAATGAAAGAGCGTGAACATGCGCTAGATTCACTTGCAGATGCACTTGAAGTTATTATTTCATTAGCTCGCGCAGAAGGTGCAACAATTGAAGATATAGAGCGTCTTCGTAAGAAAAAAGAAGAAGAGCGCGGCGGATTTACAAGAGGGATTTATTTGATGGACGTTTCGGAAGAGTAGTTTTATAGAAAAAGCACAGCTTACTCAGTAGCACTGTGCTTTTTTCCTGCAATTAGGCTAACGATTAAGAAGATAGCTGTTAATGTCCAGCCGATTGCAATAGAAGTAGTAGTGTGAAAGACATAAGAAACTTGTAAACATAGTAATGATGATAAAAACCAAATAAGTGCAATATGTACATGTTTTTTCGTTACATTCATTTTTGTTATCTCCTTTTTACTTACTAAACTAAATTTTACTATAATTTAGAAAATTAAACTATATGAGTAGAGGTTTTATCGTAATTTCGCTATACTAAATAGTAGAGAGAATGAGGAGGAAACGACAATGGCACATCATACGAAAGAAACGATGGAACTTATTAAGGAGCTTGTCTCTATTCCAAGTCCATCTGGAAACACGGCGAAAATTATTAATTTTATTGAAAACTATGTAAGTGAGTGGAATGTAGAGACGAAGCGTAATAATAAAGGTGCTCTTATTTTAACGGTTAAAGGAAAGAATGATGAGCAGCATCGTTTATTAACTGCACACGTTGATACGTTAGGGGCAATGGTGAAAGAAATTAAGCCTGACGGTCGTCTTCGTCTATCTATGATTGGTGGATTTCGCTGGAACTCTGTAGAAGGAGAATATTGCGAAATTGAAACGTCAAGCGGTAAGAAATATACAGGCACAATTTTAATGCATCAAACTTCTGTCCATGTGTACAAAGATGCAGGGGAAGCGAAGCGCGATGAGAAAAATATTGAAGTGCGTATTGATGAGCGTGTCTTTTCAGCAGATGCAGTACGTGAGTTAGGAATTGAAGTAGGAGACTTTGTTTCATTTGATCCACGCGTTCAAATTACAGAGAGTGGATACATAAAATCACGTCATTTAGACGATAAAGTAAGTGTAGCAATTCTATTAAAATTAATTAAAAGATTGCAAGATGAAAAGGTAACATTGCCATATACAACACATTTCTTAATTTCTAATAATGAAGAAATTGGATACGGTGGAAACTCAAATATTCCAGAAGAAACGGTAGAATATTTAGCAGTTGATATGGGAGCGTTAGGTGATGGACAAACATCTGATGAATATACAGTATCCATTTGTGCGAAAGACTCTAGCGGTCCATACCATTACGCTTTACGTAAGCATTTAGTTGAATTGGCGAAAGCGAATGCTATTGAATATAAAGTGGATATTTATCCCCACTACGGATCAGACGCATCAGCTGCGATTCACGCTGGATTTGATGTGAAACATGCATTAATTGGAGCTGGTATTGATTCTTCTCACGCATTTGAGCGTACGCATGAAAGCTCGATTGCACATACAGAAGCACTTGTTTATGCATATGCGTTATCAGAAATGATAGTAGAATAGTGAGAGGGTGGTTGATTCTATGAATCAGCCACTTTTTTGTGCATAAAAAATACTTTAATTGTATTTTATTGTACAATATTAAGAAAGTAGGTTTACTACAGAATTCTAGTATTATAGAATGATAGAGGAGCACTAATTTTTTTTTGCTCGCATTTGTTATAATTTGTATATTAAGATTACGTGTTATTGTAAATGATTTTTGAGAGGAGTATTATTTTTTATGAAGTATCGTGCAGTCGCGGCTGGTATTTTAGCCGCAAGTTTATTATCGTCTCCAGTTAGTAGTTTCGCAGCAGGGAAGAAGTTTTCGGATGTTCCTACATGGGCGCAGGAATCGGTTGACTATTTAGTAGGGAAAAAAGCGCTTGATGGAAAACCAGACGGAACGTTTTCTCCATCTGAAGCAGTAGATAAAGGATCAGCTGCAAAAATATTAGCAGCAGTTCTTGGCTTACCAATTGATCCAAAAGCGAAACCATCTTTTAAAGATTCGCAAAACCATTGGGCAGCACCATATATTGCCGCGGTAGAAAAAGCGGGTGTAATTAATGGAGATGGTACTGGGAAATTCAATCCATCAAGCCAAATTAACCGTGCATCAATGGCATCTATGCTTGTACAAGCATATTCATTAGATAAGAAAATTATTGGAGAACTTCCAACGCAGTTTAAAGATTTGGAACCTCATTGGGGTAAGAAACAAGCTAATATTTTAGTAGCTTTAGAGATTTCAATGGGTACAGGAAATGGCTGGAATCCTGACGGTACTGTAAGTCGTGCTGAAGCAGCTCAGTTCATCGCGATGGCAGATAAAAATAAAACAAATACATCGAAAAGAATGTATATGAATAGAAACTTTATTACATATCATCAAGCATCGTTATCATCTGGTATTACTGACACTCAACATAAGCCACAAATGCTTGAAGTGAAAGAGCAAAGAGCGGACGGTTGGTTGAAGGTTGTAACAAGTAAAGGTGAGAAGTGGACACCATTACAAGAAAAAACAGAGTCTATTAATCAAGAATTCACTACATATCAAGAAGCTTCACATACGTCTACAGTGGCAGGCACACATAAAGCACAACAAGTAACTGTTATTGAAGAGAAAGATAGCTGGATTCGTATCCGTATGGGAGCTGGCTTCCAATGGGTGGATAAAAATCAATTAAACCCAGTGAAGCAAGGTAACTTCCTAGAAGGTAAAGCGATTATTATTGATCCAGGTCATGGGGGAATTGACTCAGGGAATCCTGGTTATTATGAGAAAGAAAGTCAAACCGTATTAGATGTATCATTACGATTACAGAAAATATTTGAGAAAAAGACACCGTTTACTGTGTTATTCACTCGTACAGATGATACACGTCCAGGAACAAGTGCTTCTGATTCTTTAAAGAAACGTGTAGAATTTGCTCAAAAAAATAATGGGGATATCTTTGTAAGTATCCATGGTAATGGTACGGAAAGTAAAAATGGACAAGGTACAGAAACATTCTACTATGAATCAGCGACAGCAAGAGGGACAAACCCGAATGTATCAGAAAGTCGTTTATTAGCAGAGAAAATTCAAGAGCGTCTTGTAGATGCACTTGGAACAAAAGATCGCGGTGTGAAGAAAGGCGATTTATATGTAATTAGAGAAAACACGATGCCAGCTGTATTAGCAGAATTAGCATTTGTAGATAATAAAAACGATGCAGATAAAATTGCTACACCAGAACAGAGACAAAGTGCAGCAGAAGCTATTTATCAAGGTATTTTAGATTACTACGAAGCAATGGGTAATGACGTATCTTCGTACCGTTAATAAATAGAGAGAATGATAGAAGAGATTGCTGAGATGCAGTCTCTTTTATTTATTAAATGAATTATAAAGGTTTCTCTTTATTTCGAGCATATGATATCATTTAATTTTACGTAAAAAAGGTATTCGAGTAATTGTGATCATAACAATTTTAAACGATAAAGGATGATAATAGATTGAGTAATCATAGTAAAACACCTGCATGTATATATACGTATGCATTTCGCGAAGAGGAGCGTGCTTTATGTTACTTGGAAATGCGCTCGTTCTTTGGAATGGAGTCTCACGTTAATATTTTGAAAAGTGATGTCAAAATTGACCCGAGTAGAAGTGCTTTTATTAAAGAGCGCGTTGAGGTTATGTACGAAGGAGACGACTTAGAAAGCATTCTAAAACAAGTGGAACAAATTGATTTGGCGGGGGCGACATTTAAAGTTATCTTCGTTAAAATCAATGATCTTGGCAAAGAAAATAAAATTGAATATGGGGAAAGACGTCTCATTGAACGAGACCTCGGCATGCATATTGAAGGAGAAGCGGATGTTCGTAATCCAGAGCGTGTATTCGGGATTGTTCCTCTTGGAGGACGCTGGTACTTCGGACACTATGTAGAAAGTGAGCCAGTTTGGTATCATCACATAAAAAAACCGCATAGTTATTCGACATCTCTTAGCACACGTGTTGCGAGATCAGTTGCAAATATTGCTGTGCCAAATCCAGATGGAGTACGAGCAATTGACCCGTGCTGTGGCATTGGAACAGTAGTAGTAGAAGCACTTTCTATGGGAATTAACATCGTTGGTAGAGATATTAATCCACTTGTAGTTCTTGGAACGAGAAAAAACATCGCACATTTCGGGTTTGAAGGAACAGTAACAAAAGGTCCAATTGAAGAAATTACTGAGAACTACGACGTTGCAATTATCGATATGCCCTACGACTTATTTACGCATGCAACACCAGAAGACCAGTTCTCCATTCTCTCAAGTGCGCGCCGCATTGCAAAAAAGGTAGTCGTTGTCACGATGGAAACAATGGACGACATGATCCATGAAGCAGGATTTGAAATTACAGATCGCTGTATTACAAGAAAAGGATCATTTACTAGACAAATTCTTGTTTGTGAATAAGAAAGAAAGGTCACCCGTTTGGGTGACCTTTTTTGGTTTGTATTGATGTGTGATTGGTTGGTGGAATGGAGGGATGATTTGGCGGGATTTGTTGATAAGTCGATATTTTATGTCGAATCGCTGATATATTCAGAGAATCAACCGATATCAAATTACTCTTCTTTCGTTATCTCTTGTTGTGCGATTAATAAATTGCGTAATACGTGTGCGCGGTAACTTTCTAGTTTTCGTCCTTCATGATAGCGAACACCTAATTTTTTTAGCTCAGCTACGTACCAGCCTTTTGTTCCGTAATACATGAGACCACTTCCTTTTTTCTTTTGAACAGTATATGTGCCGGGGCGAGAGAATTTTCTTTTTTTATTCATGAAATTTGCGGAATTTGATATTGAATATTCAGTTTGTTTTTAATATGATTAACTTATTATCGGATGACAGTGATTAGCCTCGCTGTAAGTCCGGATTTATGTTTGAAAATGAAAAGAGTAACTTCTTTCCACTTGAGCTTCTTTAGCAGAAGTACGAGCTATAAGGATAAGGGTAGTAAAATTCAATGCAAATGTGTACATTGTTTTTCTGGCTCTTAACATAGTAACGGAGGATGAAATATGCGTAAAGGGACTTTTTTTATGGCAGGACATTCGAGACTTCCGAAAGGGATGGCTGTTCGCAGTATGTATGAAACATTAACAATTACAATTGAGGCAGATCATAAATATCACGTTATTATTGAAGCGTCATGTACGCTTGCGACAGAGCACGGTAGAGACTTCGTCGCTCAAATGTTGAGAGGGCATAGTTTGCAAGATGGTATTGAAGAAATCGTTCAAGATATTACGGACCATTATCAAGGAAAAGCGCAAAATGCTATCGTCAGTGCGGTGAAAGATTTACATCGCCAATATGTAAGTTATTTAAATGATGAACAGCCCAGGGGAGAGTGCGAGGAAACAACACCATAAAAACTATCTAGTTTACAACCATAAACGAGAGCTAGTTGTGTTTCTTTTAAAGAGATACGACTGGCTTATTTTATTGAGGAGGCAAGAACTATGAAAAAGTTAAATGAAGTGTAAGTTGTAAAACAAGAGATGAAAAAAAGAGGGTGCGTAGAAAGTAAGGGGATTTTTAAAATGTATAAAGTATGTAGAGAAAATAATAAAAAACGAATTGACAGTTAGAATATTTTGAATTATTATTTAATTAATAAGATCCATACGAGAAATTAGCCTTCTCTATATTCGATCTTGCTTTCCTGTTTTACAAATATTTTCATACAAACTGTCTATTATTATTGTACTTTAAGAGATTAAAGAACACTCGTAATTATGAGCCAGTTGTACGTTTCTACGATTTTATGTCGTGGATACGTATGACTGGCTTTTTCGATGTTAGGGCAGTAAGACCGAATCTCAGCATAAGAAGATAAGGATAACTGTCTGTAAAAAACGTCAATAAGTTCTTCATATTTAAATTAGGGAGGAATTGAAATGTCGATTATTACAGAACAAAATGCAAAGATGAAATTTGCAAAGAAATATGAGGGGTATGAGATTGTTCCTCATCCAGAGCATAAACGTTTATATCATATTACGCTAAACCAGCAATTGCTTAAGCAGTTTTTTGAAGAGGTAAAAGAGCATTCAGAGCAGTCACTGCAATATATTCCTTATTCTCGATTTAATCTTGCGGATGGAATGAGAAAGATTTTTGGGCAATCATTTATGGATAACATTCGCGGCATTATTCATGACCGTGAAACGGGCGGATTTACGATTGGGGTGCAAGGTGAAACGGCAGATCCAGCAGACTATGTGAAATTTGCAACAGCATTAACACATTTAATCGGGGAGCCAAACTTTGATGCAATGACAGGAACGTATTATGCTAGATTTAATGTGAAAGATACGGATAGTAGTGATTCTTACCTTCGTCAAGCGTACCGATTGTTTACACTGCATACAGACGGTACATTCGTTGATGAGCCGACAGATTGGCTTCTTATGATGAAAATTGAAGAGCAAAATGCAGTAGGTGGAGAATCTCGTTTACTACATTTAGATGATTGGGAAGACCTTCAGAAATTTAGAAATCATTCGCTCGCATCTGTTAAGGTTACGTATAAAGCACCACCAAGTAAAAATGCGCAAGAAATCGTCTATCGTGAAACATTTTTTGATGTGAATAACGCACCATGTATTTGTTTTATTGATCAGTTTGCCTATCCAGATAATATTGAACAAGCAAACTATCTGAAAGACTTATCATATTCTGTTGAAAACTCACCAGCAACACATGCATTGAAATTACCAATTGGTGACCTAGTTCTTTTAAACAACTTATTTTGGATGCACGGAAGAGCTGCATTTGAAAAAAATAAAGATTTATATAGAGAACTAATGCGTCAACGTGGTTGTTTTTCTAAATAATATGTACGGCGGGTCTTTCAAGGAGACCTGCCTTTTATACTATTAAGGGGGGAAGTAGGATGTATGACTTTATAATTATTGGCGGAGGAATTGTTGGTCTATCAACTGGGATGGCTTTAACGAAAAAATTCCCTCGTGCGAAAATCGCGATCATTGAAAAAGAAAAGGAACTTGCACATCATCAAACTGGACATAATAGCGGAGTAATTCACTCTGGGATTTACTATAAACCAGGGAGTTATAAAGCAAAGTTTGCTAAAGAAGGAAACGCAGCTATGGTTCAATTTTGTAAAGAAAATGACATCGCTTATGACATGTGCGGGAAAGTAATTGTCGCTACAGAAAAGGACGAACTTCCTCTTTTACATAACTTATATGAAAGAGGCTTACAAAACGATTTACATATTTCAAAAATAGGTAAGGAAGAATTAGCTGAAATTGAACCTCATGTAAAGGGACTTGGGGCAATCCGTGTTCCTTCTTGCGGAATTGCTGATTATAAAGGCGTAAGTTATGCATTTGCTCGCTTAATTCAGGAAAGTGGGGGAGAAGTACATTTAGGAACAGCGGCGGAGCGTATTACTGAGAAGAAAGACGCTGTAACAATTGAAACGAATCAAGGTGTATTTAAAACGAAATTTCTCATTAATTGCGCCGGCTTACATAGTGACCGTATTGCGAAAAAGACAGGCATATTAACGGATATGAAAATTGTTCCGTTTCGTGGTGAATATTACGAACTTGTCCCAGAAAAACGCCATCTCGTAAAACATTTAATCTATCCAGTTCCAAATCCAGAATTCCCATTTCTAGGTGTTCATTTCACAAGAATGATAAACGGAGACGTACATGCAGGACCAAATGCAGTATTAAGCTTTAAGCGAGAAGGCTATACGAAAACAGACTTTGATATAAAAGACTTCATGGAAACAATGACATACACAGGCTTTTGGAAAATGGCGATGCCAAATATGAAAGAAGGCATAAAAGAAATGGTGCGCTCATTTAGTAAACAATCATTCCTAAAAAGCTTACAGCGCTTAATACCAGAACTTACAGAGAAAGATATCGTGCCAACACATGCAGGTGTAAGAGCACAAGCCATTTTATCAAACGGAAATATGGTTGATGACTTCTGCATTATCCCTGGCATCAATTCCCTGCATATTTGCAACGCACCGTCTCCGGCTGCAACGGCTAGTATAAAGATTGGTGAGGAGATTGCCAAGCAAGTGCCGGATGTGGTGGCGGTTAGGGTTTGATGGGTCCCCCCGAGGTTTTTGGGGGATTTTTTTAGGTTTGGATGCCCGGGTGTTCTCGGGTGGACCGGTTGTGGGATTGGTTGTAGGTTAACCGGTGTGAGAATGCGGAATTTGTCGGTAAGTCGATAAGTTGTGTCGAATCGCCGATATATTCGGAGTTGCGGTCGATATAATTAGATAATCGCTGATATATTTTTGCGGAGTGTGGGGTTGGTTGTAGCTTAATGGTCGCCAACTGTCTACTGTATAAAAAAGTAGACAGTAGTGTATGCTTTTTTAAAAAATGTATACAGATTTATCCCGCTATTTGTGGGTCGGGCTGCCCGTAAAAGCCCGATTGGTGTGGGCTAATAATCAGTGGGGGATGAAGCCCCCCCACTGATTAAAGTTTCACTTTATACTCTATGCGTTGGCATGATACTTGCAATAAAAAGAGTATCAACATATAGGGGAGAGATAGAAATGAAGGTTAGTAAAGTGTACACGACAATTGATGCACACGTAGCTGGGGAACCGCTTCGAATTATTACGGGCGGAGTGCCAGAAATAAAAGGAGAAACGCAGCTAGAAAGACGCGCATATTGCATGGAACATTTGGATCATCTTCGGGAGGTTCTTATGTATGAACCGAGAGGACATCACGGCATGTACGGTTGTCTCATTACTCCGCCTGCGAGTGCTCATGCTGATTTTGGCGTGTTATTTATGCACAATGAAGGCTGGAGTACGATGTGTGGTCACGGAATTATCGCTGTTATTACAGTAGGAATTGAAACTGGTATGTTTGAAGTGATAGGGGAAAAACAAAAATTCATTATTGATAGCCCTGCCGGGGAAGTTATTGCGTACGCAAAATTTAACGGGAGCGAAGTAGAGTCCGTATCGTTTGAAAACGTTCCTTCGTTCGTATATAAGAAAGACGTTCCTATCCAAATAGATGACTATGAATTCCAAGTAGATATCGCATTTGGCGGAGCGTTCTACGCAGTTGTAGATAGTAAAGAATTTGGTTTGAAAGTTGATTTCAAAGATTTAGCTGCGATTCAAACGTGGGGAGGTAAAATTAAGCACTACATTGAGAGTCAAATGGAAGTAAAACATCCACTTGAAGAAGATTTAAAAGGAATATACGGCGTTATTTTCTCAGATGAACCGAAAGGAAAAGACGCTAGCTTACGAAATGTAACGATCTTCGCTGACGGACAAGTAGACCGTTCCCCTTGCGGCACAGGAACTTCCGCAAGAATCGCAACTCTTTTTGAAAAAGATGCCTTACAAAAGGGAGAGATTTTCATCCACGAATGCATTACTGACGGCCAATTTGAGGGAGAAGTATTATCCGTAACAGCGGTAGATACATATGAAGCTGTCGTTCCGAAAGTAACGGGAAATGCATTTATTACAGGGTTCCATCAGTTTGTTGTAGATCCGAGGGATGATTTGAATGGAGGATTTTTGTTAGGATAAGAGGAGGAGGTGGAAAGATATGCTAGTCATAAGCGCGAACGAACAAAGAAACTTAGTAAATATGAACGAAGTCATTGAATACGCGGCGCTTGCTTTAAAAGAATTTTCAGCAGAAAGAACGATCACACCAATTCGCGGCTCATTACCATTTGCGAACGGGCAAAATACTGCGTTAATTATGCCTTCGGTAGCGGAAGGACTTGAAGCACTCGGTTTAAAAGTAGTAACGGTAGCTCCTCACAATAAAAAGATAGGAAAGAAAACGATAAACGGGATCGTTATGCTATCAGACTTTCAAACGGGAGAACCACTCGCACTTTTAGAAGGATCGTACTTAACGATGATTCGAACAGGCGCCTTATCAGGAGTAGCGACAAAACATTTAGCTCGTCATAACGCAAAAACCTTATGCATTATCGGTACCGGTGAACAAGCGAAAGGAATTGCAGAAGCTGTACTCGCCGTTAGGGATATTGAAAAAATCATCCTATACAACCGAACAGAAGAAAAAGCGTATGCATTTGCGCAATATATACAAGAAAAATTCAGCAAACCGGCTTACGTTTACACAAATCCAAATGAAGCAATAAGCGAAGCAGACATCATCGTCACAACAACGAATGCATCCACACCAGTCTTCTCAGAAAAACTACAAAAAGGCGTCCACATAAACGCCGTCGGTTCATTTAGACCGAGCATGCAAGAACTACCATCCCACGCCATCGCGAACGCAAACAAAGTAGTAGTCGAATCAAAAGAGGCAGCACTAGAAGAAACGGGTGACCTTCAAGTTCCTATAAAAGAAGGCTTATTTGAAGCGAGCGACATCCACGCCGAACTTGGTCAAATCATTAGCGGAGAAAAAGCTGGTAGAGAGAACGATGAAGAGATTACTGTTTTTAAATCAGTTGGTTTGGCGGTAGTGGATATTATCGTTGCGAAGTATTTGTATGAAAAAGCGGTGGAGTGTGGAGTGGGGAATAGGATTGAGTTTTGAAGGACTGCCTTTTGGTGGTCTTTTTGTTGTGGGGGATAAGTTACTCTGTTTGGCGATTCAAATATTTTTGTATATGAAAGTGTGTTGAGATTGTGGTGTTTTTTGTTTATAATACGCTTTTGCATCTCAAATGTAATGCAAAAGCTAGTGTTAAAGGGCATTCACAAGTAGTTGTTGAACTCCTTCGCAAGGGAGAGCTTGAATGATAAGAAAGCAGCCGACTTTTATACAAAGAGTCGGCTATTTTTCTGTTTATTTAATACTTTAAAGATACACAACTTAAAGAATATAAGATATTTATGTTCAAAACACCTTGGTAATTGATTAGAGAAATGAGTTTGGAAAATAGATTGATTTTAGTTAGAGAAGAAGAACTTAGAAAAATATCAGTATTTGATTCTAATGGAGTTGTTTTTGTTTGTCCCTTATTTTCTAATTGGAGAATAAGGGACAAAGTTTTATGAAGGAGTAAATTTAGGCACTAAGTATGCAGATCTTTTTACCATTCCCGCCATTCTTCAGTTATATCTTCTTCGGATTCTAAGCCAGCTATTCGTGCTGCTGTATCGATAAATTCATAGAGATCTTCTCTTTCCATTGTTTCGATAAAATAGTCATGTTCGATATTTAATTCGTTTATTTTAATAACTACCTCTTTAACGACTTGCATTATTTCGACTTCGGTTGGATTCTCACCCAATAGCTCTAAATTGTTAATGTAAGTGTCGAGAACTTTATTTGTTGCACTTATATTTTCTTCAGTGAAAAACTCCCCATCTTCATCATGCTCAACCCATGGGGTTGTTGGTTTGTTTTTTTTCAATTCATCAAATGTCATGATAACCTCCTAAAAATGTTTTTTTATCTTTAATCTCATTCTACATTTTCAATTATATATAACAACCATTTCAGAGGAATTTCCTATAGGCTGCTAGTTTTTCAACGCATTTTACGAGGCCATCTATTCGTGGTCTTTTTATTTTATCATCCGCATAAATATATTTTATCCCGCATTAACGGGCAGTAAGACTCCCACCTCAAAATTCGGCGAATGCGGAGGAGTTAGGTGGGAGATCAACTGCCCGTAAAAGCCCGATTGGTGAAGGCTAATAATCAGTGGGGGATGGACAAACCCCCACTGATTAAAGTTTCACTTTATCGCAAGAATTCATTAATAGATTTCAAACTGTCTATCTTTGCGAAAAAGTTTGACAATACATACGGGTAGTGGTAATTTAAAACCTATAAGAAAACTCGGTATTAATTCCGAGTTTTCTTATAGGTGTAAAAAGTCGAGAGGGGTCGAAATATGAAGAAGAAGTTGTTTGCATTACCATTTGTCCTACTATTACTTATTGCATTAGCGGCTTGCTCAGGGGAGAAAGATTCTTCGAAGCAAGCAGGAACTAGTAAATCAGGGACTCCGAAAGATGGAGGAACGTTAACAGTTGGTGTTAGTGATAATCCAGATACGATGAACCCGCTTTATGCGAATGATCGAGTGTCATTAACGATACAGCAAGCTTTATATGCACCGCTGTATCATATGGAAGACGGTAAGAAAAAGTTTGTTCTTGCTGAGAGCTTTACGCCTTCAGAGGATCAATTAACATGGACTTTAAAACTAAAGGATAATTTGAAATGGCATGATGGTAAGAAAATTACATCAGATGATATTGTATTTACATTCAAATCTATTCTAGATGAGAAGCAAAATAGTTCAAGCCGTGAAAACTTTATTTTTAAAGGAAAGCCGCTTGAGGTGAAAAAAGTGGATGAGCTAACGACTCAATTTGTATTACCACAAGTAAGTGCATCTTTCGAAGGGGTTATGAACGATTTCTTCCCAATTCCGAAACATGTATTTGAAGGTGAAGCGGATTTAGTGAAGAGTAAGAAAAACCTACAACCTGTAGGATCAGGTCCATTTAAATTAAAAGAGTTTAAATCAGATGAATATGTTGCGCTAGAGCGATTTGATGATTATTTTGCTGGTAAAGCGAAATTAGATTCTGTCGTGTACCGCGTTGTAAAAGACCGTAATACGGCAAACGTTTCATTACAAAATGGTCAAATCAATATGAAGATGATCGAACCGCAAGACTTTAAGAAATTAGATAGCACGGGGAACTTCTCAATGGTGACATTCCCTGAAGGTAGATTATTCTACTTAGCTTATAACTTTAATACAGACCTTATGAAGAAAAAAGAAGTGCGCCAAGCAATTGCGCATGCATTAGATAAGAAAGAAATGATTAACTCAGCGTTCGTTTCTAGTCAATTTGCAGAACCGGCAAATTCAATCTTAACGCCAGACGCTATGTATTATGCGAAAGATATTAAAGAGTATAAGTATGATCAAAAAGAAGCGAAAGATTTATTAGCAAAAGCTGGTGTAAAAGATAAAGAAAAAATACGCGTTATGTATGTAACGAATAATAAAATTATGGAAAGTCTAGCACTTTATACACAGCAAAAATTACAAGAAGTTGGCTTACAAGTTGAACTAAATGCATTAGATGCTAGTGCAGCAAGTGAAAAAGGCTTGGATAAAGAGAATAAAGAATATGACATTACATTTGGTGGTTACATAATGGGACCAGAGCCAGATTCATATAAGAGCTTATTCTTAAGCAATGCGGAATACAATTATGCACGTTATAAAAATGCTGACTTCGATAAGTTATGGGAAGAAGCTGCAGTTGAAACAGATAAAACGAAACGCGCAGAGCTATACCATAAAATCCAAGATACAGCGAGAGAAGACTTACCTTATCTTCCAATCGCATATCCGAAAGCAGTTATTGCAGTAGATAAAAAGTTTGATGGATTAAAAGAAGCAAAAGCAATTCCAGTTACAATGTTTGAAGATCTATCGAAGATTTATGAAGTGAAATAAGAAACTATGAAGAAGCTGGTGGAAATCAGCTTCTTTATCCCGCTTTAACGGGCTAATAATCAGTGGGGGATGAACAACCCCAACTGATTAAAGTTTCACTTTATCTTGAGGGGGGAAGTTTGTGTATAAAGTAATTGCAAAGAGGCTTTTAAATGCGATTCCGCTTTTATTTGTTATTTCTATTATTTCTTTTCTATTAATAAAACTAGCGCCGGGCGATCCCGTTCGAAACTTTGTAACGCCGAATATGAGTCCGATTGACGTTGAACGTATTCGCAAAAGTTTAGGACTAGATCAGCCGATTTACGTGCAATATTTTTTATGGTTAAAAAATATTTTAACAGGGAATTTTGGATACTCACTTCAAAACCATCGTCCTGTTTTAGAAATTATTACAGAAAGATTACCCGCAACAATTGGGTTAATGGGATCATCTTTACTCGTCTCATTTGTAATCGCAATACCACTTGGACTATTTACAGGTGTGAAAAAGAATTCTATCTTTGATCGCATCGTGAATTTTATCTCCTATGTGGGAATCTCAATGCCAGTCTTTTGGTTCGCGTTACTATTAATCTACTTATTCTCTTTAAAGTTGAACCTTCTTCCGAGTATGGGTATGCGCACAGTCGGTCAAGATTCCTTCTGGGATATTGTCCAGCACGGCATTTTACCTTGCATGGTGCTAGCGTTCCAAAACATCTCTGTTTATATGAGATATATTCGCTCAAGTACAATTCAGCAATTAGAGGAAGATTACGTACAAATTCAATATGCGTACGGTGCTTCACAGAAAACAGTTTTATTTAATCACGTACTTCGAAACGTATTAATACCGATCATTACAATTTTCGGATTATCCATTCCAAGTTTAGTAGGCGGAGCGTTCATTACGGAAACAGTATTCTCATGGCCGGGACTTGGTTCACTCGGGGTAAATGCTATTTTTAGATTTGATTATCCAATTATTATGGCAATCACATTATTATCATCGTTCATGTTAATTCTCGGTAATTTAATTGCTGATATTTTATATGGCGTAGTAGATCCGCGCATTCGAATGAGGGGGTGATGGAATGAACAATAGGAGATTTCAAACGATAAAAAATAGTTTTACGAAAAATAAGTTTGTAGTAATGGGAGTTATTATACTGGGTGTTTTAACAATCGCGTCTCTTTTCGCATTCGTATCACCGTACGATCCTAGTAAAATGTCGATTCCAGATCGTTTACAAGAACCGAGTATGAGTCATCCGTTCGGCACAGATGATTACGGAAGGGATTATTTAACGAGAGCGTTATATGGCGGAAGAGTTTCCCTTGCGGTTGGTTTTCTAGCGATGGTTGTTTCCATTACAATAGGGACCGCAGTAGGAACAATAAGTGGATATTTTGGTGGAAAGTTAGACAACTTCTTAATGCGAATTGTTGAAGTTTTAATGTCAATTCCATCATTCTTTTTAATGCTGTTATTAAATGCGTATTTAAAACCAGGAATTACAACGCTTGTTCTTATTATCGGATTATTAACGTGGATGGACACCGCGCGTATCGTAAGGGCAGAAACGTTATCTGTAAAAGAGCGTGAGTACGTTTTATATGCAAAAGTATCTGGACAAAAATCATTGATGATTATTGTAAGACACATCATTCCTAACATTTTATCAACCATTATAATCGCAGCGACATTAACAATTGCGACATCGATTTTAATGGAATCATCACTTAGCTTCTTAGGTTTAGGTATTAGAGAACCAGATTCTTCTTGGGGCAGCATGCTAAATAATGCGCAAGGGTATATAGGTGAAGCTTGGTATTTAACACTCTTCCCAGGGTTCCTTATTTTATTAACAGTACTAAGTTTTAACGTAATCGGTGAAGCGTTGAAAAAAGCTTTCGCACCAAAAGGGGCTCATCATGAGAACTAATGCTTTAAGTGAGGGGGAGTGAAAAGCGTGTCTGAAAAACTATTAGAAGTAAAAAACTTAAAGACTTCTTTTTTCATAGAAGACGGCGAAGTAGAAGCGGTTCGCGGCGTTTCATTTAGTTTGAAAAAGGGTGAAGTCGTCGGGATTGTTGGCGAATCGGGGAGCGGAAAGAGCGTTATGGCGAAATCCGTTATGGCTCTTGTTACGTCGCCAGGGAAAGTGAAAGAAGGAGAGATTCTTTTTCAAAATGAAAACGTGCTTTCTAAATCGGAGAAAGAATTACGCTCTATTAGAGGAAATCAAATTTCACTTATCTCTCAAGATCCAATGTCGGCATTAAACCCAGTTGTGAAAATTGGAAAGCAAATGACGGAAGTAATTATTCGGCATCAAAAAGTGAAAAAGAAAGAAGCACAAAATATCGCGGTCAGCTTGTTAAAACAAGTTGGTCTTTCTTCACCGGAAGAAAGGGTAAAACAATATCCACATGAACTAAGTGGTGGTATGAAACAACGGGTTATGATTGCGATGGCGATGTCTTGTAATCCGGACCTTCTCATTGCGGACGAACCGACGACAGCGCTTGATGTAACGATACAAGCGCAAATACTAGATTTAATGAAAAACTTAAAAAACGAAACGAATATGTCATTACTTCTTATTACACATGATCTTGGAATTGTTGCGCAAAATTGTACACGCGTCATCGTTATGTACGGCGGGCTTATTATGGAAGAAGGACATGTACTTGATATTTTCCAATCACCGAATCATCCATATACGAAAGGGCTATTAAACTCTCTGCCGAAAATATCGAACGGCGTAAAAGAAAGACTAGCGCCAATTCAAGGTGTAACGCCAAACTTACTACACCCGCCGAAAGGATGCCCATTCGCAGAGCGTTGCCCACATAAAATGGAGATTTGTGAAAAAGAACGTCCGCCATATTTTGAAATCGGAAACGGAAGACGCTCTATGTGCTGGCTAAACGATAGGGCGGTAGGTGATTCACATGCATGAAGAAAACTTAATTGAAGTTCGGAACTTAAAAAAGTATTTTCCTATTAAAAAAGGACTATTCGGCAGAAAAACAGAGCAATTAAAAGCAGTCGATGACCTTAGCTTCACAATAAAAAAGGGTGAAACATTCGGGCTAGTGGGAGAATCCGGCTGCGGAAAATCAACGACAGGAAGAAGTATCATTCGCTTACACGATGTAACGTCAGGTAACATTTTATTTGATGGAAAAGATATCGCGGATCTAAAAGAAAGTGAACTAAAAGAATACAGAAATCGAATGCAAATCATTTTCCAAGACCCATACGCATCATTAAACCCGACAATGAACGTATTCCAAATTATTAGCGAACCGATGAACATTCATGGCTCTTACACAGCCGAAGAAAGAAAAGAAATCATTCTAGACCTGCTCAAAAAAGTAGGACTAAAAGAAGAACACCTATATCGCTACCCGCACGAATTTAGCGGAGGCCAAAGACAGCGCATTAGCATCGCACGCGCACTATCTGTAAAACCGGACTTCATCCTATGTGACGAACCAATCTCAGCACTAGATGTCTCAGTCCAAGCACAAGTCGTAAACATGCTGCAGGATATCCAAGAAGAAACAGGCGTCACATACTTATTCATCGCACATGACCTATCCATGGTAAGACACATATCAGATAGAATCGGAGTCATGTACTTAGGAAACATAGTAGAAATTGCCGACAGCGAAGACCTATACACAAAACCGGCACATCCATACACACAAGCACTACTCTCATCCATGCCAGAACCAGATCCAACAAACACAGGCAAAGAACGGATCATTCTGCAAGGTGAAGTACCAAGCCCACTCAACTCACCATCCGGCTGCAAATTCAGAACGCGCTGCAAATTTGCGACCGAAAAATGCGCACAGGAAGTACCGAAGATGGTGGAAATTGCGAAGGGGCATGAGGTGGCTTGTCATTTGTTTTAGAGGGAGAGCACCCGGGGGACCTGGTGGTATTTCAGTTGGTAATATGATAGCTGGTATGGCTTGTAGCGTTAAATAATTTATATAATAAACAATAAACATAAAAAAGAGCTAAGGTTCTCATACAGCCTTAGCTCTTTTTTATGTTTGTTAAACAATATCCTTTCAAAAAAATATTTAAGTCTATATTTATAATTTTTCTATCTTAATGCATAAAGACAAGGAAGGATTATATTTAATTCCCTTCCATACTTCTGAGGGGGGTGGACATCAATGAGATGTGGTTTTTTGTTCACGGATTTTTAACATCTTTATTTACAGTGTTTTGAATGTAATAATAAAAAGTTTGCTTTCATATTAGAAAAGGTTAGTCCCTCACTTCACTCCAGTTAAAAACCTCACACCCAAAAACAAAGGGGAACTCAATTGTTCAAACTCATATAAAGTTTCAATCTTGTCTAAGCATCCATTAGGATATACAATTGATCATCTATTTTTCTTTACATAATCTCCAGATACAGTCCATATCAACTATAGATTCTTGTCTTATGCTAAATGTAATCAAAAAGCAAGTAGATAAAGATAATGACTAAAACATTAACTCTAGATACTTTTTTGATGAATATTACAAATAAACAGGAGGTAATGAAAAATGATTAAAACATTATTAGCAGGAGCACTTTTAAGTACAGGATTGGTAGCGGGAGGTGCAGTAGGTGCAGATGATGCGAAAATGGACAATTTAAAGTCAAATGAAGATAGTTCAAATCAAGTAATTACACAAAGTGCAGATGGAACAACGTCTTTCTCACAAAACTTTGATTTACCTAAAGATGCAGTGCCAGCAACTCCTAAAGGAGATGTAAAAACTGTTGAAAGAACAGAAGGTACAGGTTCTCAGGAAGGAAAAATGGTACCAGCAAAAGAAGGTGCAGATTCTCAATCTGGATTTGAAATGGGAGCCCCTGAAAAACCAGAGCATGCAAAAACTGTTGAAAGAACAGAGGGTACAGACTCTCAAGAAGGAAAAATGGTACCAACAAAAGAAGGTACAGATTCTCAATCTGGATTTGAAATGGGAGCCCCTGAAAAACCAGAACATGCAAAAACTGTTGAAAGAACAGAGGGCACAGACTCTCAAGAAGGAAAAATGGTACCAACAAAAGAAGGAAATTAAATAATATATAGTTATGACGAAGAGCATCCAAAAAGTGGTGCTCTTTTTATATTATAGGGATTAACTAGTTTTACTGAATATAGAACTGTAGGAGGAATTGAGGCTAGAACATGAGGGACTATCTCTTCAAATCATGGTGTTTGAAGCACTAGTTTTGGTGGTAACGTTACAACATAAGCATTTTATTAGAGATTTTTTAAATTTACATACACTCTAGATAGACTACATATCAACTTCAGATACTTGTTTTATGATACAAGTAATCAAACAAAAGGAGGGCAATACAAAATGATTACAACAGTATTAACAGGGCACTCTTTTAAGTACAGGAGATTATTAGCAGGTGGAGCAAATGTTGAAGATGTACAGACAGATAAGCATATTCTAGAAAAGTACGATTCGAAGAACTTTGAGTTATAAAAAGAAAATAGATAAATATAGTGAAAATAGATAAATTGACAAGAGAAAAGCACTTTGTGTATATCACAGGTGCTTTTTATTTTCATTTTGATATAGGGCTTGAATTAAATTTTTACACTAAAATATATACGGCAAAAAGGGGGGAGTTCATTGCACAAAGTTATTTATGGGATATTAATTTTAATTTATACTTTGTATTCATTTTTTGTAAGTGATGGAAGTGAAGTAAGGTTTATTATGGTGTTAACTATAGTACTTATCTTTTCTGTGGTTTTAGAAAAAGGGAATGCAAACAAAACGACTGATTAAAGGTCTTTTTGTTTGCATTTTTTAGTTGGCTATTAAAGTCCAGATGTTTTAGGGACACTATCAAATTTTTATTTGATGAAAACACCCGCCTAAAATAGAAAACTTTTAACCTATTATCATTTATTCCGTAGCTTTTAAGGTATTTAACACGACTTTGGTTGCGTCTGCAATAAGTTTATCATCGTATTTAGCATCTTCTTTATCATGATTAGAAAGTATAGCAAGAACAATCGGCTTTTTATTTGGTGGCCAAATAATTGCGATGTCATTTCTTGTTCCGTAAGATCCCGCGCCTGTTTTATCAGCTACTTCCCAGCCTTTTGGTACGCCCGCACGAATCAATTTATCTCCAGTTGTATTTCTCTTCATCCAATCTACTAATAGTTCACGTTTTTCTGTTGGAAGTGCAGTCCCTAATGTAAATGATTGAAGCGTCTTAGCTATTGCTTCTGGTGTACTGGTATCATGTGTTTCTCCTGGATGCACTTCATTTAATTCAGGTTCAAATCGTTCTGAAGTAGTAACAGTATCTCCCATTTCTCTCAAGATTTTTTCAAATTCAGAGGGACCTCCTAACTGTTTAAGAATCAAATTATGTGCTGTGCTGTCACTATATCGAACAGAAGCATCTGCAAGTTCTTTTAACGTCATTCCCGTATCAACATGCTTTTCAGTAATTGGATTATAATTAGAAAGATCTTCATGAGTATACGTAATCCTTTGATCAAGAGCTTCTAATGAGTTCTTACGTAAAAGAGCGCCCACAGCTAATGATTTAGATGTAGATGCAAATGCAAAACGATCATCTGAATGATAAGCAACAGTTTGATTCGTACCTGTGTCCAGTGCATAAATACCAAGCTTAGCATCATATTCTTTTTCAAGTTTAGCGAAAGATTGATTACCTGTATTTTCTTGTTTAATTTGATTAGCTTGATTCGTTTGTTTAGGTGGTTCAGATTGAGTGTTACTATTGGAACAGCCTATAAGTGATACACATGAAAGTAATACTACAGGCACAATCTTTTTGTAATGTAAAATGTTAAAGAACTTGTTTAAAACGAACATAAATTTTCAACCTCTTTCAAGAATATATGGATTTTGTCTAGGTATTCTAAATACCAATGCAATTAAAGATGGCATAGGGTAACAATACTACTGTAGCTAAAATTTCACAGGTTAAAGGACATCCAAAACGTTTATCCCGTAAAAGCCCGATTGGTGAGGGCTGATTAAAGTTTCACTTTATATGATTGATAAGTCACGGTTTGGGTTATTTCTTTTTTGTTTTCACTTGTAATGGTTCACCTGTGAAAGTATTAAACTTGTAATACTTAACAGTAGTATTACGATGCATATTTTTCACTTTTTGGGATAATAAGTCCTTTCTTTTTTTTTGTAATACATAAAAATAGATGTCAAACGGGATATGTTGTATCTAATCTGGACAACTAATGTTAGAAATACACTTATTAGACACTCTAAGTAATAAATTTGTTCCACTTTAAGATGAGGAAGAATTTGGGGTTTGTAAAATAACAATGGAACTACGTGTTTTTTCGTCATACAAAAACCTCTACATATAAGTAGAGGTTTTTGAATTGCATATTAATGAATTATGATTTTTCAGATAAACGAAGACCGTAGAATACACAATTTTAACTAGACTTATTATTAGCTAGTTTATCTCCACCATTAAGCTCCGCCTCAATCTGCGAAGTTTTCGATGACTCATCCATACGCCAATACGTAATAAAGCTTATTGCGATACATCCAGCTACGTAGAAATAGAATAGTGATTCCATTCCGATACTTTTTAGCCATAATGCGATGAACTCGGCTGTTCCGCCAAATATCGCAACAGTTAGTGCATACGGTAAACCTACGCCTAGTGCACGAATTTCAGTTGGGAAGAGTTCTGCTTTTACAATTGCGTTAATGGAAGTGTAACCAGTAACGATAATGAGGCCGACCATCATGAGTAAAAATGCTACCATTGGCTCTGTCGTTTTTTCCATAAAGAAGAAGATCGGTGCTGTTAGTAACGTTCCGAGAATACCGAAAGCCATTAATAGTGGGCGGCGTCCAATTTTATCGGATAATAGCCCTGCAATCGGTTGAAGTACAACGAATATAAGTAGTGCGACAAAGTTAATCCAGCTTACAACTTCTTTCGGGAGACCGACTGTGTTTACCATGAACTTTTGTAAATATGTTGTGTACGTATAGAATGCAACAGTGCCTCCTAGTGTTAGGCCGACTACTGTTAATACTGCTTTCGGGTGTTTCATAAGAGCGCGAACGGTTCCTGCGTTTTCGCGGTTTTTAGATTCCATTTTTGAGAACTGCTCTGATTCATCCATTGTACGTCGAAGCCATAATACAGCTACTGCTCCCATTGCTCCAATAATGAATGGAATACGCCATCCCCAAGCTTTCATATCTGGTTCGCTTAGTAATTGCTGAAGAACAATTTGAACACCTAACGCAACCATCTGTCCAGCAACGAGCGTTACATATTGAAAACTTGAATAAAAACCACGGCGTCCACTACTAGCCATCTCAGATAAATATGTTGCGGAAGTTCCATACTCTCCGCCAAGTGATAATCCTTGAAGTAAACGAGCAAGAACTAAAATAATTGGCGCCATAATACCGATGCTTTCGTAACTAGGTGTACAGGCGATAATTAAAGAACCACCGGCCATAACTGTAATGGAAAGCGTTAATGCTGCCCGGCGACCGTGCCGATCTGCATAGCGTCCCATTAATAAACTTCCGATAGGGCGCATTAAAAATCCGACTGCGAAAATAGCTGCTGTGTTCAGTAACTGACTCGTTGGATCTCCTTTAGGAAAGAACTCTGCTGAGAAGTAAACAGCGAAAGCAGAGTAAACGTACCAGTCGTACCATTCAATTAAATTGCCGACGGAACCTTTGAAGATATTGCCGGCGACTCGGCTTGATTTTACTTGAGCCATAATAATTCCTCCTCTTGCTTATAAATAAAAGGTATATATGAAAGCGTGTTCAATGTAGTTGAATTGTACTGTTCTTTAATTAAAATCTCAATATTATGACAATTTTATTCTTTTTGTACTTTATGTACATGGAGAGTTTTAATAGTTGCTTCATTATTAGTTTTGTCATAATAATAGAAAAAGGAGATTGATAGTTTTGAATATTTTATCAAAGGATATGGAGTATGAAGAAATCACGTAAAGTGTCATTACAAACGAAAATAGTAAGCTTAATAATTACGTTAATTTTATTTGTCGTTCTTCTATTAGCGGGAATATTTGTTTACATTCAGTCCGTTGATACGAAGCGCCAAGTAGAGCAGCTAGCACTGCAAACGGCTAAATCTTTGTCTTTTATGCCAGCTATAAAAGATGCTTTTCAATACAACGAGCATAAAAGTACTATTCAATCCATTGCGGAACAAGTTCGCGAGCAAGCTGGTGCAGATTATGTAATTGTGGAAGATCGTTATGGGGTTATGTATTCACATTCTAATTCTGAGTTGATTGGAACAAAGAGTAACAATTTATATAACTATGAAGCACTTACTTTTGGTGGCTATTATACACTCGAAGGAAATGGTGCAAGTGGCCCGGCCTTAATGGCGAAAGCACCTATTATTGTTCATAACGGAGACTACGATCAAGTAGTAGGCGTTGTGACAGTAGAGTTTTTAATAAAAGGTATTGAATCTAACATATTGAGTAGAACGAAAGAAATTATCCTCTTTTCCTTAGCGGTGTTACTAGTTGGAATTGTTGGCGGTATTCTGTTAGCGCGTAGTATTCGTAAAGATACACTCGGTTTAGAACCGAATGAAATTGCAGCGTTATACCGGGAACGAAGTGCGATACTACTATCCATAAAAGAAGGGATTATCGCTATTGATCAAAACGGTTTTATTACGATGATGAATACGTCGGCAGAAGAAATGCTGTATGTAAGTGATGACTATATGCAGCAGCACATTTCAAAAGTTTTACCGGAATTTAATATGGAGAGAGTGCTAGAAAACGATCAAGAAATCGGGTTTCAAGATAAAGTGTTTATTTTAAACATGACACCAATACTCGAAAATAACAATACAGTAGGCGTTGTATGTAGTTTTAGAGATAAAACAGAATTGCAAAACCTTGTTAACACAATATCTGAGGTAAGAAAGTATTCAGAGGACTTACGCGCTCAAACACATGAATTTACAAATAAGCTTTTTGTCTTATCAGGATTACTTCAGTTAGGACATTACAAAGAAGCGATTGAATTTATCCAGCAAGAATCTAATATTCATCAAAGCCAAAACCATATTTTATTTCATCAAATTCACGATGCGAAAGTACAAGCTATTTTATTAGGGAAAATCGGAACGGCGTCTGAGAAGAAAATCGATTTTCATATTGAAGGAGATAGTACGCTTCATCCATTACCAGACCATATAAAAGTTTCGCACCTTATTACGATCCTTGGAAACATAATCGACAATGCATTTGATGCGGTGAGTGAACGAGAGGGAAAGAGTGTTTCCTTCTTTGTTACGGATATTGGATACGATATTGTGTTTGAAGTGATAGATAGTGGAGCGGGAGTACCGACAGAAAAAATCGCAACTATTTTTCAAAAAGGATTTTCAACGAAAGGAAATGATCGTGGTTACGGGCTAGCAAACGTGAAAGAAATGGTAGATCTACTAGAAGGAACAATTGAAATTCAAAACGAGAAAAATGGGGGAGCTATTTTTACAATTTACCTTCCAAAAACATTGAGAGAAAGTACATGACAAACAGGGGGATGGGCATATGTTGAAGGTTGCAATTGCAGAAGATGATTTCCGCGTAGCGCAAATTCAAGAGGAGTTTTTATCAAAAATAAAGGACGTAAAAGTGATCGGAAAAGCATTGAACGCAAAAGAAACGATGGAACTACTACAAAAGGAAGAAATCGATTTACTTCTATTAGATAATTATTTACCAGATGGAATTGGTACAGACTTATTGCCGAAAATCCATGCTGACTTTCCAAACGTTGACGTCATTATGGTTACAGCGGCGAATGAAAACCATATGTTAGAAAAAGCAATTCGAAATGGTGTAAGCAACTACCTTATAAAACCGGTCACGTTAGATAAATTTGTTTGCACCATTGAAGACTATAAAAGAAAGAAGCAATTATTACATAGTAACAATGAAGTAAATCAAGCACTAATCGATAACTTCTTCGGTACTTCGCAAACACAAGACATAAAAAACTTACCGACAGGTGTGGATCCGTTAACACTGCAAAAAGTGAAAGGGATTATAAAAGGATTCGAAGAGGGAATTACAATAGAAGAAATGGGAGAACAAATGGGGGCCTCCAGAACAACCGCAAGAAGATATTTAGAATACTTAGTAGCGACAAATGAGTGCACAGTAGAGTACACATACGGTATTATCGGACGGCCAGAACGAAAGTATCGAATAGGACGAGGGTTATGAAAAAACGATTATTACTATGTATATGGATCATAACAGGAGTAATAGCTGGTTGTTCTTCAGAAAAATCTCAAACGAATACAGTAAACATAGACAAAGTAGAAATCGTTGCACCGAACGTTCAAGGAGCTGGATGGGACTTAACAGCACGAGCGATGCAAAAAACGCTGACAGAAGAAAAAATCTTCACAAAACCAATCACTGTCACAAACAAAGTAGGTGGCAGCGGTGACGTCGGATGGAAATATACGAAACAAAAAGGCGGTCACGTACTTGCGATTAACTCAAGCTTACTCATAACGAACAACCTACTAGGCCACAGTAAACTAACATATAAAGACTTCACCCCACTCGCAACATTAGCATCGGACTGGGAAGTCGTTGTCGTATCAAAAGAATCAAACATAGAAAACGCAAAACAACTAATGGAACAATTAAAACAAGACAAGAAAAACTTCAAAATCGGCGTTGCCCCAGGCCTAGGAAACGACGATCACCTATCCTTCGTACAAGTAAGCAAAGCATTCGGCATCAACCCTGCCGAACTAGAATTCTTCGTCTACGAAAACAAAGAAAAAATCATAAACGCCCTAACGAACAAAAAAATAGGCGCCGCAACCATGACCCTATCCGAAGCCGAAAAACAATACAAAGCCGGCAAAATAAAAATACTAGCCGTATCCTCAGAAAAACGGCTAGACAGATTACCAGAAATCCCGACGTGGAAAGAACAAGGGATCGAAGTCATCTTCCAACACTGGA
This sequence comes from Bacillus sp. RC242, assembly GCF_044908245.1. Lineage (NCBI taxonomy): Bacteria > Bacillati > Bacillota > Bacilli > Caryophanales > Bacillaceae > Bacillus > Bacillus sp. RC242. Next base: position 44,020 of record NZ_JBIYCZ010000018.1, read on the forward strand.
AAGGGATTATGGGGCCGAAAGATATGACTGAAGAAGAGGTGGCTTATTGGGATGGTGTTATTAAGAAGATGGTGGAGAGTGATAGTTGGAAGGGGATTTTGAGGGAGAGAGGTTGGGAGAGTTTTTATAAGGGGAGTGGGGAGAGTAGGGTGTTTCTTGAGGAGAGTAGTCAGGAGTATGGGGAGCTAGTGGGGAATAATAGAAATTATTAAATCATACGGTATGGCGTATGATTTTTCTTTTGTACATAGTTTGGTAAAATAGTAGTAATTGTAATTTATTGTAGCGGTGGGGATGAAAATGTTAGAGCAACTCATAATTGAATTGGCTAAATCAACGAAGCAGGTTGAAGATATAAAAGGTAATAAACCTTATTTGGTTATAAACAAGGATGATGAAGGATTATACGTTGAAACTAAACTTTCACTTGAGCAATATGAAAAGGGCGAGACAGCAATATCTTATTTTAAAGTGAGTTTTGAAATTCTTAAGAATGCTTGGGAAAAACTTATTGATGTTCGTAAGGTAAAGCATGAGGATTTTGGGAAAGCGGGAGAATGTAATGCTTTCTTGGTAGCTTTTTTTTCTCAGTTTCCATTTGTGAATGTGACTGGATCGCGAGCTATTATATTTAAAGAATTCCAAACTGATAATCTACCGAGTGAAAAATATGATAAAGTTATGCTCTTTTTAGAAGAGGTAATGAATGATACATATAATCCGATTAAGTTACGTGAACAAACGGATGAAAATTTATATAGTAGGAAGTCTCGTGCGCGTCAAGATTTAAGGTTACTGGGCTTTTTGAATGAATCCCATGAAATGAATAAGCTTCTATTAAGCGAATATGTTCAATCGAAGGATAAGAATGCTTTCATTGCCCAGTTAGTTTTAAAACAGGAATATTTCCGATATGCTTTATTTGTTCTTGGAGTTTTAAATAACTGTTCAAAAGATGACAAGAAAGAAGCATTAGTGGAGTTAGGAATGACGATTGTTCGAAATTCATTAGGAGATAATTTGATGGTTGAATCGGTAGCGAGGCGGCGTACGAATAATTTACTAGATTGGCTTGAGCAAGTAGGACTAATTAATGATGAATGGATTCCTGTTGAACAATATGTAAAAGATGATGGGGAAAAGGGCGGTAGTATGAACAGTAATTTACGTGAAAAGTTTTTAACGGTTATGAATGAGTATTTACAGGCAAGAACAGAAAGATTTGCGGGTCATAAAATGGGATCGGTTGTTAGGCATGAGATGACAACGGAAATAACGAGGTTACCATTTATTGATCATAATCAGTATGTTGTCACAGGATCAATTGGACAAGGAAATTGGGCTGCTGTTCCATGGCTGGCAATTATGAATAAAGATATTACGACATCTACGCAGCGAGGATATTATATCGTTTATTTATTTAGTGAAGATATGGAGCGATTATATTTAACGTTGGCGCAAGGTGTGACGGAAACGTCTAAAGAAGAGATGCAAAAAATTAAAGAAGAGATTCGTGAGCAAATACATATGTCCCAAAAGGTGAAAAAAGATGATGAAATTTTCCTAGGGACAAGTCCAAAAGCGAAAGGATATGCGAATTCAACAGCGGCTTATATTGCGTATGATGCTAATAAAATGCCAAGTGAAAAAGAGTTAGTAGAAGATCTAGAAGAAATGTTTCGTTATTATGAGGGATTTATTGCTTACAAAGAGGAAGGGACGAAATATGAAATGATTTATGAGAGGAAAGAAGTGTATTTAGATCAACAATCCATTATCGATCATGTGTCTTCTTATATTCAAAGTAAAGGTTTCTTTTATGAGAAAAAGGATCTTATTAATTTCTTCCTTTCATTAAAGACGAAGCCGTTTGTGATTTTATCAGGTATTTCAGGTACAGGGAAAACGAAAATTGTTCAGTGGTTTGCGGAGAGCTTAGGAGCAACGTAAGAGAATGGACAATTTACGCTTATTCCGGTTCGACCTGATTGGAGTGATAGTTCTGATTTGCTTGGGTATGTGAACCTTCAAGGGGAGTTTCAAGAAAGACCGTTAATTAAGGTGCTTGAAGCTGCAGATGCAAATCCAAATAGGCCGTATTTTGTAGTGTTGGACGAGATGAACTTAGCTCGAGTGGAATACTACTTTAGTGACTTTTTAAGCGTAATTGAAAGTCGTAAATGGAAAGATGGGAAAATTGTTACGTCACCAGTGCTTCCAGAATCAATTACGAATAAGCATATTACGATTCCATCAAATGTATATATTATCGGAACTGTAAATATGGATGAAACGACACATCCGTTAAGTAAAAAAGTATTAGATCGTGCGAATACAATTGAGTTTAATACCGTTAACTTAGATTATTTTAATTTCTTAATGGATGTAGAAGAGAAGGAAGCTGAAATTGTTTCTAATAGCTCTTTAGCAACTAAGTATCTGCATTTAAAAGAATGCTTTAAAGAAAACGAAGATCTTGTGAGAAATATATCGACCATTTTAATAGAAATAAATAAAACACTTGAATCAGTTGGCGCTCAAGTTGGATATCGTATACGAGATGAAATTTGTTTCTATATGGCATACAACGAAAAAGGAAAGTTATTATCATTCGATGAAGCGCTTGATTATCAAATATATCAAAAGATTTTACCGCGTCTTGCAGGGAGTGATGGCAGAACAGAAGAGGTATTAAAACAGTTGTATGTATTATGTGCAAATGAAGAAGACGATAGTGGCAATAATGACGCTTCCTATGCGAAGTATCCTCGTTCAGCTAACAAGCTGTCTCATATGTTAAGGAGGTTCGAATATGATGGTTTCACCTCTTTCTGGATCTAATAATGAGATAGAGCTAGTTAAGATTGAAACAGAGGAGCTATCATTGACGATTAAAGGAAATCCTTATCATGAAAAATACGAGAGCTTGAAAGAGTATCACACTATGAACGCAGATGAAATGATGTATTTTCATGTAGATGGGAAGACGGAATCCGTTTCTGTATTTGATGCGAGATTGCAGAGGCTAGATGAATGGAACGAACATCCGCCAATCTTTTTTGAGAATAGAAGTTATCAGCTTGTTGTTGTTCCGAAAAAGAATCAACAGCTCTCTTTTTATCATGAACATCCGGGTTTTCGAAAGCAAGTTAGTTCTATTCAAATGGGGTCACTTCATGTGTTAATGGGGAATCTTTCGTTTCCAAATGAAGTAGGAAATACAACATTTGAAATTAAAGACGAGCAAAATCCTTTATTAACTGTTAGCTTTGAAGTTTTCCCGGCAAAACTTGATTATAAGGATGATTACAGAGCCTTATTAGATGAAGTAAATGATGAAATTTATAATTTAGCGTTTCATTTACTAAAGAGAACTTACTTAGGAGCGTCTGCAATTTACGCTACAAATCCATCGAAGAGTGAATTCTACCGTATTTTAAATGATTCCTTTGAGCGATTTATGAAGTCGATCTCTCATATTAAAAGACAACCGCATCATACGCTCATGACTAGGCATCAACTTGTACGAGGAGAAAAAATTCGTAAATTGGATTCTGTCGGAATGAACTATTTACGAAAGCGACCACACTTGTTGCAAGGAGAAAACAGTATACCGACTAAAGGTATTACAGCTTATAAGGAAGTGTCTTATGATACGTTAGAAAATCGATTTGTTAAATGGATGATTCAAAGAGTTATACATAAAATCGATGATTTACTTAAGGCGCTAGAGAAAAAGTCTAGATATACACGTGGTGAAACTGATGAAGATTTGCTGGAACGTGTAAAAAATATGAAGTATCGAATGAAAAATGAATTGAACGATCCATTTTGGAGAGGAATCGGAAAATTAGATCGATCAGTTTTTTCACTTGTTATTCAAATGGCAGCAGGATATAGAGATGCGTATCAAATCTACTTAATGCTATCGCGTGGTTTAACATTACGAGGACAAATTTTCAAAATGTCGGTAAAAGATGTCGCAAGGTTATACGAATACTGGACGTATTTAAAACTTGGACAAATTCTATCTAAAAAATATATACCGCTCCATCAAGATGTTATTCAAGTTAAACAAGAAGGTTTGTACGTAACGTTAGATGAAAGTAAAACCGCCAAAAGAACGTTCAAGCATCCAGTCACTGATGAAGTAATAGAACTGTATTTCCAGAAAAGAAACGGTAGACTGCCAACAGTTACACAAAAACCAGATACGATGCTCGCTATTGAGAAAAAGGGAAAGAGTTATCAATACCAATATATTTTTGATGCAAAGTATCGAATTGATTTTGCTGAAAGTTCTCATTATAAAAGGAAGTATGGCGCCCCTGGTCCAATGGAAGAAGACATTAATACAATGCACCGCTACAGAGATGCACTAGTAGTAGAACAAGAAGGACCATTTGAACGAACAGCTTACGGAGCATACGTATTATTCCCGTGGAACCAAGAGGAAGCGTATGAGAATCATCCATTTTATAAAAGTATCGAAAAAGTAAATATCGGTGGCTTTCCGTTCCTACCGAACGCAACAAGGCTAGTTGAACAGTTTCTAGATCATCTCATTGAAAAAAGCCCAGAAGAAATTATAAGAGAAGGTATCCTCCCAAGAGGAACAAAAGAAGAATGGCACTCTTCACTAGAAGAAAAAGTATTAGTGGGCAGCGTGAAAACTGAAGCTGACTATGAAACATATAGAAAGAATGGCTTATATCAGTTACCGGTCACACAGCTAAAACCAGGATGGCAAGAAGCGAAGTACATAGCATTATATGCACCGAAAAAATGGCACGGCGAAAAAGGTGGAATCCAGTACGTAGCCAAAATTAAACACATTCAAATGCAACAAAACGATGAGTATGTACATTTTGAACTAGAGCCATGGAAAAAACTAGACCATCTCATCCGCCCAGTAGGATACAGCATTCAAACATACACAATAACAACTATGTCGTTATTAAAAGAAGTACAAGAACTCCCGGAACTCTTCATGAAATCAAAGGAAGAACGAATTCTTTGGAAAACACTACGCCGTTTTACGAAGCAGGTTAAAGTTGAGTTGGATCATCGCAATTTAGATGAGGCTTCTGCTATTAAGAGTTATTATGTGCAGGATGTTCAGATTTGGGTTGATTATGAAAATGAGGTTGTTGTGGTGGGGAGAGATGGGCGAGTTAAAGAGGTTCCTTTGGAGTTGGTTGTTGGTAGGAGTTCGGTGTTGTTTAGGGAGGTTTTAGAAGTATTAAATGTTGGGGAGTAGCATTTAGATAAAAAGGGGATTAAATAATGGATAAGAGACCGAATTTATTTTCATATGGAACAAGTGAGTTTTCGCAAGATGCTTTTATTTGTTGGCTAGCAGAGTGGGCGAACCCAATCTATAAAGAAATTGATGAATACTTACATGAAGCTGGTATAGATTTTATTAGAAGAATATATGACTTGCATAAAAAGAACTTTCCAGCTGCTATTAAAGAAATTAAGATTACGAAACAATTTAAAGGTTTAGATATACTTATTGAAATTAACGGTAATCAGGTTATTTTAATTGAAGATAAAACGTATACAAAAGAACATTCTAATCAATTAAAGCGTTATTATGAAGAAGTGGCTAAACTAGAAAGATACAATGAATGTGATCTATTACCTATCTATTATAAGATAGGTAATCAAAGTGATTACTCAGCGGTGATCGATGCAAAGTATAAGTTGTTTACAAGAAAACAAATGCTTGAATTTTTACAAGAAAATATAGATAGAGGCGTTCAAGATCAAGTATTGTTAGATTACTATTTTTATTTAAGGGAAATAGATCAAAACTATGATTCATATAAGACAATACCGTTAAGTGAGTGGAAAGGTGAAGCATGGGAAGGGTTTTATGAGGAGTTAAAGCAAGGTGGGATCAAAGGCCAATATGGGTATGTAGCTAATCCGAATGGTGGATTCTATGCCTTATGGTGGAATGAACAAGAGGATAATGATTGCAGGCAGTATTTGCAGTTAGAAGAAGGCCGATTATGTTTTAAGATACATGTTGCTGATAAGGATAGAAGAAAGGAACTTAGGGATAAGTGGAGTAAGGCGCTGATTGAACGAAGTCATAATTATTCTTTCAAGGTGGAGAAACCTAGATTTGGTAATGGACGATATATGACGGTTGCTGTGGTGAGGGATTATAGAGTGGGAGATGGAAAAGGGAGAATTGATATTCCTGGAACGATGGGAGTTTTAGGTGAAGTGGAGAAATTTTTAAAAATGATAGATGTAATTGTGAAATAGATTAGATAAATATTAGTCGGATAAATTGTATTATTAGCTATGGGAAGAAGAGCATATGAGATATATGCTCTTCTTTCTATTTGTAAATAACGTGGATGTGAGATTTTAAATGATGACCTCCACTCTGTCAAGGTAAAGGTCTTCTTTCATTTATATTGATGTTACTAAAACTTTTCTATACAATTCCCCTTGCACCTCTCCTAACGTCACCCTCTAACCTAAAGAAGACAAATCAAAAAGGGGGACAAAACTACTCATGAAAACCACCACAAAAGAAAAAAGAAACACCATAATCATGCTACTACTTTCAGCCGCAATAGGAATCTTTTCACCACTACTCATGTACATCACACTGGCACGTAAAAACGGGGTGTACAAATACCATTGCCGAAAGGCGTTCAACTTTCATTTTTTAATCTCTCTTCTATTTAATATTAGTTCAAGTATTAGTGATGTTTTGTTTTGGATTGTGTTTGCCTTTGAGTTCGTTCAAGTGATCATTGTTGCGTGGAAAGTAATACACGATGAACCATATCGTTATTTCATTCGAATTCCTTTATTTAAAGAAGATAAGCATGTCGTGGAAGGAGAATAGGCGATGAAACAAGAAGTGGAGATAAGAGGAAAGCAAATTTTTATTATGATTGCCGTTTTGTTTATTACGATTTATATTATTTTACGAAAAAGAAAGTATGAGTACTTTTATGACGGTATTAGTGAGTATGAACATCGTTATAGAGGGAATGTTCCTTTTGGATTGCTTGTTATAGGTTTGTGTCAATATTGTAGGCAGAATGAGATGAGTTTTTCTTATATGCTTCAGTATGTAGAAGAGAAGTTAGTGGAGCAGGTGATGATATGGCGTGGATGATTAGTGAGTTTGCAGGTGTTGGGGATGTTACGGTGCGGACGCTTCGTTATTATGACAAGATTAATCTATTAAAGCCGAGCGATTATACTGAGGGTGGGCATCGGTTATATACGAAAGATGATTTGTATGTGCTACAACAAATTCAATCGTTTAAGCATCTCGGTTTTTCGCTTGGGGAAATTCAAAATATTATATTGCAGCGTGATATAGAGACAGAAGAATTTTTAAGACAAATGCATTTTCAAAGGGAATTGCTTTTGGTAGAGCAAGAAAGAATTGCGAAGGTACTTTCGCATATGGATGAGATGACGAAGAAGTTTCAAAAGAAAGAGCGAGTGGATGTCGCTTTGTTTTCTTCGTTTTTGCAAACTTTTATTTGGGAGAAAGAAAATAAAGAATGGTTAGAGGAACATTTTTCGAAGGATAGTGTTCAAGATTTTTATAATAATAAGGAATTAAAAGAAAAGTTTGATCAGCATTTTATGGATGTGATAGGGAAGTTGAAAAAGTATAAGGAAGAAGAGAGGGACCCGTGTCATCATGACGTTCAAGTTACCTTGAAGGAATTTTTCAGTGTAATAGAAGAAGTAACGAACTATCTTGATACACCTCAAAGTGATATAGAGGATATAATCCAAAAATCAAACCTCCCACTATCCGAATTCCCAACCCTCTTCACAACCGAAGAAGAAAACTATATAAAAGAAGCAATGAAGCAGTTTAACACCTAGTTAAACTGCTTTTCCATTATATATAGAAGAAAAACATAACGGAGGAAAATCCCATGCCAACCCACAACAAACTAATCCGAAACAAAATCCCACAAATAATAAAAGCTAACGGAAAAACACTCACAACAAGAATCCTAAACGAAGACGAATACAGAAAAGAACTATGCAAAAAAACAGAAGAAGAACTAACCGAATACTTAGAAGCAACAACAAAATCCCATAAACTCGAAGAACTATCCGACCTACTAGAACTAATAAACGCCCTAGCCGAACACGAAGGCACAACACTAGAAGAAATCAACAACATCCGAAAAAAGAAAGCAAAAGAACGAGGCGGCTTCTCAGATCGAGTCTTCCTAATCGAAGTAACCGACAACTAGCCCCTCCCATACCCCTTCCAAGCCCCTACCAAGTAATAAATCACTAAGAAAAAACACAACAAAACAAAAACAACAACAAACACCGTAGTAGTAGTCAAAAAAAATTTGAAATAACACGCCAAAAACCTGGCCCTCCTTCCTATATATAGTACAAAGAAGAAATTTTTACTTTTGAATGAGGACGGGAGGAATTAGGATGGCGGTGTATCGTAATGTGCAGGTGAATTTTTGGCAGGATGATTTTGTTTTGGATTTGACGCCGGAGGAGCGGTATTTTTATGTTTATTTGTTAACTTGTTCGAAGACGACGCAGTGTGGGATTTTTCCGTTTCCGAAGCGGTTAGCTGAGATGGAGACGGGTTATAACAGGGGGACTGTTGATAAGTTAGTGCAGCGCTTTATTGATTATGGAAAGATTCTGTATGATGCGGAGACGAGGGAGTTATTTATTTTAAATTGGCTTCGTTATAATCCTGTGACGAATACGAATGTGGAGAAGTGTGTGCTTCGTGAGCTGAAGGGTGTGAAGAATAAGGAGTTTGTACATATGTTTCTTCAGAAGTGCGTAGAGGAGGAGCTGAATGTTCCGATGCTTTTAGCACATTTCGGTATGCCAGGTGATTTGGCCGTTCATGATGTTGATCCGGTTTGTGAAGAGGCGGAAGAAGAGGTTATAGAGGAAGAGACGGGAAGTCGCGTGTTTTCTTTTTATGAGCAACATTTCGGTAGTTTGTCTCCTCATACTGTGGAGGAACTGAGTGCGTGGATGGAAGATTTGTCAGAGGAGCTTGTGCTGAAGGCTCTTCAAATTGCGTATGAGAATAATAAGCGGACGGTTGCTTATGTGAAGGGGATTTTGAGGGGGTGGCACGGGAAAGGGTTTACGAAAGTATCTGAGGTTGAGGCAGATACGGCTCAGTTTAGGAAGAAGGAGTCGTCTGTTAGTAGCGGGGAGACGGAGGAGTTTTTGACGAGGTGCGAGGAGTGGGAGAAGAATGCGCTGTCAGAGGAAGAGTTGCAGCGGTTCTTAACTGAACGCGGGTGGCGTCCATGAGTATTCAAAATGTGGAGGCGGAAAAGACGGTGTTAGGTTCTCTTTTAATTGATGGAGAGCTTATTAAGGAGTGCCGTTTGACGGAGCATTATTTTTCTATGCCGGTGCATAAGTCTATATTTCGGTTAATGCGAAAAATTGAAGATGAAGGGCAACCAATTGATCTTGTGACGCTCGTTTCTAGGATGAATCCAAATTTTTTGGAGAATATCGGGGGGATGGAGTATTTTATAGCGTTAATAGAGGGTGTGCCTACAACTGCCAACTTCTCTTATTATGAGGGGCTTGTTCGAGGTGCATGGAAAATGTATCAGGCTGGCGTTCTTGGGCGCAAGATGGGAGAGCGTCTTATTGCGGAGAAGAATGAGAAAATTATTGGTGAGACGATTACGGCGCTTTGTGAGTTAGAGGAAAAGGACTATGTATGTGAGTTTGATTTGAAGGATGCTTTAGTTGGTTTGTATGAAGAGCTTCATCAAGATACGAAAGAGAATACTGGTATTGAGACTGGTTATACATCGCTAAATAAGATGACGTGCGGATTGCAGGAAGGGGATTTTGTCGTCCTTGGAGCGCGTCCTTCTATGGGGAAGACGGCGTTTGCATTAAATATCGCGCTGCATGCGGCGAAGTCTGGAGCGGCAGTTGGGTTGTTTTCATTAGAGATGAGTAGTAAGCAACTGCTAAAAAGGCTGGCGTCTTGCGCGGGCGAAGTGTCAGGAGGTAGGCTGAAAAATCCGAAGCATCGTTTTACGATAGAAGACTGGGAAAAGGTGAGTAAGGCGTTTGCGGAGATTGGTGAGTTGCCACTTGAGATTTATGATAAGGCCGGTGTTACAATGCAGGATATTTGGATGCAGACTCGTAAGTTAAAGAGGAAGCATGGGGATAAAAAGCTTTTAGTCATTGTGGATTATTTGCAGCTTATTACGGGCGATCCAAAGCATAAGGGCAATCGATTTCAAGAGATTAGTGAAATTTCTCGTAAGCTTAAGTTATTAGCGCGTGATTTAAATGTTTGTATAGTAGCGTTGTCGCAATTGTCTCGTTCCGTAGAGTCACGGCAAGATAAGCGTCCTCTTTTATCTGATTTAAGAGAGACGGGACAAATTGAGCAAGACGCGGATGTCATTATGCTTATGTATCGCGAAGATTATTACGATAAGGAAACGATGCAGAAAGAGATGACGGAGATTCATGTGGCGAAGCATCGGAATGGGCCTGTGGGTAGTTTTAAGCTGAGATTTTTGAAGGAGTTTGGAAGGTTTGTGGAGAGTGGATGATAAAATAGAAGAAGGCATATAAAAAGGTAAAGGAGTGGTTACGGTTGACAAAAGTAGGTCGTTTATCCCGCATTAACGGGCAGTAAAACTCCCACCTCAAAATTCGGTTGGAGCAAAGGAGTTAGGTGGGAGATCAACTGCCCGTAAACGCCCGATTGGTTCAACTAATAATCAGTGGGGGATGAACAAAACCCCCACTGATTAAAGTTTCACTTTATATGAGCAAGAGAAGCAAGAAGAAATAGATAAAGCACTTTCGGCAGCTGGAATGCTCTTTAAGGGAATGAGTATAGAGGAAGTGGCTAAGAAATTAGATGTAACAATTGAGACGGTGAAAGAGTGGGAGAAGCGTTTATCTCATTAATCGCTGGGTTAATGGGAATATTCCGCAAAGGGAAAATGGCAGCGTCTGTATAAATTTATATAAAAATAGCCGACTATTTACTATATAATAGTCAGCTATTTTTGTACGGAGAAGTTGTTAGGTTTAATACGCAAATTTTTTGATTTGCTCTTGAATATGTTTCTTATTTTTCCAAAAAGAAGGATTTTCTCTCTGTAGTAATCCATTGCTCCAAATCATCTTGGCTACGTTGTACAAGTCGATTCACTAAAACATCATGCCATACATAATCCTCTAATAGGTATATATGAACGGGATCATCTGTATAAAAAGCAATATTACGCTCCTCAAGTGATGGTCCATAAATCATCTCTTTAGAATCTATCGATAAAATAAACCAATGTTCTGTAGACAGGGTTTCTGTATAAGGTGTTATACGATGGGCTTCTAGATTTTTAATGGGATTTTCAACATGCAGGGTAATACCTTGTACTGTAACTTTATCAGCTACCTCAGATAGTTCCTCTTTTAACGCTTCATACATCTCATCCCACATTGAAATGACAATACGTTTTTGGGCTTTTTTTATTAATGCCTGACAGTAGCTAATTATTGTTTTATTGTCTTTTAAAGTAATCACTCGATTATCCGTTTTTTCCTCGAAAGTTTCTAGTTTTTTTAATGAATCACTGATTCCTTCATAAGTAGACTGCCATTCTGATTGAGCCTTCTGTAAAAAGATTTCAACAGGTAGAGGTGAATAGCGAGTGGTGTCATTTATTTCTTCTTTCATGACAATTCCTTTTTCTACAAGGTTACCCAAAATCTCGTAAATTCGCGCTCTTGGGATACCCGAATCCTTACTCACTTGGTAGGCTGTGACAGGCCCCTGTTTAACAAGAGATACATAAGATTTAGCTTCATATTCATTAAAACCAATTTTTTTAAGCTGTTGCACTATGTAGTCCACTTTTTTCGTCCTCCGATGTTTGCTTTTATATTTCAACGTTACAATAACTGTTTACATTTAGCAAATTATTAGTTACTATTCTGATAGTGACTAAAGGGGAGGTTAATAGTATGGATTTTTATTTAGACCCATCAGTATTAATTATTTTGATTGCTTTTGGATTTTTAGCTGCATTTATTGATTCAGTTGTAGGTGGTGGAGGACTCATTGCCTTACCCGCTTTATTATTTACAGGACTGAATCCAGCAAGTGCAGTAGCTACGAATAAACTAGCGTCGACAATGGGGTGTGCAACTAGTAATATTGTGTTTTATCGTTCTGGTAATCTTGATTTGAAATCGGCGTTGAAATTATTTCCACTCACTTTCATAGGCTCCATAATAGGGGCATGGACCGTTCATTTAATGAACCCAGAAGTACTGAAGCCATTGATGCTGATCATGCTTGGTGCGGTTGCTATTTATACGATATTCAAAAAGGATTGGGGTAATATTTCCACTCATAAAAAATTGTCTGGTCGACACGTCATTATCTTTACTTTTTTTATTTTTATTATTGGTTTTTATGATGGATTTCTAGGTCCTGGCACAGGTTCGTTTTTAATGTTTTCTCTTTTATTTATTGGGTATGATTTTTTAAAAGCAGCAGGTAATGCGAAGGTTCTTAATTTAGGAAGTAATGTTGGTGCATTGTTGATGTTTATGTATGTAGGGCAAGTGAATTATGCGTATGGTTTTATAATGGGGGTTGCTCAAATTGCTGGAGGGATTGTTGGCTCCAAATTTGCTATAAAAAAAGGAAGCGGGTATGTTCGTGCTCTTTTCATTACAGTAACTTGTTTATTGCTAGCGAAAAATCTTTATGATTATATTCATTAAGTAATTTTGAACATTTTTTAGATGCTACCTTATTCGAAGATAGCATCTAAAAAAAGGCTCATTTAAAAGGAAATTTAAGTTAAGAGAATGAAAATAATACAAACGACTATTTTCGGGGTATGTTTATCTATCTTAATAAAATCCCTACTCCACATTCTTCTTATAATTAACCCGCAGCAAACTCTTAAAATCCACCTCAGCAATCAACACACTTAACAATATAAGCGTCGCCCCTAAGTACCCTTTTCCTGTGAGCGTTTCACCTGTGAAAACAAAGGCGAATCCTGCTGAAAAGACAGGTTCTAATGAAAAAATAAGTCCTGTATGTGTGGGCGTAGTGTATTGTTGGGCGATAACTTGCACGATGAATGCAACTGCGGTGCAAAATATGCTTAAGGCTAAGATGATTAGCCATGAGTCGATAGTGCCAGGAAGTTTTGGGGTTTCCATCACTAATGAAAAAATAAGACTAAATAGGCCGACAAAACCGAGTTGTACTACCCCAAGTGCAATTGAATTCACATGTTTTGTTACGTTTCCAGTAATGATGACATGAATGGCATAAAATAAGGCAGACAGTATGCAAAATATATCGCCGTTACCGATCTTGAATTCACTAGTTAATGTTAATAAGCCAATTCCTATTATCGTTAACACAATTCCTAATATAACTTTCTTTTCAGGAATGTGTTTTAAAAATATAGCTGATAATATCGGAATGAAAATGACTGTGAGACATAGTAAGAAACCAGCATTAGACACACTTGTATACTTTGTACCGAATGTCGCAAAAATGTAAACGATAAATAAAACAGAAGCTAGTATAAAGGCATATTTTACAGTTTTAAAATCGACTTTGAATAAATGTTTGTAAAATATTAAACCTGATAAAAGAAAGGCAATAATAAATCGTAATGCGATTAAATTATATTCTTCTATGCCATCAAGTCCAAGCTTTGTAAGTAGGATGGATGCACCCCAAAAAAATGTAACTAGTAGTAGCATTAAATCAGCTTTTAATTGAATTTTCATTTCTATTCCCTCGTTATGTATAATTTATGATTCCATACCCCTATCCCCATTGTTTATTTTAATATTAATTCTGAATATTTGGAACTAAAATTTATCGACGTTTTATTCTATAGTTACGTACGAATTAACGTTATCTACCGCAAAAACATTAGCGAAGTTAAATCCAAACATGACATTCATTTACGTATCCGGTAGCGGAACAGATAGTACAGAATCAGGACGTACGATGTGGGCGAGAGTGAAGGAGAGAACGGAAAATGAGTTATTACGTTTACCTTTCAAATCTGTATATGTTTAGACTAAGATTAATCATTCCGGCAAATGGTGTGAAATCAAAAACGAAATTGTACCAATTAATGTATGATGTGATGAAGCCCTTTAATCCTCTGTTGAAGCGATTCGGCAGTGTGATAACTTCTAAGCAGTTGGGAAGAGCTATGGTGCGAGTTGGGAAAGATGGATATTCTCGTTCAATTATAGAAAGTTCGGATTTGAAGAAAATCGGTAAGTAATAGTATGTAAAAAACGCCTATTTCATATAGGCGTTTTTTTGATGGTGAAGTTATTTTTCTTCAAACTGAAAAATATTCCGGTTAATAAGTTGGTGGAGATACCTATCCATTTCAGCAGCAGAAACGCTTCTTTCATTTTTAAACCACCATGCACTTAATGAGGTGATTGCCCCTGAATAAAATTCAATGATTAAATCATTTGGCATCGTATGGTTTTTGCAAAGTTGATTTAACGCTTCTATTTCTTGTTTTCTCGTTTCGTGACTTAAATACTGTGTACGGCTAATAAATTGTTCATCAGACATTTGCGTCTCTAATATTTTACCGATTTCTTCATGGTGTAGAAATTGTTCCATTACTTGAAATGGTTTACTTAATCGATCTGAAATCGGTATTTCAGCAATCATCTTGCTGTAGCGTTTAAATCCAAATGCTAATAAAGCATCTTTATCTTCAAAGTGTTTATAAAAAGTTGTTCGGTGTACCATTGCACGGTCACAAATTTGGTTAATCGTGATAGTACTATATTTCTGTTTTGATTGCGTCATTAATTCAAATAAGGAATCCCATAGTAATTTATGTGTACGTCTAATACGTAAATCAAGTTGTTTTTCATTATCATTCATCTACAATTCTCCTTTTTTGTAGATTAAATATACAATGGCTGAAAATTGATTCTCCCTTTTTAATCTACATATGTATATTATATTACATGTGTTCCGGTGTATTTAAAGCTTTTTAAGTAAGAAACAGGAGGAGAATTTGTAAATGAATATAACAACTAAGAGCCCTGCAAGTGGCAAAGTTGATACTTCTAATATGAAACATACCCCGATTTTAATTGCATTACTTTTAGGGGCAATGGTTGCATTATTAAACGAAACATTACTTGGTAATGCGTTAACTGTATTAATGAAAGAATTCGACGTAACAGCTTCAACGATTCAATGGCTTTCTACAGCATACATGTTAGTAGTTGGTGTTTTAGTCCCGATTACAGCGTTACTTCAGCAATGGCTCACAACGAGACAAATGTTTTTGATCGCTATGGTAACGTTTTTAGTCGGTACATTAATTGCGGGATTTGCACCGACATTTTCCGTTTTATTAGTCGGCCGTATCGTCCAAGCTGTAGCGACGGGGTTAATTTCACCGTTATTAATGAATACGATTTTACTTATTTGTCCACCTGAAAAACGTGGTGCCACAATGGGATTAATCGCACTTGTAATGATGGCAGCTCCAGCAATTGGTCCTACATTATCTGGAGTAATTGTGGATTCATTAAATTGGCGCTGGTTATTCTATATTGTTATTCCTATCGTGATCATTTCAATTATGATTGGGATGAAATACATTCAAAATGTTTCAGAGTTAACAAGGCCAAAAGTAGATTATCCATCTATCCTTTTATCGACATTAGGATTTGGCGGGCTTGTGTATAGCTTTAGTGCATCAGGTGATTTAGGATGGTCCGATCCGAAAGTGTATGGCGCCTTAATTGTTGGGCTTATATCACTATGTATTTTTGTAGTGCGACAATTAAAAATCGAGAATCCAATTTTAGAATTACGTGCATTTAAAGTTCCGATGTTTACAATATCAGTTGGATTAATCGTCATTGTGATGATGTCGTTATTTTCAACGATGACTTTATTACCGATGTTCCTACAAACAGTTTTACTCGTTACAGCATTTAAATCAGGACTAATAATGCTTCCAGGAAGTATTATTAGCGCCATAATGGGACCAATCGCAGGTAAACTATTTGATAAATTTAGCCCGAAAGTTGTTATCGTTCCCGGTATTGTGTTAGTAGGTATTGCAATGTTCTTATTTAAAGGCATTACTCCTGATACATCAATGGTACAAATTATTGTCATGCATAGCGTATTAATGGTCGGACTCATGTTTGTAATGACAGCACAAACATATGGATTAAATCAATTAACACCAGATTTATATCCGCACGGAACAGCACTGTTTAATACGTTACAGCAAGTAGCTGGCGCAATTGGTACGGCTATCTTTATTTCGAAAATGTCTTCAGGAACAACTAAGTACATGGAAAGCTCAGCAAATCCAATGGATCCAGTAGAGAAGTTAAACGGTTTAACATCTGGATTCCAAGGCGCATTTACACTAGGGTTAATCTTTATCGTTATTGCTTTTATCGTATCGTTGTTCTTAAAAGAAGAGAAAAAGGAAGTAAAGGCAGCGAGGGTTTTACAGAACGAAAATTAAGGTTCATATTAAAAAGACATCTTTACAAGATAAAGATGTCTTTTTACATTTCTTTCGTAATATCATACTGCAACAACTGCCGTTGATCATAAAACTTCTCAAAAACGATGCCCATTACGTAGAAGAACAACAGACCGAAGCAAATGTGAACGAGCGTAAAGGTAGCTCCGAATGAAGAAAATTCATACACCATAATCGGTAATTTCGCAGTTGTCCAAACACCTAAGAAAAATACGATGTACCTAATGCTGGCGCCTTTTTTTAATAGTAGTGCTGCAATCGGAAAGGCAACATAGAGGGGACCAGCTGCAATTCCGCCTAATAATAGAGAGAATAATATTCCATATATGCCGGACTTTTCTCCCATATATTTCATTAGCGTTTCTTTCTTCACCCACTGATCAAGTAACCCTACAAATATTAGGACAGGGGGGAGTAGAAACAACATATCTAAAATGCTATTCCCTGTTAATTGTAATGCGCTCCATCCTAAAGATTGGTTTATAAAAGTTAGAATGATAAGTCCAATCAGCAAAATGAAAAAGAAGCGATATCTTTTTAGTTCTTTCATACCATCACCACCCAAATGATATAGGAGAATAGGAGTGACATGAGTAATGCAGATGCATTACGAGCGTAAGCAAAGCTTCGTCCGAATATCTTTTGTTCCATCGGCAAGGTTGTAATTCCTACTGACATTAGTGTAGACATGAGTGCCGCAACTTGAGGAAGACCTGCGCCGTGCTGTACTAACGTATTACCAAGAGGAAATACGACAAAGCTTGGGATAAGTGCCACAGATCCGAGTAGTGCTGAATAAATAATACCTAAAAATCCAGACTGTTCTCCAATGATGGAAGTGATGAAGGACGGCGTTAAGATAGAAAGTGATAGTCCAACGAAAAGCATAATGGAGAGCATGGCAGGGAGGAGGTTTTGAAATATTTTCCATGATTTTAATAGGGCAGCTTTCGTTTTATTCCGATCCTTCATAAAAGAAATCCCAGTAAGAATAATGGCCAAAGTGTAAAGGATAGCGCCATTAATCATGATTAGATTCCTTTAAGTCTTTATATTTGTCTAAGAAAAATGATAAGTTTTTCATTTTTTCCTCAATATCCATTTGAAAATCCGCTAATTGTTCTTTTCCGGCTGTAGTAATTTTGTACATCTTTCTCGGTTTATCTGGAACGGATGTACTTACATAAGATTCAATAGCGCCTTCGTTTTCTAATTTCTTCAGCGTGCGGTAAAGGATGGCACTATCAATTGGATTGACCGGAAGTTCTTCCACGCATTTCTGAAGTAGCTGTCCGCCATAGTTATCACCTTCTGCTAAAAATAACAAAAGAAATGCACCTGTATGTCTTCCTGTATGTTTCATGAATATACCTCCTAGAATGAATTGGAATATATACTGTTAATGACAGTGTACTGTTGTTAACAGTATATGGTGCATGAAGTGCTATGTCAATTTAAAAATGTTACTGAGGAGAAATGGCAATTCATGTTTTAATCTTGTTAAATAACAAAATAAAAGCCTACTGTTTTCTTGTGACAGTGGCTTTCATAGTTGGTAAACTACTATATTACGCTTAGGGAATCTCGCCTTTTGATAGTAACACATATATGTTAGCCCTATATTGAGAAATAAAAAAAAGACACTCTCAAGAGTGCCTCTTATTAGCAGCCGAATCCGCCGCCCCAACAGCTAGCTCCAACGATGATTAATAAGATAAAGAGCACAACAAGTAAGGCGAATCCACCGCCAAAACCACAGCCTCCACCACAACTACCACCATAGCCTCCACAACTACCACCATAGCCCATATTAACTCCTCCTTCCATAAAGTCCATATATTAATGGATTTATATCACTTTATGTTTTTACGGATAAACTTGAGCAGGTCCTTTTGAAAAAATAAAAGTACTCGGTATTTTAAAAGAGTTGACGAACTTATTTTTGTCACGAGTATTCCGCTTATTACATATGGTATTTTATTCTGTGCATTGGGGGAAAGGAGATCGTTATGGCTAATTCTGAGATGATATTACGTTTACTTACGGATTTAAAGATTGAGCAGCAAGCTTTAAAAGAACAGCTGGAGAAAATGCAAACAGCTTTGAGTATTCTTGAAGAAAAACCAACTATTCTTGAAGAGAAATCAGCTACTCTTCAAGAGAAACCAGTTGTTACAAAGCAACGTGGACATTCTGGGTTTCCAACATCTTTTCGTGATTGGAGAGCATCTTCTCAAAAGAACTAAGGAATCCTATTATAGTGAGTTATACAAAATCACAAATGAAAAAGTACAGTCTACTGTAGTTAATACAGAGGCTGTACTTTTTGTTATGTTAGTATAAGTTGTGATAGGCGGTTTGTATTTTCTTTGACTATTCCACCTTTAACTCGATCCCTTCATCCAGCATATCTCCATTAATTTTCAAAGTTAATCCTTGCGTATTTTTCGGAACATCGAATACAATGTTCCCTTCCGAATTTTCATTAGGATTAAGAACACCAAATTTAAATGTAGCAGTATTTGCAGCTTTAAGTACTAATTGAGATTCATTAGAAATGTGATATTCTCTTCCGGTTCCGTCAATTAATTTAAAGTTATTGTTATTTAGTGTAATGGGTTCCTCTTGACGATTATAAACTGCGACGTCTAATACTTTAAATACACCTTGTGCTTTAACTTCTCCATTACCTATAACATCTAATGAATCGGCAGAGTGTATTGATATGTATACATCAGAAGAATCTCCATGGGTGGGAAGTTCTTTTTGAGGATCCTTGTTGCTAAGTTCATCATTCTTTGTTTCTTTAGAAGTCTCCTGTTCGTTTTTCGTGTTACTGCTAGATGTATCATGTGAACTGCAAGCTGATAATCCAAATAAGAATGTGCTACATAATAATGATGTTAATAACTTTTTGTTCATAGTTTGTTCCTCCAAAATAAAAGTACTCTCATGGGTGCCATAATGATTTAATAAATCTATATTTTTCTTTATATGTATTAAATGTTACATTTTATTATATTGGTTTTAGGATAAAAAGGAAACTTGATGTAAATAAACAAGACACTTTGCAGTGTCTTGTTTATTTAAGTTATGCGCATTACTTAATAAGACGCTAGTTTCTCATCCTGAACATGAGTAACTATGTAGGGTGGTTTAATTATAACATTTTAACCAGTAATGGGTCTATATGGAATTTTAAATAGTTGTTTTTAATTATTCAGAATGATACATGTGGTGAAAGGTATGTATTATCTATAATAATTGTATATATAACTAACCTTGTAATGAGTTTCTACTATATTTGAAATTGAAATATAAATGAAAAGAAAAGCACAAAGAAGGGGCTGTGGAATATGGACGATTGGGGAACTGGATTATTTGTATGTCACACTAAAGACCGAAAGTGAGGAAGAGCTTTTTATTACAAAGAAAAGACACCCATATAAGAGTGTCTTTTCCGATAGTTTTTTAGCAGAAGCAAGAAGCTCCAACAATGATCAATAAAATAAACAATACAACTAGTAAAGCAAAGCCGCCGCCACAACTACTACAACTACCACCAAATCCCATAATAGCTCCTCCTTTAATAAGAGGGGAAAACAAGGGGTCACTCATGTATTTTAACGGATTCAATTTACTTTATGTTTTTTACGCAATAATTGAGCAGGTCCTTTTGAAAATAAAGAAAAGACACCCTAAGGTGCCTTTCTCCGACTTGAACCATCTTAATTTTAATAATATTGGACTCCCGTCCGAATATTATTTTATCATGTTAAGTAATGTTGGTCATTGAGAAAAAAGAAAAAGCCCTATAAGGGGTATCACCACACGACTAGCCAGCACTCACACCTAAAAACAGGATGGAATGATAAAATGCAAGTTTAAGGAGGGGGAAGAATGAAAAAAGTACATAGATGGTTAAATTATTTTGGTTTTATATGTGTGTGCATGTCTAGCTTCGGTTTTGTTTCTCGTTGGATTTTTCGTGATGTGATTGCACTCTATCAATTACTTGTTTTGAGTATAGGAATTATTATTTTAATAACAGTATTTTTTGTAAAACGTTGTAGTAAAGAGTTACGAGGTGATAAAGGTTAATCGCCCTAAATGTAGTTTTAGAATTTCGCAATCGGAGTATATTGCTGAAAAAGGCTTATTGAATAATGACAGTTTATTTTAAGAAAGTAAATCGATAATATAGTAAATAATACTTTCCTTGACCCTGTACTATGGCACAGGGTTTATACTTTATATGAGGTGAGACAGATGCAATATCTTATTATCGAAACTTTAATAGATTCAGAAAAGAAAGTAGAAGAATATTTATAAAAATAATAAATTGTAAAGGTGGGAGAATAATGGAAGATTGTTGTAGTAACCTTAAAGGAATAAAAATTGAAAATAATGGTCATTGTCCATCATGTAAAAATAAAGCTAAGAATGTAAAGTTGATTACACTAAAATCATTGCTTAAACCATCGGCATTAGAAACATTAAATGCTAAAGAAAATCACTATTTTTGTTCAAACGAAGATTGTGATGTAGTCTATTTTGATACGAATAATAAAAAATACTTTGTATCGGACATAAAGGTAGCTGTAAATCAAAAAGATGACTCAGCAACTACACCAATTTGCTATTGTTTTGATTGGACAAAAGAAAAAATCAAACAATATGTAGAAAATGGACTTACTCCTAATCCAGTAGAGCATATTCGCGAAAACATAAGAGAAAATCGATGTGGTTGTGAAGTAAACAATCCACAAGGTAGTTGTTGTTTAGGCAATGTTACAACTTATATTAGAAAAATGTCATAAGGAACTTAAATGTTGCTTTTTTTCACCAAAATACTTTGGGGTATTTCAAGATCTCAAGTCGATGGGAATGTGGCGTTGTCTCATGCTCACCAAGCTAGTTAGGGTATGTTAAGTAAACCTTATGGATTTGTATATCTCATCCATCCACTTTCAGATTGTTTCGCTTTATACTTCCCATAAGACAGAAGCTTCATTGCCGAGCGATTGGCCGCATGAAAAACCAAGTTTAGCTTCAATTCTTCCTCCATTTCACTGGGATAGGTGGTAGATTCATAAACATAATAACCCGCCATGATACAGGGGATTACTTGCTCCGGTTCAAATCCATAAGCAGTTGCATCATCCACAACCAAATCAATGATGCATCGGTTTCCATCTTTAACTTTTTTCTGGAGTAATTTTTTTACCGATCCTGGTACTAATTCTAATATTTTATCCTTCATGTCAGTCACCTCATCTTTTATCATGTCCAGATAGCCTGGGGATATGTGTCAAACAGAATGAAGTTCCAACCGTAATTACACTGGTTTAACAAGATCTTAAGGACTATATCACCCTAAAAGAGAAAATGGCTTTAAATAAAAGAAACCCCGATTGTCTGCGGGGCTCCTAAGAGTAATCGTCAAGTAATGACGTACTCGACTAATTAACGATATCATGAATTTTTTGGTAAAAATAATGGTAAATATGCCCAAATGAATAAGGGCATCATTTGGAACAAAAACGCTATTTTAATTTCAAACAAAAGAACAGTCAGCAAAAGCTAACTGCTCGGTTCTCCAAGGGGGAACAAGGAGAAAGTAACTTAGTCGGTTGTCTACAGTATTGACGGAATATTGAATTTTATTCAGGGGACTATGTTATATGATTGATAAAAAATTCCTTTATTAGCAGTAAAACTCCGAGGAGAGACAAGACTTCAATTGAGAACCAAAACATGCTTTTTTGAGGTTTTTTAAACTCCATTATTATGGAAGAAAATAAAAAGGTTGCAATCATCATGATAATTAAGAGACGGATTATATCAGACATTAATAGCACTCCTAATATTTAATCAGTTTCATTATATAGTTATTTCCAATGAGATGGAATTTAAGAATTGTTTTATTGAAATTCGAACAAAAAAGGTCCTGTTGTCTCCAACAGAACCTTTTCTAAAATGGCAAAGAGTAACTCTTACCTTACTCTTTAATGTGGATATCAATACGTTAAGTCAGGTGGATTCGATACTAACTCCTTAGATGAAGCTATTCAAGCTATGGCAGAACGAGGAATAAAAGGTAGCGTTAATGTTGATTCACTTTCTGGACTATGTGTTATATCCAAACCGATGTCCTACCTAATACAGAGTTAGATAAGATTACTTGGTGGGTGGATACTTGATCAGGTGGTAAATGGTGGTATGAATATATCAAAGTTAGATAATAGTTGAAGCCGTCCTTAATCGGGCGTTTTCAACTATTATCTAAATGCTTCTTTAGTTTTCTCTATTGTGTTCTGTTCCTCTTTTGTATTTGTAAATTCGATAACCATAACAGACAGTCCAAAACCTAAACAAACAGCCTTTATCTTGCTAATTCTCACAAGAACTTACACTTTTTCTCTATCTGTATTTAACCTAGAATACAAGATTCTTTCATTTTTATTCCTGGATATATTTGAAAAACTGTATGTTTTTTATCTCAAATCAATTACATCTATAAATTTAAGGAAAACTCTGTTATAAGATGCATCAGTGCAAGTTATTAAATTCTTTATCGGATTTATGTCAGTTACAGTCACATATCTAGTAAGTAAATGACCATCTCTATAATAAGTAATCAATACCTTCTCTTCAGAAAGAAATGAACATAGTAACTTGTTTTCAATAATTTCTTGTTTGTCTTGGGCTAATTTAGGGCGCTCCACTTTTGTTTGTTTTTTAACAATATTACCAATACCGATGAATTTCTTCGGTATTGAAGCGAATGGAGTCCGCTTAATCATTCCTATTTCTTTTGGCATATGTGTATAGTTCATGCTGTACATCTCCCTGATTGCTATAAATAACTGTATCATTATATCAATTTTTGAAGATGTTAGGATTATTTATATAATTATAAAATAAACATTTAGAGGTTTTTGACTCCTTATAAAATCAACCCAATTTAACTAAGTATGATTTATATATATAATTGAGTAATGAACATGAATCAATTATTGTCATAGATGTAAGCAACATTTATAATGCAAAAGAATTGCATTTACTTCTTAAAGAGAAGCTTGAGTTTCCTGATTTGTACGTGGAAAACTGGGATGCTTTTTGGGATTGTATTACAGGATTTGTGTGTCCTTTGCCAAACAAAATGATCTTCGACGGATGGTCAAAGTTTGAAAAAAGGTTACCGAGAGATACAAAAATAATGAAAGAGTGTCTTCTTGATTATAATGAAGAGGATAGAAAGGATCCTGAATGGAAAAGCGAATTCTTATTTAATTGAATACTGTCAATATGATATGTAAATATGCATGTTGTATTCATTTGGGTTTTTTGTATGTTAAAATCAAATATAAGGATGTAAATATATAACAAACCAAAAGTAGGAATATCCAATGAATTTTGAGAGGTGTTACATGTTTAAAAATAAGAAATTAATTCGATTTTGTCTAACATTATTTGTATGTTTATCTGTAATTGATTTTACAATCGGTTATTTTCAAACATATCTTGAAACAGCAGCAGATATTAAATGGGTAATACCAAGAATTTGGAAAACTATTTTGATAGATGCTCCTGAAAGCATACTTGTTATTTTAGGTGCAATAGCTTTATATGATTTCACAAAAGAGACATCGCCAAAAGACGCATCAATCTAAATGCGTCTTTTTTCAAATTTCTTCAATTAGCAATTTCATGGAGAGTCTTGCTGCAAAAGTAGAATAAGAAGCCCTAATCAAGGTGTTTTGCAGAAAAATCAGTCTTTTGATTCTTGTCAGTGAAATATAGATTTACGATGTTTAGATATTTGTATGAGTATCAGGAGATATATGGTTGATTAATGACTGTCTTTAAAAAGAAAATTTAATTCTCTGTATTTATATTTATATGGTAAAACAGTACAGTGTTTATAAATTATAGGGGGTATATAATGTGATTAATGAAATAGTTTGGGGAAGTCCAGGTAGTTTGCTCTGTTTAGGCTTTTTTTTTGCAGGTTTGGGAGTATTCATAAGATTGTCTAGAATGCCGAAATAATAAAAAGTTTAGTACATAACCGGTGTTAATAGATGAAGCTTTGCTTTATGGGCGATTAACGAGTGTTTTAGAAAAAACATATTTATGACTTATTGAAAAAAGACGCCTGCATGAGCGTCTTTTTTATTAAAATTTATATTTTAAAGAGTTACCTAGAAGAGAACAATCTATTAATTAACAAAAAAGAAAAGACACCCTAAGGTGCCTTCCTCCGACTTGAACCATCTTAATTTTAATAATATTGGACTCCCGTCCGAATATTATTTTACCATGTTAAGTTGTTTTTGGAAATATGCCATATCGATACAATACACGTTTTAGTTTTTGAATTATTTATTTGTTTAAAAGTTGAAATTAATAAGAACCCCATAAATGATAAACCATTCCACTAACAAAAAACACTAATCCTAAAAACAAAACAATTAAAGCAAGTACTCCATTTTGATTATGTTCCATAAAATTAGCTCCTTTTAGATTTATTTTTATCCCGCTATTTGTGGGAGCCCTGCTGCCCGTAAACGCCCGATTGGTGAAGGCTAATAATCAGTGGGGGGATGAACAAAACCCCCGCTGAGTAAAGTTTCACTTTATATACAAAAAAGCCTTTAGTCGTAATTATGGCTAAAGGCTTTGATCATTATACTTTTTAGTTTATAAAATTTGAAACTGAAAATGTACTAACTTGATAATGAAGCCTGGCTATTAGAATTGAAAAATTTTAGTTTTATTATAATTAACAGAAATGAGAGTAGTGTGAAAATGAATCCGCTCCAAATAAGCTGGTGAATACCTAAGTTTGAAATGAACCAGCCTCCAATAGTTGTTCCTAAAGTAATTCCGAGATTGGAGAACGAAACGAATAGACTATTACCAAATTCAGGCGCTTCTTTTGCTTCGCTTATTAACCATGTTTGACCAACAATTAATCCACCAGCATGTACGATTCCCCAAATGAATACGATAAAAATCATTGGAACAAGGTAGGAACCTAAATAATAAACCAATATGTAAACAATAGAATATAGGATAGGGAATAATATTACTGTATTTACTATACTTTTTTGCAGGAGACTACCAAATAAATGATTGCCTAAAATCATAACGATACCAAATATGAATAGCATGATACTGATGAGAGATCCGTTCATGGAAGTTACTTTTGCAAGGTACTCGGCGAAGTAGCTGTATACGGAAAACATGGCTGCAAAAAGGAATGTGACGGTTAAAATATTCAACCATAATCCTGGTTTGCCGAGTATACGAATTTGTTTGCCGAATGACATTTTTTCTTTAACAGGCATAGAAGGAAGTAGGATTAGTATTCCAATGAATGCAAGAGTGTTAACAAGCGCTCCGAATAAGAAAGCAATTTCGAGTGAAAATTGGTCTGCAAGGTAAGAGGTTAGTGGTACACCTAAAGCAAAGCCAACAGTAATTCCCATGAAAACTTTTGTAACCGCTTGACCGCTCTTTTCTGGAGGGACAAGTTTAGCAGCTGTTACAAGAGCAATTGAAAAGAAGAGTGGGTGAAGTGCTGCCGGTAAAATACGAAAAATAAGCATGATTTCAAATTGTGTTGTATAAGCGTAGATTATATTTGAAATAACAAATATGAAAATTGCTGATAATAAAATTATTTTGCGATTAATACTAGAGACGAGCAGAATTAAAAACGGACCAGAAATAGCAACAACTAGTGCAAATATACTTACTAAAAATCCAGCTTGTGTAGTTGAAATTCCAAATTTTTGAGTGATTTGTGGTAATACGCCGACAATACCCATCTCGGTAGTAATAATTCCGAACACACCTATTGCGAGTGTCAGAATAAGTAAAGGATTTACTTTTTTCATTTATAAAACTCTCCATTCGTATCAGTATTTTGAAAGTAAATTCATTAACAAAGAAGCATTATTACAAGTATGATTGGATGCCAATATTATCAGGACTATGTAATTCTAAATACAATAACAGATATCTAAATAACTAGATATGATATGTTAAAAAATTTTCTCCTTTCTATGTTTCTTGCTTTTATAGGTAGTGCAATCTTATAAAAAGTAATTGGATACCCGTAAAAAGCAGAATGTGTGAAAGCTAATAATCAATTAGTATGCAGATTGATTATTAGCTTTCATTTTATAATTCGTTTTGAACGTATTCAGAAAACTCTCGTATTGTTTTTTCATTTCGGCGATAGTATGTCCATTTTCCAATTCGGTCAGAGTCTAGTAGTCCTGCTTTTTTCATAGTTAATAAATAACTAGAAATAACCGATTGGGCTAAGCCAGTTTTAAGCTGGATATCTCCTACACATACTCCAATTTGAAAGCTAAGGCCTTGCTCTAGATAAGGTTTTTCATCGAAATGGTTTTCTGGATTTTTCAACCATGATAAAATTTGATATCTTGTTTCATTTGACAATGCTTTATAAATTAATAAAGGTTCCATAAGGATATTATATCTACTTTTATAGATTTGTAAATGGGTTTTGGTGATTTTAAAGGAAGAAGGCATATGTAGATTCCTTTAAATGTGGATGAGATGTTCTAGTAATAGGGCTTTTTTCTGGATGTGAATTTATAAAAAGTTGCACCGTCATATTGCTTTAGAATATGATTGGTTAAAGAGTAGGTGATGAGTACATGCAGGAAACAAAACAATTCCCGCTTATATCTGGAAATCTCTCATTAGATTTAGTGAATACAGAGTTAGTTAGGCGTGGACAACGTTATGATTTATTAATAACAGATGAAGATGTATTAGAATGGCTACTACATGTAATAAAGGCTAATCTTCCTTTTTGGAATGAAAAAACACTTATAGGAATTCAAGAGCGAGTGAATCAAGTTACATCTAGCATATTAGAGGTAAGAGAAGTACTGAGAAAACAGTTTGAGGCAATTGCTGATCTGCACGAAATTTCTAATGATTTTATTGCGTATTTAGAAAAACAAATTGAGAAGGCACCATTTACATATAAAGTCATTGAACAGCGTCTAGTACCTATCCCAGTTGGAGAAATTGAGGATGTACTTGTATCGTTAATTGCATTTGATGCTTTAACGTTAATAGCAGAAAATAAGCTTATTTCTCTTAAAAGGTGTTCAAACCCCGACTGTGTTTTATTATTTATAGATAAAAGTGGAAAACGAAAATGGTGTTCTATGAAAATATGTGGGAACCGGAAAAAAGCAGCAAAATTTCAGGTTCGAAAATCTGAAGAGGTTTAGGAATCAGCTTATAGCAGTTGATTCTTTTTTTTTTGTATCTTTTAACTAACCTCTAAAATGAATATTTACAGGTTAGTTAATTCGGGTTATAATTATTGGTAAATAAAGTGAGACTTTAGTCAGTGGGATGTCCATCCCTGCGAATAGCGTGATAAAGGAGGAAAACGATGGATAATATAACAGCAGCTAAGCAGAAAGAGGCTCAACCAATAAGTGTACGATATTTTGCAAAAATGAAAGGGAAAGGGAGAAGTCCATTACAAGTAAATATAAAGGATTCTTTAACGGGACTACTGGGGGGATTTTTAACAATTCTCACCTTAACATATTTAACGAGTATAACTTCTACAGAATTACTAATGGCTCCATTTGGAGCGAGTTGTGTATTAGCGTTTGGAATGCACCGCTATCTCAGCCGCGTAATATTATTGGAGGACATTTGATTTCAACTTTCATTGGTCTATCAATATATCATTTGTTTGGGAATGAATATTGGACAATTGCTTTAGCAGTCGGGGTGTCGATTGCTATTATGATGTTAACAAGAACAACGCATCCTCCGGCAGGGGCTGATCCAATTGTCGTTATTTTAGGAGCAAATAGTTGGAGTTATTTAGTAACACCAGTTTTAGTTGGTTCTCTTGTTATTGTAGTTATTGCTTTATTTATTAATAATATGAGCAGTAAAAGGAACTATCCAACTTTTTGGATATAGTTTGTAAAGGGAAAAACAATTTGAGTAAGTATTCCGTTTTTATTATGTTTTAATTTTTATATAGAAAAAAGCCTTTAGTCGTAATTATGGCTAAAGGATCGGATTCTCATACTTTTTAGTTTATAAAGAGATGAAGGATATATGAACCTTTAGATATATAATGGGTTACTGACGGCAACACGCGGGTTTTATTTGCTAAGAAATTTATAAAGATTTCAGATGAATATTAACATTTTCTATAATCTTAAAATCTCTGTTTGGGTATATAAACTTATCTTAGTTTGATAGGGATGTGCATGTCCCTCTAAAATAAAAAACACTCATTAAGAGTGTTTTTTATTTTAGAGTATCAACTATATTTCTGGTTACTGTGTTTTTTTATAGTAATAGTAGTTAACCAAGAGCAGGACAAAACCTATCAAAAATCCATAAAGTATACTCATAAAGCATATTATGATTCCAAGAATAATAGGGAATAAAAATACGGATATTTTTCTATATTTAAAATAAATGTAAAAGAGAATGGCACTACTCGTCCAAAATATCCAGCTATATCTCGTCTCTTTAAAAATTAAATATTCTAATAAAGCGCCAAGAATTATTAATGGAATCAATTGTAGCGCTCTTCCTACTAAAGATACCAGGGCAGATACTAAACCGAATATAAAATCGAGGTCACTATGAGGTCTTGTTGATCCACAGTGTACACAAATCTCAGCGCTTACTGATATGGGTTTTCCACAGTCAATACATTCTTGCATTATTAAATCATCCTATCCTTATATTAAAATGCAACTTATTATAAACCACCATAGCAAAAAAATGAACGAAAAACTTTTGTAATTCAATTTATAAGAATTTACTTAGTAGTTAGGGGGAAATTCACATGCGTATCTTTCTATGGATATGTGTTAGTAGCCGATAATGAAAAAAGAAGTAATTTCATTTTCTGCTCTAGAGTTAATTCTTTTTTTTACATAATGATTTATAAGTTGATTAATTATTTCATGAGCAAATTTCAAGATGGTAATTCTTATTACCATCTTGTTCTTGAATAAATGGTTTAAGCGTATTTAGCTTTAGCAAAACAGAGGGTAGCAAAACATGCCCATCAAGCTAAGATTTTGAAACAATTCTATAACGAAAATTTCACCTTTTTACAATTATTCATAAGATCAGCAAATTTCTTTCGTTTTGGGAGAACAATCAATTGTTTAGGTTGATGGCGATGTGACGCTACCCCTAACTGCCAAGTAACTTCTAATAAATTATATTACAAAAGTTTTTTTGGTTCATTTTTCCACTATAGTGGTTTATAATGAAGTGTACTTTTAATATATGTTATATATTAATAAAAAAATTAACGAAGGAGCGTTACAAACTTATGAAAAAAGCTTTATGGATCCCATTATTGGTCATCTTAGTCCTAGCACTAGGATTCGGAGCTAATTACTTCTTAGGAAGTGGGAAAGTGAATAATATTATTGAGAGAGCAGATTCCTCAATGGAAAAAGAAGATTATAAGAAGGCTAATGATTTATATGTAGAAGCTAGCGAGTTAAAACAAGATAAAAAAACAGATGATCTTAAAACTCTATCTAAAGAGATGGATCGTTTAAAAGATATGAGAAAAACAGAAACACCAAAGGTTACACTAGAGCAAATTAATAAAGTAAAAGAGCTACCTAAACATCAATTTGAAAAACAAATTACAAAATCTCTATTAAGTGTTGCAGAAGAGACAGAAGAACTCCAATCGCAATTGCAAGAAAACGAAAAGAATATGAAGTTGGTTGAAGAAGTTCTTAAAAACAAAGAATTGAGTAATATTGATGAAGTAACGAAAGATGGTCTTATGAAGTTCACTATTGATCATCCATTAATTAAAGATCAAGAAAAGAAATGGTCAGAATTAGTTACAAAGGCTAAAGAAGAAGCAAAATCTTTTGTAAAAGACCAAGAAGAGAAAAAGAAGTTAGCTGAACAGAAAAAACGAGAAGAACAAAAGAAAAGAGAAGAGCAACAGAAGCAACTTGCTGAAAAACAAAAACAAGAACAACAAAAACAAGAACAACAAAAACAACCAGAGCCAGTGAAAAAAGAAGTTTCTAATGTAGAAGAGAAAAGTAATAAAGAAAATGTGAATAATGAAGCTACTACTCTAAAAGTACCTAATTTCCAAGCTGGATTGTCTATTGTAAATTCATTCTTAAAAGCTCAAGGTCATCCTGGAACTGCGGTATATGTAGAAGAGTTTGAAACTGAAGATCAATACGGATATAAAGTAACAGATTGGTCTAAGAATGAAACAGTTTTCTATGGAGTAAATAAGAAAACTGGATCTTTACAAAAATTAAATATGTAGATTTGAAAAAAAGAAAGTGTTTTTCTCACTTTCTTTTTTTATGTGTAGAATTTTTGAAAGGAAAAAATAGATTATATAGAGAGAAAAGGAAGTTAAAAAGATTAGGAACAAGAAGGCCTTGACTATACATGAATGAATACGATGAATATGAATGAATAGATGAAGTAGTCGAGTAAAATAAGAAGACAGGTCATAAAGACCTGTCTTCTTTTAGGGGGAGTACCAACAAATCGCTTAGCGTGGTAAATCCGTCTTTTCATCATTCTACTCCATAAAGAAAAGACACCCATATAAGAGTGTCTTTTCCGATAGTTTGTTTAGCAGAAGCAAGAAGCTCCAACTATGATTAATAAAATAAATAATACTACTAATAAAGCAAAGCCGCCAGAAAATCCACAGCCGCCACAACTACCACCAAATCCCATAATAGTTCCTCCTTTAATAAGAGGGGAAAACAAGGGGTCACTCATGTATTTTAACGGATTCAAATTACTTTATGTTTTTTACGCAATAATTGAGCAGGTCCTTTTGAAAATAAAAAAAAGACACATTAAGGTGCCTTTCTCCGACTGGATAACCGCATTTCGAAACTGGTGGATAACTTGCAAATAGTATGTATGCTTCGATTTATTTACAGATACCTAAGGTTTATACATTCTTCATATAAGTCAGTACTTTTGATTACTAAACGTTCAATCTTTATTGTTACCAACCACTCGCTCCAACATCCGTCTTCAACCACTTCACCCAATCCGAATCTTCTATTTTAAGCAAACTGAGCGAAACACCTTTCATATCTAAAGAAGTGAGAAGGGTACCAACCTTTACGAACTTCACATGTAAGCCTTCCAGCTCACATAAACGGCGAATATCGTTTGCGAAAATGTATTGTTCCATTAATGGTGTCGCACCGAGTCCGTTAATGAGGATGGCGAAGTTGTCACCTTTTCTCCAGCGATAAATGCTTTTTAGTTTGTTCATAAGTTCGATCGCTAATATTTCAGAAGAGGATAGTGCTTCTTTGCGGTAACCTTTTTCGCCATGAATACCAACGCCATAAAAGACTTCATCGTCGTTTAATGTGAATGAAGCTTTTCCTTTCACTGGATCATTTGCAGGTGAAAGGGCGACTCCTAATGTGTGTAAGTTTTGGATGACAGCTTGTCCAAGTGCTGTTAGTTCTTCTAAAGAATGACCGCTCTCAGCGGCCGCGCCTACTATTTTTTGAATGAAAACAGTACCAGCGACGCCGCGTCTTCTTTTGTTAAAAGAAGCATCATCTTCAATTGAAATGTCGTCATTTACGATGATGTGGTCAATTTGTCTTCCTTCTTCTTTTGCGATTTGTTCTGCCGCTAAAAAGTTTTCTACGTCATCTTTAAAGTTTTTTATGATGAATAAAATACTTTTATCTTTTGGCATTAAGCGAGTTGCCGCCACAATTTGTTCCACTGTAGGCGGAGTGAAAATACTGCCGTTTACGGCCGCTGTAAGCATTCCTTTTCCTACATAACCTATATCAGCAGGTTCATGTCCGCTACCACCGCCGCTTATAATAGCGACGTCTTGCTTCAGTTTTTCGATATCTTTTACATAAATGATGTTATTTGTTTCGTCGTAATTTACTTTGTCGTTATGTTCAAAATAAAAGCCATGCAGCATATCTTGAACAATATTTTCTACATCATTCATAATCTTTTTCATTGCTTTTGCCACCCTTTAATTACTTTGCTGATTGCTCGAGTAATAGTAGTAATTGATTGTTTATCATATTTTTCATGAGAGAAGACATAATGGAAGGATCTACTTCGCACTTGCTTTCAATCCAATCTTTTATCGTTCCAACGAAGCCGTGACTATAAAAAGAGGCAATCGTATTTTTTGTCTCATCAGAAAGGCTGAATCCACAGCTCATCGATAGTTCATCAATAATCTTCATATATAAGTTTTTCGTATGCTCAAATAAATAGTGATTAAACGAGTTTTGCTCAATGACTTTAAATGCATTTCGGTAAAATTTTTGATTTTCGTAAAAGTAATCAAATAATAAATCGAAAATGTTTTCCCATGTTTCATAGTCGAGAAAGTCTATAATATTTTCTTTCGTTTCTTCTCTATAAATCCAGCTTAATAGTTCGAATTTATCTTTAAAATGATAATAAAAAGTTTGCCTACGCATTTGACAGTGTAACATAATATCGCTCACTGATATTTTATGAAACGACTCTGTTTCCATTAAATACTTCAATGAATTCGCGATTATCTTTTTAGAAATTATAGAAGAGGTCATCTGAATCATCCCTAGAATGTAGTAATATGAAAATCCTATCTATACAGTGAAACTTTAATCAGTGGGGAGGTTCATCCCCCCACTGATTATTAGTTGAACCAATCGGGCATTTACGGGCAGTTGATCTCCCACCTAACTTCTTTGCTTTCACTGCATTTTGAGGTGGGGGTCTTACTGCCCGTTAATGCGGGATAAATGAGAGCGGTGTCTTTAGACAGATTGTCCATTTTGTCCGTTTACTATAAAACGCTTTCATTTTAACATGAGTAGTAAGAAGAAGATTTCAAATATATCACAATATATTAAAGGAATTGAGGGAGAATCACAATGAAAAAGATTATAAACAAACCAGAAACATTAGTAATGGAAATGTGCAATGGAATGGTGATGGCTCATCCAGAGCTTGAGTTTTTGAAAAAATATAAAGTGATTAAAAAGAAAGAAATGAATGAAAATAAAGTAACGTTAATTAGTGGCGGCGGTAGTGGTCATGAGCCAGCGCATGCAGGTCTAGTCGGAAAAGGTATGCTGGATGCGGCAGTGTGCGGAGATGTGTTTGCTTCTCCTTCGCAAATTCAGGTCTATCAAGCAATTAAAGAAACAGCTAGTAAAAAAGGTACGTTATTAATTATTAAAAATTATAGCGGCGATATTATGAATTTCAAAAACGGTGCACATTTAGCGACTGAAGATGGAATTGAAGTCGACTACGTAAAAGTAGACGATGATATTGCGGTAGAAGATAGCCTGTATACAGTAGGACGCCGCGGTGTTGCGGGAGTTATTTTAGTGCATAAAATTGCCGGCGCAGCAGCGGAAGCAGGAATGGATTTAGGAGCGGTGAAAGCTGTAGCGGAAAA
Organism: Bacillus sp. RC242; assembly: GCF_044908245.1. NCBI lineage: Bacteria > Bacillati > Bacillota > Bacilli > Caryophanales > Bacillaceae > Bacillus > Bacillus sp. RC242. Next base: position 78,139 of record NZ_JBIYCZ010000018.1, read on the forward strand.
AGCAGCGGCTAACGTGCGTACAATCGGTTTAGCATTAACTTCTTGTACAGTTCCAGCAAGTGGATCACCTACTTTTACACTTGCGGAAGATGAAATGGAATACGGCGTAGGTATTCACGGTGAACCAGGTATTAAACGTGAAAAAACGATGTCAGCAGATGAATTAGCTAACCGTATGACAAATGATTTAATAAAAGATTTAGGAGTAAAAGATGGCGAGGAAATTGCGCTTCTTGTAAATGGTTTTGGCGGCACACCACTGCAAGAACTTTATCTATTTAATAATGCAGTTACGAGAGAATTAGCTGCTAGAAATATTAAGATTAATAGAGTATTCGTCGGTAACTATATGACGAGTATCGATATGGCTGGTATGTCTTTAACAGTGATGAAGTTAGATGACGAGCTAAAAACGTTATTATCGAAAGAGTGCAATACACCTGCATTTAAAGTAGATGGACCAGTTGAGAGTGTAGAGTACGTGAATGTGCTTGAAGATGTAGAAGAGACGGAAGTTTCATTTGAACTAGAAACAGCGGAAGAACACGCTGTTATGAAAGATAATGTCATTACATTAAATAACATGATCTATCTAGTTGATAAAATGAGCGACATTATTATTAAAAATGAAGTACCGTTCTGCGAGTTGGATACACATGCAGGTGACGGCGACTTCGGAATGAGTGTGGCAAAAGGATTTAAGCAATTAAAACGTGAGTGGCATTCTATTGTAGATCAAGAGAACGTAACGATCGGATCATTCCTTAACGGTTGTTCAATGATTATTATGGAACATTGCGGCGGTGCTTCTGGTCCAATTTGGGGCGGTGCATTCCGTGCAGCTAGTAAAGAAGCAGGCGAAAAACGTGAGCTAACAGTAAAAGAGTTTGCTGAAATGTTACAAGCAGCACTTCAAGGCATACAATCTATCGGTGAAAGATCATTCGGTAGAGGAGCGGTAGTTGGTGATAAAACACTTGTTGATGCACTTGCTCCATGTGTAGACTCTTGGTTAGCTAGCGCTTCAAACGAAGAAGACATGAAAACTGCCTTTGAAAAAGGAGCAGAAGCAGCGGTTAAAGGCGCAGAGTATACGAAAGAAATCGTAGCTCGCATGGGCCGCGCTGGTACAGTTGGTGAAAGAAGCTTAGGCTATCCAGATGCAGGTGCACATGCACTTGGAGTTATCTTTACGGAGATTGCGGGTAGTTTGAAATAGGAATTAGAAAGTCCCTCTGCCTTAAGGCGGAGGGACTTTTATATAGTTGATATGTAGAAGACTTCTTTCGGTGCTTTTTGCTTATTTGAGAGATTTCTTCAATCAAATTGTATTTGAGACTTAGTTTTTTTGTGATTGCAGCTTATCGATTTTCCAGTGTGCTCCTAGAGATTCTAAAGAGCTTTCAATATAAAACATATATTCATCTGCGGTACTTGTTACTTCAAAAGCTATTTTTAATTCTACCGTTTCATTTGGTTTAACTTGTATATCAGAAGGGTTTTGGTCAAGCACCTTGCCTTCATAGGCCTTTCCGTCTTTTTCATCTTTTAAGTTATATTTTAATTCTGATAGTCCAATCATTTGACCTCGTACATTTTTTACAGAGACATTAACAACGACGGAATCGTTGTTAGCATTTAAATATGCACTTTGAACGGTGGCCGAGTAATAGCCTCCTTTAACACTCTCACCAACTAATAAAATACCTTGTTCTAAGCGGCTCATATCTTCTTTTTCTTCAAAATTTATTAATTCTTCATTTTCATTTTTTGCGGTTGGTTCTTCTATTGGACCATTTTCAACGGCACTATCTTTTTTATCTTGTGTACAAGCAGCCGTAACACTGGATAATACTAGAATTAAAGTAAGTAATATGAATAATTTCCTCATAAAATTTATCTGTCTCCTTAAGTTTCTCAATTTTGTGCAACTATACATATTATAAAGAGATTCTATTAAGATTAACATAATGTCTCATTATTGGCTCAAAATAGGGGGTCTTTTAGACACCTTATTCTTGTTTTTTATTAATATGATTGGTGTATTTACTCTAGTTGTAGCGAAATCGTCCGTTGTTATCATTCCTACTGTATCATTAATAAACATCTGCATAATATGTAATTAGTATTATTTTATTCTTTAAATATCTCCGGTTTTTCAACTCTAAATGATTGCACCTCACCGCACTCTAAACAAAATGTGGTTAATAGTTTGGAACGTTTCCCTCCTGAAAAGAATCTACTAGATTCATCCTCACAAACATATGCATGATAAGCAGATCCAACCCTTCCTTCTTTAAATGTAGTAGAACCACAATTCTCGCATCGTTTATTTTTCATGTTACTAACACCTCATTTGATTGATATTTATTTTTCTGTGTTTTTAAGATAGAAGTAAAGAAACTTGGTTATAAATGATGTTTTCGACATGATACAACATAGCCCTTTATATATTCGTAGGTAAAACAACATAATACCCTTATAAATCTCTATAACAATATGGTTTTTCATATATCATTTAATGTTTATCGGAAAAATAAGTATTAAAGTATTGAGTTTTATTATTCTGATGATTATAATAAATGGAAATCAAACAATTCTTATGTTGAGAAGTGGAGGGACGGGCCCTATGAAACTTCGGCAACCTCGTTTTAGACGAAAGGTGCCAAATCCTGCAGGTGAAGAAACACCTGAAAGATAAGAGCGGTTCACTTAGTCAAGAAGGCTACTCTTATTTCGATAAGAGTAGCTTTTTTTTATGGCTAAAAGTTAAAGGGGGAATAGGTAGTGGAGTACGGTTTTTGGTTACCGATTTTTGGGGGATGGCTTCGAAATGTAGATGATGAATCTATGCCGCCTACATTTGAGTATGCAAAACAAACAGCGCAAGCGGCAGAACAATTAGGTTTTTCAACAACACTTATAGCAGAATTAAATTTAAATGATATAAAAGGTGTTTCAGCACCAAGTTTAGAAGCATGGACAACTGCGGCAGCACTTGCTGCAGTAACGGATCGATTAGAGATTATGACAGCTGTAAGACCTGGCTTCCACAATCCAGCAGTTACAGCGAAAATGGCAGCGAATATAGATCAATTAAGTAATGGTCGTTTTACATTGAATGTAGTTTCAGCATGGTGGGAAGAAGAAGCGAGGCAGTACGGCGGGGTATTTACCGCACATGATGAACGGTATGATCGCACAGAGGAATTTGTAACAGTTTTGAAAGAGCTTTGGAAAGAAGAAGAGTTTTCTTATAAAGGGAACTTTTATGAGTTTCATCATACACATTTAAGTCCAAAACCTGTGCAGAAACAAGGCATTAAGATCTATGCAGGTGGTGAGAGTGAGCGAGGAAAAGAAGTAATTGTAAATCACGCGGATGCATATGTAATGCATGGCGGAACAGTGGAAGAAGTATTTGTGAAAATAGAAGATATGAAGAATCGTAGAAAGAAAGTCACAGAGGAGCCATTGCAGTCATTCGGGCTCGCGGCTTACGTCATTTGTCGTGATACAGAAGAAGAGGCGTTAGAGGAATAGAGACGCATAACGGATGTGAAAGACGATGCTTTAGGTTACGCGGGTTACCAAGATTTTATTAGTAAATCGCATTTGGAACAGCAAGTGAAGCTAAATGATTATTCCGTATCTAATCGCGGGTTACGTCCTAATTTAATCGGAACACCAGAACAAATTGCAGGAAGGATACTTGCTTTTGAAAAAGTGGGTGTTACGTTATTACTTTTACAATTTTCACCGCAGCTTGAAGAAATGAAACGATTTTCTGAAAAAGTGATGCCATTAGTTGAAGCAAAAAGAAAGGAATTGATTACAAATGAGTAAAATTTACATATTACATGAAAATAAGGAATGGACGGATCATTTGGTGAAAAGATTGGAAGAACTGGAGTTACCTTATGAGGAGTGGTTTTTAGATGAAGGAGCTGTTTCGTTAGAACAAGAACCTCCCCAAGGTGTTTTTTATAGCCGCATGAGTGCTTCTTCACATACGAGAGGGCATCGATATGCACCTGAGTTGACTGAAGGAGTTCTTGCTTGGTTAGAGGGATACGGGCGAACAGTATTTAATGGATCTCGAGCATTGCGTCTTGAAGTAAGTAAATTGAATCAATATGCAGCATTAAGAAAATTTGGGATACAAGTGCCGAAAACAATTGGTGCTGTTGGCCGTGATCATATAGTAAAAGCAGCAAAGGAGTTAGGGGAAGTACCGTTCATTACAAAGCATAACCGTGCAGGTAAAGGCCTTGGTGTTCAACTGTTTCATTCCATTGATGCTTTAGAACAATATTTGGATGGTCCGACATTTGAAGAACCTATTGATGGAATTACTTTAATCCAGCAATATATTGAAGCGCCAGAACCATATATTACACGTTGTGAGTTTGTAGGCGGTCAGTTTGTATATGCAGTTAAAGTAGATACATCAGAAGGATTTGAGCTTTGCCCGGCAGATGTATGCTCTATTCAAGATGCCTTTTGCCCAGTAGGAGAAGAGAGTAAGAAAGAGTCGTCAACAAAATTTGAAATTATATCGGACTTCCAAGAGCCAATTATTGAAAAGTACAAAGAGTTTTTGAAAGAAAATAAAATTACCGTTGCTGGTATTGAATTTATTCGCAGTTCGGATGGAACAATTTATACGTATGATATTAATACAAACACAAACTATAATTCTGACGCAGAGTCTGTAGCGAATCAATTTGGTATGCTTGAGCTTGCTAAATTCCTTGGAAGAGAATTAGAGAAACAAGTAGAGTCAGTTAAATAATGTTGATTAAAAAATAAGGTTTTGGTGCAAATATAGGAAAAAGAAGAGATAGCACATTTTATCGGTGAAAGATCGTTCGTTAGAGGAGCTGTAGTTGCTGGGAAAAGTTTAGGATACCCTGATGCAGGTTGGGGTTATCTTTACGGAGGCTTCGGGTAGTTTGAAATAGAAATTAGAAGAGCCCCTCTACCTTAAGGTGGAGGGGATTTTAAATTTAGTGAAATGGTATATTAATGTGGCTTAGAAGCAAATGATTTCGGTGCGGAGTTCAAGGTTAAATGGGCTGAAGTTAATAAGTAGTCTGCTATATGATGTTTAAAAAAGGGCACTCCATTGAGGGAGTGCCCTTTTCGTAATTCATGATATAGAATCTCTTTATATTACCAGGAGTCACCGTGGCTGGATTGCATGTACATAATTGTACTAGATTTAGTCGAATTAACCTGTTCTTTAGAATCTGATTGTGAAGGGAATGCTAACCCTATAGATAAAGCAGCTGAAAGTGCTAAGCCTAAAATCGTTCCAAAAAGTTTTTTCATTATTTTAACGCTCCTTTTTCGAAAGTTTTTTCTTTAGCTTGATGACTAATATAAAAGTATTTACTAGCTTTTACAGTGTCGTTTTCTTCGTAAAACTTGATTGCTAATTTTTCAGTGTATTCTTGTGTGTAATTAAATAGTTTTTGCTTATCAAAAAATGAGATAGCTTCCCAAGATAATTCTTCGAGAATAGTAGCTGGAACACCTTTATTCATACAATCTAAAATTTTGAAATGATATAGGTATTCTTTATTGTCTAATTGCTCACAAATCGCCAACCCTCGTTCGATCAACTCGGCCGATTGATTAACTTCACCGAGTTTGAAATGTTCTCTAGCTTCAAGGAAAAGGGCTTTAAAATGCTCCGGAGTTTTAGTTGTTACTTCTGATAAGTGTCGAATTGCTAAAGTGGATAAGTTTTGGTTACTATATAAAAAACCTAAATTACTGCGGACTCTTAATATTAGGGAACCCTCATTATTTTTACGTAAAATATCTATTGCAGAATTAAATTTTTCTTCTGCTACAGGGAATTGTTTTATATCAATACATGCTAAACCGTATAAGTTCTCACAAGCGGCAACATTATTTTCATAACCATTATGTTTAGAGAAAATCTCTTTAGCTTTAGTCACATTTTGAATTGCTAATAGAGGTTGATAGGTATGAAGATAGAAGTTAGCAAAACGATAGCTAAACTCGCCTATTTCAAGATCGTCATGAATATGTTGTAATAGCGTTTCGGCTTTTTCGTAGTATTCCCAGGCTTCATTGTTGTTTGAAATTAGTGTGGCGTGAATCCCTTTGAAAAAGTGATAATAATAAGACAACGATTCATTTTTGGGTATATCCAGTGAATCAATTGTCTGGAAGCTTGTTGGTGTAATGCTTAAATGATCAAGCAGAACTTTAAAGCGAAAAGTAAGAAGTGAGTAATGGAATAGTAAATTTGAATCTTCATTAATGCTATTTATGTATTTATCAATTTCGTCTTTTAAGTGTGTTGCTTCTTTTAGGTGCTGGGCACGTATCTCTTGATACCAATTATTTAAAAGTTGTGTGATCATATCTTTTGTTTTTAGGTGACTTACCATCATTCTCCCCACTTTCTACTATGTTTATTTGTATATTGGTATGTATATACTAGCAAGAAATTAAGTGTGATAGAGTGATATATTGAAAGAAAAAAACTTTTTCAATAATTTTCTGATAATTTAAAAGGTAATTAGAATATAAATAGAAAAAGAATTCAATCGGATTCCTTAGGTGGTGATCATTTACTTATTGCAAAAAAGTAAGTGAATCGAGCGAATATGACTATTGCACTTAAAATAAATAACAGCCTTTTTGTAAAGTGAATCTACATAAACTGATTCAAAATTTTATAAGAATCCATATGGAAAGTATTCATTCAAATAACAAACAGCCCGAGTTCCAATGAGGAACTTGGGCTGTTTGTTATTTCTTTGCCTTTCCTAGCACTATTCTATCGCCATCAAAACAAAAGAACGAGTGACCCCACTTTATGGTTATGTGCAAAACATAAACTAGTAGAAGTTTTGTATTTTCTTATCCTACGCATTCCACCCTGCACAAAAAATATTTCTCAATATTTAATTGTTGAAAAACATTGAATATTCTCTATAAAGAGAATATTATGTTGCTATCGGCAAAAAAAACGATAATTTGCAGACACTGGGGAGGAAATGCATTGAAAAAGAATAAGAAGTTAAAACCATTATCAGTTTTAGCAACAGCGGCAGTACTAAGTAGTAGTTTTGCTTTTGGAAGTCATGCGGCGTATGCTGATTCGCCATCATCTCTACCAATAGATGAGCATTTAATACCGGAGGAGCGTTTGGCAGAAGCGCTAAAACAACGGGGCGTAATTGATCAATCTGCATCACAAGCTGAGACGTCAAAGGCTGTCGAAAAATATGTTGAGAAAAAGAAAGGGGAAAACCCTGGTAAAGAAATCTTGACAGGAGATAGTCTTACGCAAGAAGCTTCTGATTTTATGAAAAAAGTAAAAGATGCAAAAATGAAGGAAAATGAACAGGCGCAGCAGCCAACAGTAGGGCCAGTAGCTGGACCAGGTGCGGGATTGAATTCTAGTAAATTAAATGGAAAAGTCCCTACTGCACCAGCGAAGCAAGAAGAGTACAACGGTGCTGTTCGAAAAGATAAAGTACTTGTTTTACTTGTAGAATTTAGCGATTTTAAGCATAACAATATTGATCAAGAGCCAGGATACATGTATTCTAAGGACTTTAATCGTGAACATTATCAAAAAATGTTATTTGGTGATGAACCATTTACGTTATTTGATGGATCGAAGATTAATACATTTAAACAATATTATGAAGAACAATCTGGCGGCAGCTACACAGTTGATGGAACTGTAACGGAATGGCTTACTGTTCCAGGGAAAGCTTCAGATTATGGTGCGGATGCGGGCACTGGTCATGATAACAAAGGTCCTTTAGGGCCGCGCGATCTTGTGAAAGAAGCATTAAAAGCAGCGGTAGCAAAAGGAATTAACTTAGCTGATTATGACCAATATGATCAATACGATCAAAATGGTGATGGAAATAAAAACGAGCCAGATGGCATTATTGATCATTTAATGGTTGTACATGCTGGCGTGGGTCAAGAAGCTGGCGGCGGTAAATTGAAAGATGATGCAATTTGGTCTCATCGTTCAAAACTTGGATCAAAACCATATGCGATTGATGGCACAAAATCTTCTGTTTCGAATTGGGGCGGAAAGATGGCTGCATACGATTATACAATCGAGCCTGAAGATGGAGCGGTTGGTGTGTTTGCGCATGAGTATGGTCATGATTTAGGCTTACCAGATGAGTACGATACGAAGTACTCAGGACAAGGTGAACCTATTGAGTCATGGTCTATTATGAGTGGTGGTAGCTGGGCTGGAAAAATTGCAGGAACAGAGCCAACAAGTTTTTCACCACAAAATAAAGAGTTTTTCCAAAAGAATATGAATGGCAACTGGGCGAATATCGTTGAGGTAGATTATGATAAACTTCGCACGGGAGTCGGTGTTGCAACATATTTAGATCAAAGTGTTACAAAATCAAAACGACCAGGAATCGTTCGTGTTAACTTGCCAGACAAAGATATTAAAAATATCGAAGCGGCATTTGGTAAGAAGTTTTATTACAGCACAAAAGGAAATGACATTCATACAACACTTGAGACACCAGTATTTGACTTAACAAATGCAAAGGATGCTAAGTTCGATTATAAGGCATTCTACGAACTTGAAGCGAAGTATGATTTCCTTGACGTATATGCGATTGCAGAAGATGGAACGAAGGTACGTATTGATAGAATGGGCGAAAAAGATGTAAAAGACGGCGTGGATACAACTAATGGTAAGTGGGTTGATAAATCATACGATTTAAGCCAATTTAAAGGGAAAAAAGTAAAACTGCAATTTGAGTATTTAACAGATATTGCAGTAGCTTATAAAGGATTTGCGTTAGATAATGCTGCATTAACTGTAGATGGAAAAGTTGTTTTCTCAGATGATGCAGAAGGTCAACCAGCAATGACATTAAAAGGATTTACTGTATCTAACGGATTGGAACAGAAAAAAAATAACTACTATGTAGAGTGGAGAAATTACGCTGGTTCTGACACGGCGTTACAACATGCGCGTGGTCCAGTCTTTAATACAGGAATGGTTGTATGGTATGCGGATCAAAGCTTTACAGATAACTGGGTAGGTGTTCATCCAGGTGAAGGATTCTTAGGAGTAGTAGATTCTCATCCAGAGGCAATCGTAGGTACATTAAACGGACAACCGACTGTGAAGAGCAGTACGCGTTATCAAATTGCCGATGCGGCATTCTCATTTGATCAAACGCCAGCATGGAGAGTAGATTCGCCAACTCGCGGTATCTTTGACTATAAAGGATTACCAGGCGTTGCAAAATTTGATGACTCTAAGCAGTACATCAACAGTGCAATTCCAGATGCAGGACGTAAGTTGCCGAAACTAGGATTGAAGTTTGAAGTAGTAGGTCAAGCTGAAGACAAATCTGCAGGTGCAGTTTGGATTCATCGATAGAATAAGGTGAAACTAAGAGGAGCTGTCCATAAGTTGGTGAAACTGACTTATGGACAGCTCTTTTCTTATTCTAGAAACGTGGCAGTTTAGTTTAGGAACCAGTTCATTGGAAAGGAAGATATAAAATTCATTTTCAATAAAAACGAGAAATAATATCGTCAGATAATTTCCTTTTCCTTCCACGTGAGAGATGTAAAACAAAGGGAGAAAGTCAGTGGTGGTCCTGTTATATTCTGCATAGCAGCGATTTATATTTCGAGAAATCAAAATAGATTTATGTAGCATGATTCAAATTAATTGAAATGCATGAGCAAAAATACATTCTCATACGAGATTTTTATTAAATTACAAAATACTTATCAGACTTGATTGTAAGAAATGATAAGTATAATTGTATTGTTATTATCCTTAAGACCATTTAAAGAAGAATTTGATAATTGATTTTTTATGATGTACAGAAAAAATTAATTATCACATCCTTTTATTTTCACACTAGAACCTAAAAAGAGGTTCTGTTACAAAGTTTTTTAACAAGAAAAAGTTATGTTGCAAAAAGGGTTGTGCCTATTAATTATATGAAGAGAGGCATGTAGTGTGTTACTAGACAAAAATACTTGATACACCAAGGTTACCTTCACTTACCCTCCTCATTATTATAAGCTAATAATGGTTCGTACATCATTATAGCGTGATTCTCCGTTACATATTGGTCTTCTATAAACTGTTTCTGTTGATTATATACTTTACGTTGAATAACATTATGTCGTATATAACCACCCCAGTATGCAGATTGGATTGAGTGTTCTTTTTCATATACTTCATATTGATAAAGCTGCGGATGGGCAATTCTCCACTCACCGACTAAATGCTTATCTGTAATATAAAGGTGAAGTTGATACGATTGGTCCGTTTCATTTTTGATTTGTAAATCCAAATAATTATAAGAACAAGTCGCTCCACTTCCAAATGGTTGGGTCCGCTTGGAATCAGGAAAGACATCAAAACTATGACGATATCGCTCTGTTACTGTCAATGGTGTATGTAAGGTCATCCAATATATTAAATTTGAAAGCTGACAAAGCCCTCCTCCAATGCCTGCTTGAAAAGATCCATAGTGTAGTATCATGCCCTCTACATACCCTTTTCTCCTCGTAGGCTTACCTATTAAACGCCAGTAAGAGAATGTTTCTCCCGGTCTAATGACGATACCATTTAGTTGTTTAATAGCAATCTTCAAATTAACAACTTTATTCTGTTGATACCACATATCTACATCTTTGAGCTTACGAAGTAGTATCGTTCGGTGCTGAATCGCAGTATAGGGTAACTTTTCTTGTTGAAATGTTTTTGCATATGTTTTTCCATCTGCTAACCACTGAATGTACCTCTTTGTAGAGTAATACCATGTCCCTAGTAGAATGCGATACTTAGACCGCTGTTTAGGACGTAAGTTCACTAAATTCATTTTATTTCCTCTCTCCATCGTTTTCATATGTTACCATTTCCGTAATTACGATCCCAATCAATTGCCGTATTAATGCCTTTGAATTTACCCAAGTTTTCCCGCACAGAACTGTAATATTAATTGTCGCATTCTCTCGTTTTTTAACTACATTCTTATATGTATATCCATCAATGAATTGTACTTTTCTTAGCTGCATAGTAATTAATATAAATAGATAAAAGACGCAAAAAAACAGTATAATTAATCTAATGGGGACCTTGTTTTTTCCATTTTTCGAATTGCTTATAGTCATGTGAAACTCTGCCTCAATATGATAAATTCAAATAAATACATTATAAATATAAAGGATAACCTTAAATAAATAATAATGAAAATTAAATAAATTCTAAAGAATTAATATATTTTTACTAAATATTGATTGATAATAAGTTATTTTTTGAGACTTTACTAGGTTCTGTTGCAAAGTTTCTTAGCAAATAAAAAGTTAAGTTAATTACAATGAATCATGTTAAAAGGTATGTTCTCAGGATTATATTGTGATTTTAATGGAGATAGCATTGTTTTTTAGGCTACATTTTAGCGAAATAAAAGCTCAAAAAGCGATATGTATATTTACAATGTTACATTAGTGTTTTTCTTTTTATTTATCCCGCTATTTGTGGGCAGTAAAACTCACACCTTAAAATGCGGCTGGAGCAAAGAAGTTAGGTGGGAGCCCTGCTGCCCGTAAACGCCCGATTGGTGCGGGCTAATAATCAGTGGGGGATGAACAAAACCCCCACTGATTAAAGTTTCACTTTATATATTCGCAAGTAAAATAGCATAATATCAGTACGAATCACTATAGTAATATGAGTTTTTGCATATTTTGAAATTTAATATATCCTCCGAAAAGTTTTAATTGTATAATGTTTCTTGTCATAGTCTTTTAGATTTTTCGACAAAAAATAACATAAATAGAGAACGTATTGGGAGAATGCATTATGTACACAAAACTATTAAAATCAATTACGTCATTAACGCTTATTGGTAGCGCTTTATTATATACAAATATTGGTGAGATGAAAGCTTCTGAAGCGGGTACTTTCTCCGATGTACCTACATCGCACTGGTCCTATCCTGCGATTAAAGACTTAGCGAGCAAAAATATTATTTCAGGTTATGGAAATGGGATGTTTGGTTTTGGTGATGTTGCGACGAGGGAGCAAGTTGCAGCTTTAATTTATCGTGTGTTAGTACCGAATAAGCAAGGCGGTACGTTTAGTAATGATGGTGCTCGTTATGTATTACAAGATGGGTCTACTTTAAATAATCCGTATGGAGATATTCGCTCAGGTTCTACAATGTTTCCGGAAGAGGTTTTAACGTTAACGAAATTGGGGATTTTTAAAGGTGATGGAAATGGCGGTTTTAGACCGAAAGATTCTGTTAGCCGCGCAGAAATGGCGCAAATTATTAAAAATGCGTTCCAAGTTTCAGCTAAACAAAAACATACATTTAATGATGTTCCAAATGGATTTTGGGCAGAAAATGCGATTAGTGCCGTGCAGTCAAACGGGATTGCATCTGGTACAGGAGACGGGAAATTTGAACCAGCTAAAACGGTAACGCGTGAACAGTATGCACAGTTTTTATATAATGCATTGAAATATAAAAAGCCTGAGGTTGCGGTGCAAGATACAGGAGATGCGGCATTATTAGCAGCATTCAAAAATGAAGTGCAAACACGTATTAATACGTACGAAACGAATATTACACTTCCATATAAAACGAAAAATAGTAATCAGGAAGAAGTAATGAATACACTTTTTAACGCGTATAAAGAAGTCGCAAGTAAAAATGAGTATACAAATTATAATAGGTCGAATGTTTCATATGGACTTTCTGGATCCCCTGGAAATTATACATTTACGTTAAAGATTACATATCGCGAAACGAAAGAACAAACAGAATATGTGATGAAACAAGCGAAAGCAATCGTTTCTTCTATTATTCAAACGGGAATGGATGATCATGAAAAAGTGAAGGCAATTCATGATTATGTTGTAAAACATGTTTCTTACGATACGTCTTATAAAGCGTATACAGCATATGAGGCACTCGCGAATCGTTCTGCCGTTTGCCAAGGTTACACACTATTAACCTATCAATTATTAAAAGAAGCTGGAATTGAGAATCATTTTGTAGTAGGAACTGGAGACGGTCAGCCTCATGCTTGGAACTTGGTGAAAATCGAAAACAAATGGTATCACCTTGATACAACATTCGATGATCCGGTGCCAGATGAACAAGGCCGCGTAACATATTCTTATTTCAACTTATCAGATGAGAAAATTGCAAGAAATCATGAGTGGAACCGAGGGGACTATCCGCAAGCTACAACAAACTATTATAGTACATTAACAAATAAAATTGCGACAGGTGGTACGAAAACACCTGCATATCAGCAAATATTGAAAGATACAAAGTTAAATTATTTAGGAAATGAATATATCGCAAATAACTATAATGAATTCAAAAATAAAATGCAGCAACGTTATAGTACAAAGTCAGCAAAGATTGAAATTCTTTATAAACAATCAATGGATGGCGCATTGCAAGATGTGAAAAAAGTAATTGGAGAAATCGGTTATCCGCAAGGAGCGAACCGTGTTTCTTATAAAGCTGAGCCGTATAATGCAAAAGAAGGATATTCTTTGGTGACGATTACGTTTACTTATTAAAAACAACCTAGATCCATGAAGGATCTAGGTTGTTTTTTTATACCTTAATTTGACATATGCAGTCGAACTATATAGTTTGGCTATATATCTATCGTTACATTGGAGGTCTTTATGAATAGAGATAAAAATTTACCATTAACGGAAACGACGTATTACGTTCTTTTAGCTTTACTGGAGCCGGCTCATGGGTATTTAATTATGCAAAAGGTGGAGGAACTTAGTAATCATCAAGTGAAAATTGCGGCGGGTACATTGTATGGTGCGGTTGAAAATTTATTAAAGCAACAATTAATAGAATCCGTAAAAAGTGAAGATAAACGAAGAAAAGTGTATGTCATTACTGAGCGGGGGAAAGAAGTATTACATTTAGACTTTATGAGAATGCAGCACATTATTGGGGTTACAAAAAGCTTATTAAATGTATAGTTAGGGGGAAGCGAAGATGTGGAGATTGAAATTCTTTTTAGACTTTGAGAAAGAGGAAAAATGGTTAGAAGAGATGGCTTGGAAAGGCTATCAACTAAAAAGTAATACATTCGGTTATAAATTTAGAATCGCAGAACCGGAAGATACGACAATTAAAATAGATCATAGAATATTTAATAGAAGAAAAGATTTTATTAATTACTGTACATTATTTGAAGATAGTGGCTGGAAGCATATAGCCGGTAAATGGTGGTCTGGTACGCAATATTTTAAAAAGGTAGATGAAGAAAGTGAAGATGACATTTTTTCAGATCAAATGTCACGAGCAGGGAAGTACAAGCGTCTATCTAAGACATTTTTAGAAGTGGCGATATGTTATTTGCCGCTGCTAATCCTATTTATGTTTAATAATACAATTGATTTAGGAGCGATTTTAAATCCGAAAGACTTATACTATACACCAGGATTATGGGATATGCACGGTGCAGCATTTTTAGGATCATTCTTATTTGAAACACCATTTGCATTAATGAGGGGCATTTCATGGTTGTTTATCCCAGCTGCGATTGGTATGTTTTTCTTTTTTTCATATAAAGCAAATCGATTGTATGAAGAGAGAAAATACTAAGAGGACCCCCTTAAAGCCGATGCTTTGAGGGGGATTCTTTTGAATTTGTAAATGGTGTACTTGGTTAGCTTGATGGGCATGGGGTAGAGTCAGGAAAATGTGGATTTACAACACTAAGAAAGTTTCAATGGTCTTAGAGAATCTAATGAGACCACTTTTTCTGAATTAAAATGGTATTCTCCTAGTAAATTGATATGTTCCCAACCTAAAGATGACATATAATGCAATAAGTCCTCATTAAAACTACCTATCCGTCTTTGATATTTAACTGCTTTTGTTAGAAGTAAAGTATTCCAGATACTGATGGCATTGATAATTATGTTTAAGGCACTGGCCCTTTGCAATTGATGCTGTATGGTTTGTTCCCTAAGCTCACCTTGTTTTCCGAAGAAAATAGCTCTTGCAAGTCCATTCATGGCTTCTCCTTTAATTCGAATGGTGGCAGCACCTTTTATTAGAATTGTCCCCTTGGTGTAACAAATGCTTTTTTGTAAATAATATGTTTGTTAAACAATTAATTAAGGGGGACTTGTATGCCACAGGATCGAAAAGCAGAAGTTCAAAACGATGCATACGAAGGAAAAGAGATCATGCCAGATAATCCACAATATCTACCGCGTCACGTGCAAATGGAGCTGCCTCACGAATTTTCTGTAAATCCTCTGTTTGCCCGCGAAGGAGAATC
The DNA here is from genome assembly GCF_044908245.1 of Bacillus sp. RC242. Lineage (NCBI taxonomy): Bacteria > Bacillati > Bacillota > Bacilli > Caryophanales > Bacillaceae > Bacillus > Bacillus sp. RC242. Next base: position 93,496 of record NZ_JBIYCZ010000018.1, read on the forward strand.
AGTCGTTCCGCGCTTTCACATGCCTGATGAAGGCATGTTACCAGAAACAGCGTATCAAATCGTCCATGATGAAATTGCTCTTGATGGCAATGCTCGCTTGAATCTTGCAACATTCGTTAGCACATGGATGGAGCCTGCCGCAGAGCACTTATATGCCAAATCATTCGACAAGAACATGATTGACAAGGATGAATATCCACAGACAGCCGAAATTGAGGAGAGATGTGTCCGCATTTTAGCAAACCTCTGGCATTCGCCCACTCCCCTTACGACTATGGGCGTTTCAACAACTGGATCGTCGGAAGCATGTATGCTCGGGGGGCTTGCGTTAAAGAGACGCTGGCAAAATGCACGCAAAAGCGAAGGGAAGCCGGTGGATCGGCCCAATATTGTGTTTAGTTCTGCTGTTCAAGTCGTGTGGGAAAAATTCGCGAACTATTGGGAGGTTGAACCACGCTATGTGAAGGTTAGCCCAGAGCATCCCCGATTGGATCCTCAGGGGGTCCTCGCTGCCGTGGATGAAAATACGATTGGTGTGGTACCGATTCTAGGTGAGACTTATACCGGGGTTTACGAACCGGTTGCCGCCATTGCGAAAGCGTTGGACGATTTACAGGAGAGGACGGGCCTCGACATTCCCATGCATGTGGATGCGGCTTCGGGGGGATTTATAGCACCGTTTCTTCAACCAGATTTAGTCTGGGATTTTCAATTACCGAGGGTGAAGTCCATCAATGTATCCGGACATAAATATGGATTAGTCTACCCTGGGTTGGGTTGGATAATTTGGCGGGAAGCTGAAGATCTCCCTGAGGATCTAATCTTCCGCGTCTCCTATTTGGGCGGGAACATGCCGACTTTTGCCCTGAATTTCTCTCGTCCTGGCGCACAAGTGCTCCTGCAATATTACAATTACCTGCGTTTGGGGAAAAGTGGGTACTATGATGTCCAAAGGGCTTCTCAGAAAGTCGCTCTTTTTCTTAGCAAGGCGATTCAGAAGATGGAACCGTTCGAACTTTTGTCCGATGGTTCGGATATTCCGGTTTTCGCTTGGCGACTGAAAGATGGTTACACATTAAACTGGAATCTTTATGATTTATCTCGACAATTGCGTGTGTTCGGCTGGCAAGTACCCGCCTATCCATTGCCTCCAGATATGGAAGCGGTGACGATTATGCGCGTTGTGGTTCGAAATGGATTTTCCATGGATCTCGCGCATTTATTTTTGAGGAACCTCAAACAGACCGTTGCCTTTCTGGATTCCCTGGACGGGCCTATGCCACATGATACGAAATGTGATAATGGGTTTCATCACTAAATGAAAAAAGCCTAATTTCTTTATATTTAATTGAGAAATTAGGCTTTTTAATATTGAAATTTCCTTAACGTTGTAAATCAGCATTTTTCTGACGCTACCTCAATACATATTATTAAAATTAAGATGGTTCAAGTCGGAGGAAGGCACCTTAGGGTGTCTTTTTTATTGCTCTTCGACAGAATATGACAAAATAGTTGTAACTGTTTCTGTTATGCTTGTGCAGTAAATCTTACATTTAACCACTGGAGGAACTACATAATGGGTAAAATTTTTAAGTTTGGGTGTTTAGGGGTAATAGCAATTGTAGTCATCATTTTTGTTGCTGCAGTTATTGATGGTAGTAATGATTCGAAAGAAAAAGCATCTACTAATCCAAAACAAGAAAGCAAAAAGGATGCTCCAATAAAAGAAGAACAGAAGAAGCAACAAGATGAAGCTAAGAAAAAGGAAGAACCTAAGCCAGCTGTAAACGCTGATAAGGCTACATACGAAAACGAAATCAAGCCTACTATTGATGCCATGATAAAAGAATATGATGAAATTTGGAATCAGGACTGGAGACCTATTTGGGGCGAAGCAAGCAAAGATCCTGCATCTATTGACAAGAACACTTTAAAAGAGAAAATGGAGTCAGTTACAAATCGATACGATGAACTATCCAATAAAAATACTGCGTTTAAAAGCGGTGCGAAGCTAAACGATCCTGTATTAAAAGAGAAGATTGAGAAATTCAGAGTTGATTTTGGACTAGCAACGAACTATAGAAGTAATGCTGGAAGAGCTGTAACTCAAGGAATAAAAGGGGTAGCTCCAATGAAAGAAAGAATGGATGAAGCTCAAAAATCAATCCAACTTTCTGATCAAAAACTAATCAATGCTGTAGCTAGTTTAACTGAAGTTGAATCGAAATTGGGAGTTAGTCGTAATTAGGCACTCGAAAGAGTGATTTTATTTTGTCCTCAGACATAAATAAAATCAGGGGTGATGTATATGAAGAAAGTATTTATGAGTTTATTGATAGCTATTACGTGTCTTATATTCACTGGTTGTTCAGCAGACATGAAAGTTGTAGAAGAAGATGCTACGGAAAAATTACAAGATAGCAAGTTGTTTCCGTATATTGAAGAGGCTAGTTACAAAGAAGGTGGTAAAAAGGAAGATAGAACTTCAGTAAACATTAATATAAATGTAGATGAACGATTGTCCGATTTAGAAACAATGGAAAAATATGAAGTGATGCAAGATGCTGTTAATAAGCTAGATGGATCTTCAAGCCTAATTAAATGTGGGAATGACAACCGTTGCATTTATGACAATCTCCATATTTCTGATGGCAATGACAAATACACAATGGATGTTTTTTATAAAGAATTAGTAATTAATGATAATAAAAAATACACTAAATCAGATTATAATTCTGATATGAATCAAATAAAGAAAAAAGAAGAACCTGTTAATACTACTACGAATTCCAACTCAGTTCCTTCTTCATCTGCAGGACAAGAGGCACCATCTACATATGATCCTAAAAAGGATTCGGCTAACTATGATGCTAATGGTAATTATAAACCAGTTGACCAGATGAAACCTGAAGAAATCAAAAAGGAATTAGAAGGATTCCTAGAAGATTCTTTAAAAAGGTAGTTAAAACAAAATATAGATTTGAACCATATTTCTCAATGAACAAAACAACTTAACATGGTAAAATAATATTTGGATGGGAGTCCAATATATATTATTAAAATTAAGATGGTTCAAGTCGGAGAAAGGCACCTTAGGGTGTCTTTTCTTTTTTCTAAATGAGAATTTTGGCTTAAAGAAGATAAATTTTCAACGGATTATTGTCATGAATATATTGATAAAGTTCATCAATATATTTGTAGAAAGGAGGAATTCAAGTGAAGAGAGATGAAAATAGGATTGGTCACTTTACATCTGAAAAAGGAAAGGAAGACTTTCAAAGTGCCTACGATGAATCAATGGCACTTCTTCCAAAACCTAACGATACGAAAGATATAAAAACTAAATATGGCACAATTCGTGCTTATTACTTTACTAAAGAGGAAAACAAACATAAGGAGCCAATACTCTTACTCCCTGGACGTGGTGCATCTACTCCAATGTGGGTACCCAATTTAGAAGGGCTAAGGGAGAAAAGGCCTGTTTACACGATAGATTTACTCGGTGAACCTGGAATGAGTGTGCAAACGAAGGTGATTGAAAACCAAAAACAACAAGCAGAATGGTTAAATGAAGTAATTGAAGAATTAAGTTTAGAAAAAGTGCATATCGTGGGTGTCTCCATTGGAGGTTGGACAACAATGAATTTGGCCAGATATAATTCAGAGCATATTGCTACGGCTAGTTTATTGGACCCAGTCTTTGTATTTGCGCAAATGCCCATAAAGATGATTCTTGCATCTATTCCAGCTGCCGTCCCTATTGTACCTAAGTTTATAAGACAAAAGATGTTAAGCTATGTATCTGGAGGAGCAGAAACAAATGACGATGAGCCTATCGCTAAGTTAATCGAGTCGGGTATGCGTAACTATAAACTTAAAACACCAGCACCTGATCTATTTAGTAAAGAAGACTTGAAAAATATCAATGTTCCAGTGCTTGCATTAATGGCTGAAAAAAGTACAATGCACAATTCTGTAAAAGCAGTTGAAACTGGGAAAAAATACGTTAAAGATATAGATATAGTTAACTGGAAAAATGCATCTCACGCAATCAATGGTGAGTTCTCTAACGAAGTTAATGCCAGAATCCTTGATTTTATAGAAAAACATTCTAATGATAACTAAGTTGAAAGTGGAAAATATGTTGTAATAACAACTTTATCTCTATATAGCTATTTAGGAGGATTTAGCTCATTTTTTGTTTTAGGATATTAAAGTACCCCCTAAATGGAATTTTTTTATAGCACCGAAGTTCATTTTTATGATTTTTGGGGAAGAATGTGCTTCTTAACTTGATACCGCAAAAAAACAAACAGGAATGACTATTAAGTCATTCCTGTTCCTTAAAGAAACCTTCTATGGTACTAGTAACTTCCTTGAAGGCTTCACCTTGGACACTAGAAATTGATAATCCTCCAATTATATTTTTCCACTGTGAATTTACATTATCCCAGTTATCATCCCAATTTTCAGTAATATGCTTATAAGCTTTAAAAGGTTTATCACGACTTGGTGAAACATATTTTGAAGCATCTATCAACTCTACAAACTCCAAAACACTTCAGTCCCTTCTTTTAGAATTGGAGTTACCTCTTCGTTTCGAGGTAAAACTTCCATTTAGGTGGTGCTATTAAATTTAAAAAGCTAAAACAAGCATAACCCCGTTCTAAATTTAGGACGGGGTTAAAATATAGTTGTTTAATTTCCGATATAAGATACTTCACTGTACTCAAAAATATAACAATAAAGTCGATTGATAATCTAAGGTTTATTCAGCAATAGCGCCCGATTGCGGAAGACCAAGAAAATGATTATGATTGCTGCTTATAGCTTGTTGAACTAACGCACACGTTACTTTAAGTGAATTGGTTCACAATCTTACTGGGAATTTACCTAAAAAAGCTGAATTAACTTAATAAAAAAAAGGACTCCCTTTTTGGGAATCCAATTCATTCAGTGTCACTTTGGTTAAAGTCTAATCTTCTCGGTTCGCAACACTGTCATTAGCCTCATCGGCACCTTCGCCGACTTTGTTACCCATCGCTCCTCCTGCAACAGCTCCTGCAACGGTACCAAGTGGACCAAGAACAGAACCCAAAGCAGCTCCAGCGACAGCACCGACACCAGTTCCTACCGCTTTGCCAGTATCATTATCAACACGGTTACGTTCGTTTTTATCAGCCACTCATCTCACTCCTTATTTAGAATAGGCAAGTGCATTCCAGCACAATACCTTACATATTTTGACCTATAAGGACAGATTTATGCGAAGTGTTAGAATCCTGAGGATTTAGCAAACCGGCGCTTTACATAGCGATGATCTTGTTCTATGTAATTATTGAAATGTTTGATTGTAGAATGAGTAGTACTTTTATAAAAGTCATTCACCTTTAATTTTTTGAGTGAACAAAGTAAAGAAAGGGCCTTATCTGTTGTCAGAACCGTTGGTTCTCCAAAAGTTTGAACGAGTCGTTTCATAAAAGCATACGCAGATTGTGTATTCCGCTTCTTAAGTTGATGGGCATATGGCGATACCCTTTAATCGTAATCAGCATTATGATAATCGTTATTTAAGCTGGGCACTCTTCCATGGGGACGATATTCTATGTGAAAGGTATTATGTTATTACTTGTACTGAGGCTCTTCATGTTCAATTTGTTGAAGACGAGGATTTAAAGATTCAATAATTTCTTGAGTTTGTTGTGCTGCACCTTTATATAATTGTTTTGCTTGCTTGTTATCAGTATCAAGAACAAATCCTTCTAGGCATGCTTGAGCACTCTTTAATCCAGCGATAGTTTGTTTAAGTTTAGTACTTACTGTCATGTAGTATTCCTCCTTGTAAATGTACTTCAAAATATAGAATGCCTATTTTGTTATCAAAGTACGATTTCCAATTTTAGGGATATACGAATGAGAAATTTTATAGTTAATCATTCAAAGGAGAATTTTTTAGCTAATAGATGCATGGAATAGTTTTGTCCCAATAACAAAAACTAACAGAAATAAAACGATAATATATAAAGGAGATTAAATATGCTGAAAAAGATAGGAAGAATTTTCCGAGCATTCCTCTTTTTATTTATCGGTGGATGTTTAGTTCTGTTTGTTTGGGGGGAAATTGACAGAACAATAGCCGAAAAAAATGGGGTATTTAGCCAGAATTCTAGTCTACCCTATGCGTCAAAGTGATATTACTATGTATACAGATGGGAAACAGTTAAACGATCAATTATTCTCAGATATAGAGAAAGCAAAGCATTACGTGCATATTAACTTTTTTTCTATTGCTGATGATAAAGTAAGTCATCAGTTTCTAGAGCTATTGCGGAAAAAAAGTCAGGAAGGTGTAGAAGTATACTATGCAGTGGACAGGTTAGGTGGAATTTTACTAAAGAAAAAGGAAAGAGAATTATTAGTTAAAAAAGGAGTTCATTTTACATATTACAATAAACCTGTTTTCCCTTATCTTTTTTCTTCTTTGGATCATCGGAATCATCGTCGTATTTCAGTTATTGATGGAAAGGTTGGTTACATTGGCGGATTCAACATCGGAAAGAAGTATTTGGGGGAAAAAGAAAAACTTGGTTATTGGAGAGATTATCATCTTCAAATACGAGGAGAAGGAGTTCAAGATTTAGAACACCAATTTGTATTAGACTGGAATAAAAACTCAGAGAAACCGATTCCGATACACAATGCGGTAAAGGAAAAGGGAGCAACCTCGCAACGATTTACTGCATATTATAGTGGAGAAAAACTTGGGCAAGATTATGCAATGCTGTTTCAACAAGCAAAAGAATCCATCATTATATTAACACCTTATTTTATACCAAAAGACAGAACTATTTGGAACGCATTAGTAGATGCAAGAAAGAGGGGAGTCTGTGTCAAAATTCTATTCTCACCTCATTCGGATGCACTATTAGTTAAAGAAGCAGCATATCCATATATCCGAAAAGCATTAAAACAGGGGATGGAAGTATATGGTTATGAAAATGGGGTGTTACACGGTAAAGTATTTTTGATTGATGAAAAAGTATTGATGGTTGGGACCGTGAATTTTGATTCACGCTCGTTTCATTTAAATGAAGAAATGAACTGTTATATTCATGACCCTATCTATATTTCGAGAATAAAACCAGTGATTAACGCAGACTTACAAAATTCAAAGCAAGTAACATCCTCTGACGTCAATCAATTATCTATAAAAGAAAAAGTGAAAGAAAAGGTTGCAAAAATGTTTGAGTATTATTTGTAAAGACAAAGTATTTTTATATTAGGGATAGTTTCACATTGCCATCAAGATAAGAGATGCAAATACCCCATATCCATCAAGCTAACAAGGACGAGTTACTCCAAAACGATAAAAACGATCAACATGCATCAAAAAAAACACGCTAAGCAAAAATAAAATAAGCTGTCCATATGGGCAGCTTATTTTATTTTTTGTTTAGCACGGGGATCTTTTCCGATAGTTTTTTAGCAGAAGCAAGCAGCTCCAACGATGATTAATAAAATAAACAATACAACTAATAAAGCAAATCCTCCAGCGAAGCCACAGCCGCCACAACTACCACCAAAGCCCATAACAGTTCCTCTTTTAGATAGGAGGAGGAAGACAAAGGTTCACTCATGTGTTTTAACGGATTCAATTTACTTTATGCATTTATGAATTGAGCAGGTCCTTTTGAAAATAAAAAAAAGACACACTAAGGTGATCTTCTTATGTAGGGCGGGAAGACATCGGCCTTCCTTTCGGGTTGCCATCAAGGGATTCAGTCGAGTTACGTATAAATTGCATCAAAAATGTAAATCAGCATTTTTCTGTTGTTGTCCTTTATTAAGACTTTGTCTTATAAATAATTCTGCAATGATTAAATTTGGCACCCACGCTAACCAAGCAATAACAGCATAACTAAGTTCGAAATGCTCCAGTCCAAATAGCAATACAAATAAAGGTAGCCAAATTCTTAATGTAACTGCCGCAAAGGTTAAGGAATAATTTCTGATCATCCAATTCCGATGGTCTTGAATTTTTTTATTCTTAACTTTGTTTAATGCTTGATATGCCGATGTTAGCCAAAATACGGATAACAAACCGAAACCAAGCTTTCCTACTAATCCTCCCGTAGCGTAAAAGGATAAATAAAGTCCTGAAACGCAGCCAAATAATACACCAATCATATAGATTTTTCCAATCATTCGATGGCGACTGATATTCTTTTCTCTAAATTTTGTGGATAATGTAAAAGGACCAATTATTAATGCTACTACACTAGTTGCAATATGTATAAATAACATAATGTACCAAAATGCACTCATTTTAGATAGAAACATAAGCTTCATTTGAACAAACCCTGCTTGAAATCCATCCATAATAAAATATTGGAAAACAGCATAACCAGCTATTAAAATAGCTGAAAAAGTAAATATAAACCAAGTTTTTTTATTCATAATTTCACCACCTCCTTACAACATTTAAGGGAATTAGAACATATATTGCTGTTTATCTAGGGTTAAAAGAGAACTTAATTAACTTCTTTTACTTCTTTCGGCAGGGCATCATGTTCAATTCAGTTTTCGACTAAGCTATTAAACAGTTCAGGATTTGCTAAAGAAATTCCATGATTAATTTTAGAAATAATACCACCTAATTAATCATACAACAAAAAAGGATGTTCTGGTGAATTTATCCATATATGCCATATTTGTTATTAGTAATTATTTTCTCAATAATCAATTTAGGAGTAGGTGTCACGGTTCCAGTAATGACCGCAATAGTTATGCAAGCAGCAGGCCCATCTTATGCAAATATGGCTGGAGCAACCTTAAATGTAAATTGACACCAGATAATTGCTCGTTTAGTAGGGGTACCACCTCATCGCCATCAAGTTAAAAAAATTAATTATCCCCCAAAGCGAAAAAAACGAGCTGAATTCACATAAATAACTGTAGAGAGATAAAAATTTCGTTCTGGGGGTACTATAAAATTTTAGCTTGATGGCGGATGGTGTAGCACCAACAAAACGCGAATTTCGTACGTTAAGCAAAGTTTTTAAAAGAAAAAGCCGTTTTTCTGAACATGTGAGAGCTATATAGTATTGTAGGTGGAAAGTATATCCAGATAATTCAAATCGGTCCAAATTAATGTAAACGTCAAATAACCCCAAAATAAACAATAAAAGTTGATTTTGGGGTTATTTTTTGTTGGCTTTACTTTTTTTCGGTACTTTGCATATCGATGGTAAATCCGTTGACCACGGTAGGACTTTATTTCAAACCCACACAAGAAAAATTAGATTACCTGCACACTAAAAAGTATAGCGAACAGGTAATCTAGGTATTTTGAGATTAATGAAAAGCTAATTTGTTTTTTGAATTCTTCCATCAATAATAGGCTGAATTGGTTCTTTTGCTTGTTTTATATAATCTACTAATGCTTCAAAATCAGTTGGTCCTGTTTCAGCATCTTTCCCATTTTTAAAGGACACAAATCCATCTCCACCTGAAGCTAGAAATGCGTTCGCAACGACGCTGTAAGTTTTAGAAGGAATAATTTCTTCTCCATTTGTTAAGCGAATACTTGTGACTTTTTCTCCATTTGGCTTGTTCGCATCCCAAGTGTATTGGATCCCTGAAATTTGAAGCATTCTTGTTATGTCTTTTTGCCATTGTTGATTTAAAATATCACGAATGTCTTGACCCGTTAAATTAACTTTTATTAATTGATTTCCGAATGGTTGAATGCCATATACCTCTCCCCATGTAATATCACCAGCATCTAAGTCATTACGAATACCACCAGGGTTCATAAGAGCAATTTGGGATTGCATTGTTGCACGCTGAGCATCAGTGATTAAATTGCCGAGAGTAGATTCGCCGGCCGTATTTTGTTTTCGATCTAGTGGAGCTGTAGATTTACCAACAACCTCATTGACAAGAGGTGCGATTTTTTCTTGATATTTCTCCATCTTTTTCTTTATTTTTTTATCAGGCTCTATGCCTTCATGGTAGGTTGTAATAATTTCTGCTTTTTTCTCAACAATATCTTTTGTCTTACGATCAATCTTTACATCAACATCAGCAAAAGCCATTCCATAAGAATTTGCTTGTACGACAAGTTTATTATTAACAGTTCCATTTACATAGGTGTGGCTATGCCCCCCAAAAATAACATCGACTTCTGGATCAGTCTCATTTGCTAGTCGGACGAGATCACCATTTGTTACGCCGTTCTCATCTGTTGTACCTCCGTTATGTGCAAGAACAACGATAGATTTAACGCCAAGTTCTTTTAATTTCTTTACGGATTTGTTAATGGCTTCAACTTCATCTATAATTTCTACATTCTTTAGCATAGTAGGCATAACAAGGTTAGGAACATCTGTTGTTACGACTCCGATAAAGCCAACAGGAACTCCTTGTACCTTTTTTATAGTAAATGGTGGTAAAAATAGACGACCGGTGGATTTATTATAGAAATTTGCGGCAACATATGGGAATTTTGCTCCTTTAAAATTCCCTGTTTTTTCATGGTATCCACCATAAATAAGGCGGTGCATTTCTTCAATACCTTCATCAAATTCATGATTTCCTATGGTTCCAACATCAAATTTTAAATCATTTAGAAATTCAATCGTGGGTTCGTCTTGTAATAATGCTGAAACAGGAGGACTTGCTCCAACAACATCGCCAGCATGAACCTTTAATGTATTCGGATTTTGTTTTTCATGATCACGTAAATAAGCCGCTAAGTACTCGATTCCCCCTGCATCTTTATTGTTAATTTTCTTTACAGTGTCTAGTTGCCCATGAAAATCGTTAATACCGAGCATTTGTACATCTATGTAGCGGTTTGGTTCTGTAGTTGCTTGAGCTGGAGGCGCAGCAAATACACTTGAAAAAGTAACTGTACTTAATGCTAAAGCAACTGGAATGATTTTTTTCAACATAAAATTTTCTCTCCCCTTATTACAATCTGACATCATACGATACAATCTGACATCATTCGGTATAATTTTAATAGATTAAGAAGATTATTTCTATAAAAATTCTACTAATTATAAAAATTAATAAGATTTTATTGTTTTCCGACAAAAGACTCATTCCTCAAAAATGTGAAGGTGTGAAATACCAATTTTAGGTAGGAGGTGAATATCGGTATGCATGAGCCTACGTTTTTTTGATTAGGATATAAAGAAAAAGTGCCACCGGCACTCCAAACATATATATATATAATCAAAACGCACACCATTGGAGCCAATGGCATGCGCTACATAAATTGTTAGATATTCGCACACATCTGTTTTACAAACTATTCACAGGAAAACAGATTCATATAGATGAAATGACAGAATCAGAGTAAACGTAAAATAGGGTGAGTGCAAAATTATGGATGTTACTTTTACATTGTTCTTTGTGAGGCAGCCTTACACATCCGTCAACTTAAGAAATTGGTAGTTCTCCAAAACAAAGAAAATAAGCTAAGTTCTTATAAACAACTGTAAAATAATAAAATTTTCGTTTTGGGGACACTTCAAAATATTAGCTTGATGGACGTGTGGTACTACACCAAATAACAATAAAATCCTTCGAAAATTACTATAGTTTTTTAAAAATAGAGATGATACGATGGATAATCATACCATTTTTTTCGCTTCATGCATGATTTTACAGTAGGATACCTCTATATTAAGATGATGTAAATAAGGGGGTATATTAGTAACAGGGGGAGAATAATGAAAAAGTTATTACAAGAAATTATAAATTGGATTAGTATGACCGATGAACAGATTGTTATTGGCATTTCAGGACACGGTGCTGCCGGAAAAACAACGTTCGCCAATAAGCTCATAAACCAATTAAATCAAAATAAAGTGAGTTATATTAATACAGATCCATACAGATCCATACATTGTTAGTTCAAATGTACGAAAGTATACAAATATCCACTATACATATCAGAATGAAAATCATTATGATAAAATGACAGCTTGTCATCCATCAGCCCATCATTTGTCTGCGTTAGAAAGAGATGTTCAAATGGTAAGAGCTGGTTTAGATTTTTATACAATGGATACACATTATATAAAAAGTGAGTTAATTTCTACGAAAAATAAGGTGACGATTGTAGAAGGAATGAGTGTCGCATTTATTAATCCAAATTTATTTGATTTGAAAATTTACTTCTATACAGATGGAGAAACAGAATTAATGAGAAGGTCTAGCCGTGATATTATTGAAAGAGGAGCCGATATTAATTACTTAAGGAAGTCTCATGAAGAACGTCGGATTCAGTATGAAGTGTTTATGCATCCATATAGTCAACGTTTTGATATTATTATCAAAAATTCCAATGAAACAATATGTTTAGAAAAAAATACATTTGAGTTTTATAAAGTTTAAATGCAAATACTTTATTTACTAAAATAGCAAGTTAGTGAATAAATTGTTCATATTTTTTCGGAAGGAGGTTAAGCAATGAGAGCACCGTATCAAGTATTGATATTTCCTTATATAAAAACTGACGATTCCATTCAATATGCCATTTTTAATCGAAGTGATTATGGTTATTGGCAAGGAATAGCTGGTGGTGGAGAAGATGGTGAGACTCCTATTGAATCAGCAAAACGGGAAGCATTTGAAGAGGCTGGTATTACAAGAGAAAGTCCATATATAAAACTAGATTCTGTGTCTTCACTACCAGTAGAGGATGTAGTTGGTGAATTTCTTTGGGGCGAAGATGTTTATGTAATAAAAGAATTTTCTTTTGGAGTTAAAGTTCCTACAAAAAATATTAAATTATCTAAAGAACACTTCAATTATAAATGGCTGTGCTTTGAGGAAGCCGTAACGCTTTTAAAATGGGATAGTAACAAAACGGCTTTGTGGGAATTAAACAAAAGGCTGTTAAAATAATTAAAGTGTTAGTTAACAAAGCCGATAGTGGAGCGAGAATTAAACAACTTAAAAAAGCTTTGCTACATTACCTATGTAGCAAGGCTTTTTTCTTAGCGTACGAAATCGTGTTTTGTTGGCGGCACCCCGCTAAGAGCATGCAAGATTTTATACAGTTTTTCGGCTAATCCAATAACAAACGAGAACCCGAAAACCCGCGCCACAATAGAAATGTATAAAAAGATGTATAGAATGATAGAAAAAGAAAAAGGCGGATTCCTTGTGAGAGTAAGGGTCCGCCTATTTCCTTGCTACTGATAATGAAACGTTATGTTAACCTAGCATGAATATGATATACAATAAAAATATAAAAAGGAGGTAATAAATTCGATGAATATAAAAAAGATGAATAAAACCACTGTGATATTATCTTTTGCTTTGATGCTTGGTATTGTAGGAATATATAGTACTGTATTAACTCAAAAAAGTACCCCTATTGTTCCTGAAAAGATTGAAGTTGCAGAATCTATCTCAACAAAAGAAAATAAGACAGAAGAGGTAGGGTATTCAGAACTAATTTCTGTAAAAAAGTCAGATAAGGATAAATTTACAGAAGAAGGTTGGAAAGAAGTTTTAAAAAAAATTCAAAGTGGAGAAGTTTATTGGGAAAAGTAAAAGAGATATTATGAATTATTACTAATCTTAAATAAACGATAAGTTAATTTCCGTTAACGAGAATTATGTAAATAAGCTATCCATATGGGCGGCGTATTATTTTTTTGCTTAGCGTGTTTTTTTCAAAATGCTAGTGGTACCTGTAAAATGATAATAAAGTTATTTAATTTTAAACGCTCAACCAAGCATAACCCCGTTCTAAATTTAGGACGGGGTTAAAAATATAGTTGTTTAATTTTTAAAGTAAGGTATTTCACTACACTAAAAAATATAATAATAAAGTCGTTTAAAAATCTAATTTTTATTCAACAATAGCGCCCGATTGTGGAAAATATGTAACTTCCTTTTATATGTTGATCCAGAGAAAGTAACTGAATTATTGATTTAAATCCATATATTATTTTCAGCAGTTAGTTTGGAATTAGTTTCACCAGTGTTGACTACACCTTTAGGCTCTACCAGCATTATATGGCATTCCTTTTCAGCATAAGGCTTATGCTCCACACCTTTTGGTATCACATACATTTCTCCTTTGGAAAGTTTAACCTGTCCATCGCGGAATGTGATGGACATCTCGCCGTCTATCACGATGAATACCTCATCGGTGTCTTTATGATCGTGCCATACAAAATCCCCCAGAATCTTAACCAACTTAAACTGATAGTCATTCATTTCACCAATGACTTTGGGCGACCAGTGTTCACTGAATTTGGACAGTTTCTCGCTTAGATTAATAGCATTATAATTGATATAAATCCCCCCAGAACTATTCTTACCCTTATTTTACAACTTCGATAGATTAATTACTATTTTGATTAAGATCTCAAAAGTTTCTGCTGATCTTCCACAAAATGGCCCGATTGTTGAATAAAACTTAGATTTTTAAACAACTTTATTATTTTTTAAGCGACTTTATTTTAAATTAAACAACTTTTTTGTCACTTTACAGTACCCCTGATTTGAAAAATTCACTTTACTGTACATAGCAAGAACCCTGTTATCTCCACTTATAAGTACACTTGTAAATATATTTGCAAGTGTACTTATAAGTGAATTATTTGTATTCCTGTCTATATAATTTAAACGAATAAATAGCTCCAATAAAGAATACAAAAGCTTCAAATAATATAAAGATTTGACGGAAATTCTCAATATCTTTACCAACTAAAGAAATAAATAT
>NZ_JBIYCZ010000019.1:0-103411 GCF_044908245.1 Bacillus sp. RC242
CAAAACTAAAAGGCATGAGCCCAGTACAATACCGGACCCATGCCCAAAAGGTTGCCTAATGAAATAATCAGTCTAACTTTATGGGGTCACTTCATCCTTTAGATTACAAGAAATCGGCTTTTTATATAAAAGATCGCTTAGCGTACGAAAATCGCTTTTTGTTGGCAGTGCCCTGTCACAATCAAGCTGAGAAAAACAAATAATCCAAAACGAGAAAATTCTTAAGTTGATGGATGTGTGATGCTACTCATATGTTAAGGTTCGAGTCATTTGAAACAGCACCCTCTATATTGAGTGGTGTTAAAGCGACGTATATGATAAAAAAGATGTATCGCTTGTAAAAAAATTGCATCACCTTGAATGAGCTAATACGACAAGAATCCGTTTCGGGCCTAATTAGGGAATGCAGTACAGATCAGTATATAGTATACAAGCATTCCCTTTCTATAAATACGGTATGTTTTTAATATAATTAAAAGAAAATTTTTGTGTTCTTTAATATGATGTCACATAATACCAGTTTTTTTCTATTTTTGTGATTTCTTTATATTCATTATTAAAGTCGTATTTGTTTGGTCTAGTATCATTTGGTGTATAAATAAATCCTGAAAAATTATCTAATATACCACGATAAGTAAAAAAGAAAACAGAAATACCATTTTTATTTTGTTGAATAATTACATCCCCACCGTTTTTGGAAGTGGATGCAAACTGTTTAGGTAAATGAATTTGTCTACTATCATAATGAACATTAGGAGTTAACTCTTTATGTTCTATAAGTGCTATAACTTTTTCACGGTCTTCTTTATAGATAATAAAATCTAAATTTATATAAATCTCATTAAATGGTATACATATCCAAGTAATTATTATGATTAATTGAATAATTAATGGTTTCCAATTTTTGTATTTGATAAGATGTATGATTGTGAAAATTAATATTAAGAAAAACAATCCATGAACTATTATTGAAAGAAATGGCATAACAAATGGGGTAAGGAATTCAACTAAATACCATTTGAAAAAATGATAAAGTATGAGAGCGAGACCGCTTATTAATGTAATTTTGGTTAAATTCTTATTCAAATTTTGAATCTCCTTTCTATACTAAAAACTATGTGATTTTAGTATGAATATAAAATATATTCTTTCATAAATTTCCCTTGTTTTCATTTTATTAACTTTGTGTGATTAATATTTTGAATATATCATAGATTTGAAATTAAATAAACGGACGTTGAATTTTTATATTTTATATAGAATAACAGTTAAATAAAAGTGAGGGAAGTTTTCAAAATAGACTAGTTTTTTATTTTAAATGTAATTTGATTTGTTTCATGAAATAGATCCGGTTCCGGTAAAATCAGTTGTAACAAGTGAACATTACGTTCATTGTGTATGTTATTCGTTTTTTATCGTTCTAGAAAACTGGTTATTGTTAGTTTCCTGACAGTGGGGAATTAATAATAAAAAAGAATAAATATAAGCTTGCGTAAATGTTATGGAAAATCAAATCCTTGTTTACATTGAGGATGTCGAAAACAGCTTATGGAGGAGCAACAATGATGAATCTTCGTAAAAAGATAATGAGGCTAGCATTAGTGGGAACGATTGTACTAGGTACAGGAAGCATAATGAACGATAACGAGGTAAAAGCTGAGACGAAAAAAGCAGGACAGCTCACTTCTTATTGTGGAAACAGGGCAGTACAGAAGTGAAAAAAACTCTGTGTTTCTTTTTAATTAATATATTTATTTGGAAAAACTTCGAAATTTCCGGCACAAATGCTCCTTCTATCCTATAATAGAAGCTATTCTGGACGTAAGTAATTTGTAAGGAATGAGTAAGAAAAAAGAGATTTTCATAGTATAAAATATTTATTATACCTACGTATAACACCTACTACTAATAATGTGTTATAATACGAATTAGCAACATAAAGGAAAGGAATTAGAAAAAATGACATTACAAAATACTAAAAATTTAAAAAAACAAGTTGCTCCTTTTGAAAAATCAACGGCAAAAAAAAGTGTTTGGCAAATCATCAATACGGTAGTGCCATTTATTATCTTATGGTACCTTGCTTATAAAAGTTTGTCCGTTTCTTATTGGCTAGCATTAGTTCCATCTCTGTTAGCCGCTGGATTTATGACACGGGTTTTCATTATTTTTCATGATTGTACCCATCATTCTTTTTTTAAAAGTCGCCGTGTAAATAGAATAGTAGGGACATGTATGGGTGTTTTAACTTTATTCCCGTTTGATCAATGGGGGCATGAGCATTCCGTTCATCACGCTACAAGTGGTAATTTGGATAAGCGAGGTACAGGAGATATTTGGACGCTTACAGTGAATGAATATTTGGCAGCGCCATTTAGACTCCGTTTAGCATATCGTTTATATCGCAACCCATTCGTTATGTTTGTGTTAGGTCCGATTTATGTTTTCTTACTTAAAAATAGATTTAACAGAAAAGGTGCTAGAAAGAAGGAACGCATGAACACCTATTTGACGAATGTTTTAATTGTTGCTTTAGTAGGGTTACTTTGCTGGGCAATCGGATGGCAATCGTTTCTTTTAGTACATGGTTCCATATTCTTAATAGCAGGTTCAATAGGTATTTGGCTGTTTTACGTACAGCACACATTCGAGGATTCTTATTTTGAAGAAGATAAAGATTGGGAATATGTGAAAGCGGCAGTGGAAGGAAGTTCGTTTTATAAACTTCCCAAAATCCTGCAATTTCTAACTGGTAATATTGGATTTCATCATGTTCACCATTTAAGTCCAAGAGTACCTAACTATAAACTAGAAGAGGCACACAATAATACGCTTCCTTTAAAGAATGTACCAACGATTACTCTTGCTACAAGCTTGCGGTCAATCCGTTTCCGTCTTTGGGATGAGCAAAACAACAATTTTGTTAGCTTTAAAGACGTTAAAAAATTAGTGAAAAACAATGTTTCTATTCCAGTAAAATCAGAACTATAACTTCATCAAATATGACTGACTCCCCTTAATCATTTTCGATTTAAGGGGAGTTTTTGTTTAAATGGTAAATGCCGGATAAACAGCAAACTTAAATGATTTAAATTGTAATGGAGGTGGATTAGGAAATAGTAGGTATTAATATTAGAGGACGATAAAAATATTATGTTAACAATTTAGGGCGATTGATATTACTTTTTTCAATAGATATTATGCTTAGTCTCTGAGTATATTTCATCTGGTATGTATCATGTCTTTTACAAGAAACGTATGATTTAAAACTTAATACAATCTGCAGAAAATACATATAAAAATGATGTTACCTTAATGATAAAAGGGTATTACGCTATAAAATAAATGATAATAAGAACAGTGAAATTATTTTAAGATAACAAAATAGAAAACGGACAAACTCAATTATCCTTGAATTTGTCCGTTCAGTTACTGGTGAAAAAGGAGGAGTATGTAAATGTAATGTACATATAGTCTAAAACTGTTTAAAGATATGTGAATGTATTTAAAGTGGGTTTCTTTACACTTATTTATTACTTTTTAGTTTGCCTAGATAGTTCAACAGACTTTTGCGTACAACGCTGCATAGCTGAAATGATTGCTGTTCGTAAGCCTTTTTCCTCTAATGTTGCTACAGCTTCTATCGTTGTTCCGCCAGGAGAACAAACCATATCTTTCAATGCACCTGGATGTATTCCTGTTTCTAGTACCATTTTTGCAGAGCCTAATACAGCTTGAGCTGCGAATTTATATGCTTGATTTCTTGGCATACCATCTAGTACGGCAGCATCTGCCATCGCTTCTATAATCATATATACGTATGCTGGCGAAGAACCACTTACAGATGTTACAACGTCCATTAATTTTTCGCTTACAATCTCTGTTTGACCAAAGCTATTGAAAATGTTTAGCACATCTTCTAAATCTTTTTCTGTCACCATTTCATTAGGGCATAACGCAGACATTCCTTCTCCAACAAGAGCAGGGGTGTTAGGCATTACTCTTACAACCTTTAATTTTTTAGCAAAAGCTTCTTCAGTACTTTTAATGCTTTTCCCGGCAGCGATCGTTACGACGATAACATCGTTTTTGATTATTTCTTTTATTTCGTTAATGATTGATGCGTATAGGTCTGGTTTAATTGATAAAATTAAAATATCAGCATTTTTAGCTACTTCATTGTTGTCAGTAGTTGTAGTTAGCCCATATTTTTCACTAGCATTTTTTAAATTCGTAGTGTTTAAATCCGAACAACGAATATTATTTGCAGACACTATCTTTTTGTTTAGCATCCCACCAATCATAGCCATTCCCATATTTCCGCAACCGATGAATCCAATTTGTTTATCCATAATAACTCAATCTTGCTCCTTTTATAATAAATTATATCATTTTGAAATTGTTATCTTAAAATAACAATAACATCTCCATGCAATATAAAGAAACATTCTAAGAGAATATATTCCTTTTTGCAACACCAAAAGTTGAAAATCAATTATATTCGACATTATGTAAATATATACACTTTAATTTTAGGTTTTATGTTGATGAATATGAGGTAAACTTATATCGATTTGTATTTTCATTCAGTAGGGTAATAATTTCATACAAGTAACTTGCCGCTCTATTTATTTTTAAAAATACTTCTTGACACCAAATCAAATTATATCGCATAATATAAAAAATTAAACCGAAAATCGTTGAAGGGAAATAGTACATATGTCTTCTTGCGAAAGAGAGTGGAATTCACCGGCTGAAAGATTCCTCGTATAGAATGTATCGAACCTATCCCTGAGTCTTAAATGAAAGTTTAGGCGTACGCCTGCGTTATAGGCGCCAAGTGGATATCTATGTATATCAATTAAGGTGGTACCGCGGAACAATGACCGTTTCGTCCTTTTTATTTTATTAAGGGCGAAGCGGTCATTTTTATTTTGCCCTTTAGTACTATAGGTGCAGCATTGATGAGGATAGACATAGCTGCAAACTGTATAAATAAAAGTGTAATTTATAAAAACTTTGATTTTAGACTTGGGGGATAAAAAAGTGAGAAAGCAAAGAATTGTTGTAAAGATTGGGAGCAGTTCCTTGGCAGCAAGTCATGGAGGCATCTGTAAAGAACAACTTTCAGATCACGTTGCTGCATTGGCACGATTGAAAGAGGAAGGGCATGAAGTTTTGTTGATTACATCTGGGGCAGTCGCTGCAGGTTTTTCTGCTCTAGGGTATCCTAGCAGACCTGTGACAATTAAAGGGAAACAGGCTGCTGCCGCTGTCGGGCAAAGTTTATTAATGCAGGCATACACGGAGGAATTCCGTAAATATGGTATCGTTACTGCACAACTTTTACTAACGAGAAGTGATTTTTCTAGAAAAGAACAATACAGTAACGCTTACGCTACTTTAGGAGAGCTACTAAATCGTTCCGCTCTTCCTATAATCAACGAAAATGATTCCATTTCTTTAGAAGAGCTGACGTTCGGTGATAATGATATGCTGTCAGCTTTAGTAAGCGGACTTGTTTCGGCGGATATGCTCATGATTTTTACAGATGTGAACGGTTTATATGACCAAAATCCTCAGAAAAATGCGGATGCGAAAAAATATCATTTCCTTCCTGAGGTAACGGAAGAAATTGCTTCTCTTGCAGGAGATGCTGGCTCAAAACTTGGGACTGGCGGTATGAAATCAAAAATCGATGCTGCAAAGACGGCACTATCTCTTGGAGTGAGTGTATTTATCGGAACGGGATGTGGACAGGAGAAGTTTTTAGATGTTATGAAGGGCAAAGGTGATGGAACATATATCGGGAATGCTCCTCAAAAAGTGATTAAGATAAACAAGCAATGGATCGCACTACATTCGCTTGTTAGCGGACAAATTGAAGTAGATGCGGGGGCAGCCACTGCCATCATTCAACATGGAAAGAGTCTTCTTCCTGCTGGTGTTACAAATGTGTCAGGATTTTTCCAAGTGGGTGAAGTCGTGGAAGTAATCACGCAACAAGGGCGCGTAATAGGAAAAGGACAATGCACATATAGCGCAGAGGAACTAAAGGATCTAAAAGGTATGCAAAGCCAAGATATTCAAGCAAGAGGGGAAAGGCCTAGTTATGAAGTTATCCATAGGGATCATTGGGTTTCATTTTAAGAATAGTGAGGGCAGAGTCCACTGCTCAAATTCTTTAATTCCATAGGCGGGAAACACTTAGTTGGTCGAGATAAACGGGTCTTTAATTTTTACTTATTAACTTTTTAAAAGGAGGAAATAAAAATGAATGAAGTGTTGGCAAAGGGGAAAAAGGCGAAAGAAATTGCTAGAGAACTTGTACTTAAATCTACAAATCAAAAAAACGAAGCACTTGCTGCGATTGCTGATCAGATGATAGTAGAAACAGCTTATATTTTAGAGGAAAACAAACGGGATATTGAAGAAGGGAAGACAAAAGGATTTTCTGATTCTCTTCTTGATCGCCTTATGCTGAATGAACAGCGTATCATTGATATGACTGAAGGTATTAAGCAACTAATTGATTTACGTGATCCTGTTGGAGAATGTGTTAGTGCATGGGAACGACCAAATGGATTATCTATTCAGGAGATGCGCGTACCACTTGGTGTTGTCGGAATGATTTACGAGGCAAGGCCGAATGTGACAGTGGATGCTGCTACAATTTGCTTGAAAACAGGAAACGCAGTAATACTACGTGGTAGTTCTTCTGCTATTCATTCTAACAAAGCCATCGTTAGCGTTATTCACCGAGCGCTTAAACAAACAAGCTTGCCTCCAGAAAGCGTACAGCTCATAGAAGATACAACGCGCGATAGTGCAAAGCAGTTGTTTACATTGAATGAGTACTTGGATGTTCTTATCCCAAGAGGCGGCAAGCAGTTAATAGATACTGTAGTGAGAGAAGCATCTGTTCCAGTACTTGAAACAGGTGCGGGAAATTGTCATATTTTCATTGATGAAACAGCGGATAAACAAATGGCATTTAATATTATTATAAACGCAAAAACGCAGCGTCCATCTGTATGTAATGCAATTGAAACGATTATACTTCATGAGAATTGGGCGCAACAATTTGGTAGCGAGCTATTTTCTTCCTTGAAGGAAAGAGGCGTGGAGCTACGTGGTGATAATAAAGCATTGGCAATTGATTCTTCTATTGCATTAGCTTCAGAAGAAGACTGGGAAACAGAGTTTTTATCTCTCACACTGGCAGTTAAAGTGGTTTCCACTACGGAAGAAGCGATTCATCATATAAATACGTATGGATCCATGCATTCCGAAGCGATTATTACAGAGAACGAGGAAAACGTCAGTAAGTTTTTCACATCTGTTGATGCGGCTGCACTGTATCATAATGCATCAACTCGTTTTACTGATGGATCTGAATTCGGATTCGGCGCAGAAATTGGCATCAGTACACAAAAGCTACATGTAAGGGGACCAATGGGGCTACCTGCATTGACTTCCACAAAATATGTGATTCGTGGAAATGGACAGATTCGGAGATAAGAATTATAAAAGAACAAGTAATAAGATGAAGACACCCAATTCAGTTTAAGTGTCTTCATCTTATTACAATTATTCATTTACCATACAAAAAGCCCCACAAGCATAGCGCTTAATAAGGAAACAGCCATTCCGCTAACAAGAAGCTTCCAAACATTTTTACCGATTATTGATGATTTTTCCCCGCCAAATAATGAATTATAAGTTCCATAAATCATACCTACTGTACTAAAGTTTGCAAAAGAAGCTAGAAATGTAGTTGCAACTGCAATTGTATGTGGTTGTAAAGACTTTAGGTTTGATTTTAAATCCATCATTGCAACAAATTCATTCGTTGTTATTTTTATCCCCATTAATTCAGCTACATACATAGCATCTTTTCCTGATAAACCAAGTAAAAAAGCGAAGGGACTAAAGATAATCGAGAAGATTTTTTGAATTGTTAAACCTGTTACAAAAAAGCTTAAAATACCATTTAAACATGCTGTTAATGCTACATATCCAATTACCATCGCTAAAATAACAATAACCATATTCATCCCAACTAACATACTGTTTGAAATAGTAGAAAAGAAATCTTTTTTTTCATTTTTTGAAGGTGAATAAATAACATCCTCTTCTTTAGTAACTTCTACAGGATTTAAAACATTAGCCAAGATTAATGCGTTAATACAGTTTAAAGGAATAGCGCTGAAAATATATGTTGCTGGAACCATTGATAGATAAGCACCAAGAATGGATCCGCTGACGCTACTCATACTCATAATTCCAAAAGTCAACAAACGATTTTCTTTTAACACAGATAATTGATCACGAACAACTGCAAGTGCTTCCGTATTTCCTAAAAACATCATTTGAATGGAAAAGAAGCTTTCTAACTTTGGTAAACGAGAAATCTTTGAAATGATTGCACCAACTTTATCAATAATCCAAGTTAAGATTCCAAAATACGAAAGAATATCAAAGAAAGTGATAACAAAAATGATAGGAAGTAAGGCGCTAAAGAAGAAATCAACTGTTTGATTTTCCATAGCTGAAGGAAATACAAATCGAATTCCTTCATTCGCACATGATAGTAGCCAACTGAAAAATGACGCAATTTTATTAATGATAATACTGCCCAATTTCGTGCCTAACATAAACCACGTAATAAAAAGCTCCAATATTATTAGAATAACAATTGGTCTCCATTTTATTTTTCTTTTATTAGGCGAACATAGGAAAACGATTAATATTACAACGAAAATCCCTAACATATTTAATATGAAATGCATGTCAACAACTCCTTGAGGCTTATTATTTGTATATAAAAAAGCCTCTATTCTTCCAAATTTGGATTATGATCAGAAGTTATGAAGAATGTAAATTATGTTTGGGAGTAATCTATTTCAATTTATGTATTAAAAATTAATGTTTTTTCGCTTTATAAAGGATATGTATTAATAATGTAAAGCAACAAAATAAATCTATTGGTAGAACGAAGGACAATAATTATTGGAAGTATGATAAAATTTTCTAAACTAATAACTGTGTCCATTTTTAAATTGTTTAGGTGAAATACCAGTATGTTTTTTAAAGACCTTTGTAAAATGACTTTGGTCATGGAAATTTAATAGTGTGGAGATTTCTGATATAGAATGTTTTGTATAGGTCATTAAGCTTTTTGACTCATCTATCTTAGCACGCTGAATATATTCGTCTAATGAAATTCCAACTTCTTTCTTGAAAAGGGAAGATAGATAACTAGGATTTAATACGACTATTTCTGCTAGATGGGATAGTGTAATATCTTCGTAAAGATGAGTAAATATATAATTTTGGCATATGTTTATAGGCTTTGAATGTTTTTGCATTTTCCCGTTTTTAACTCGTTCTGAGAACTCAAGTAAAGCATTCTCTAAAAATGGGGAAATGGCTTCACTTTTTTTTATCTCTTCGAGTTTTTGAATTAATAAATCACTGAGGGTATATGCAATTTCAGGGAATAGTCCACCATCTATAGCCGACCTTGTCGCGAGTGTAATTGCTGCGATGGCAGAATTTTTCTGGCTTCGCAGGTGACTTGTTTTTGACAACACCCCAAAATCTCCTGATTCAGGTAATTTTCTTAGATTTTTAATTAAATCATCCTTTTTTCCTTCCTTAATACACTCAAATATTTTCCTTTCAACTAGTGGATCGATATGAGTTAATGTACTTTGACGTTGCTCCGATATATGTATAGCGGGCTGTTCAATCTCAAAATCATCCTTTTTTAACAGTATATTTTTTTGCAAAATATCAGCAATGTCTAATTTTTGTTGATACAGCATGTAATAAAGAACCATGCTTATATTTAAAAATTGCAAATTGCTTAAAACAGGGAGAGATTGATAATAGCGAATCATTTCCTCTTTGTTTATTTTTAGTTGAAGATCATTAACGATTCCTTTAATTGAGGTTTCTAATAACCTGGAATAAAGGACTGGTCCAACGATGATATTCCCGCAAAGTTGATCGTTTAAACGTAAGTTAATTGAGAAAAAATTTTCAAGAAAGGCAGTCTCTTCAAGTACCGGAAAAGTATAGGGTGGATTTCCCTTAAATAGTTGATTAAATAACGCCTCTTTTGAAGAATACAAAGGGTTATGTTGAAAATTGTGCGAGATTTCAAATGCCAAATCCCCTTTGTTATCAATGAAAAAGATAGGTGTTTTATGTATGTCAAAGACTAGCTTACAAATATAATATAAATCTTCAAGTTTGGAGCAATTCATTATTTTAACCTCTATTCTTTAAGCATTAGCCTATATATGTACAAGTTAAAATCCTCTCCTAAGCAAAGGTTTTAAAATAAGAACGAAAGAGAGTACGGTTTAACCATAAATATAATCAGCTAAAATTTTTACCGGTATTCTAAAAAATATACCATAACATCTAAAAAATAATAACTATAATGACATTAAGAAAGCGTTTACTTAATTATTTTTTAGGAGGGCTATCATGAAAAGGGATATTAAGAAAATCATTTCACAAATGACATTAGAAGAAAAGGCAAGTCTATGTTCTGGATTAGACTTTTGGAATACAAAAGGGATTGAGCGATTAGGAATTCCTTCAATTATGGTAACTGATGGACCACACGGACTTAGAAAACAGGCAGAGGGAGCTGATCACTTAGGGATTTATAACAGTATTCCAGCGACTTGTTTCCCTTCAGCAGTAGGGTTAGCAAGTACATGGAATAAAGAATTAATAAAACAAGTAGGAGTTGTATTAGGAGAAGAATGTCAGGCTGAAAATGTAGGAGTTCTCCTTGGACCAGGTGCAAATATAAAACGTTCGCCGCTATGCGGAAGAAACTTTGAATATTTTTCAGAGGACCCGTATTTATCATCACAAATGGCTGCAAACCATGTTAAAGGCGTACAAAGTCAAGGGGTTGGAACGTCATTAAAACATTTCGCTGCTAATAATCAGGAGCATCGCAGAATGTCTGTAGATGCAATTGTTGATGAAAGAACATTGCGTGAAATCTATCTTGCTAGCTTTGAAGATGTTATTAAGGAAGCACAGCCTTGGACAGTAATGAGCGCTTACAACAAAGTGAATGGTGAATACGCTTCGGAAAATAACTATTTATTAAATGATATTTTAAAAGATGAATGGGGATTTGAAGGTTTTGTCGTTTCTGATTGGGGTGCAGTAAATGAGCGTGTTGCAAGTATAGCGAACGGCTTAGAGTTAGAAATGCCTTCAAGCTTTGGAATTGGTGAGAAGAAGATTGTTGATGCAGTTAACTGTGGTGAGCTGGCTGTAGAAAAGCTTGATCAAGCAGCAGAGCGATTACTTTACATTATTTTTAAAGCGTATGATAACCAATTAGAAAACGCTGTGTATAGTAAGGACGCACATCATCAGCTTGCAAGAGAAGTTGCAAGTGAAAGTATGGTTATGTTACAAAATGAAGCTTCCATTCTTCCGCTGAAAAAAGAGGGAACGGTAGCAGTAATTGGAGGGTTTGCAAAGCAACCACGTTTTCAAGGTGGCGGAAGCTCTCATATTAATCCAACAAATCTTGAAAGTATTCTCGAAGAAATTGAAACGGTATCAGGTGAAAAAACGAACATATTATTTGCCCAAGGCTATGACATTGCAAGTGATGATGTAAATGAAAGCATGGTTAATGAAGCAAAAAAAATAGCAGAGCGAGCAGATACAGCGGTCCTTTTCGTTGGACTTCCAGATCGTTATGAATCTGAAGGCTTTGATCGAAAGCATTTACAGATGCCAGAAAATCATGTGCAATTAATTGAGGCTATCGCTGAAGTTCAAAGTAATATCGTTGTAGTTTTAAGTAACGGTGCTCCAATTGAAATGCCATGGATAGGTAAAGTAAAAGGAATACTTGAAGGCTATTTAGGTGGCCAAGCATTAGGCGGGGCGATTGCCGATATATTATTTGGTGATGCGAATCCAAGCGGGAAATTAGCGGAAACATTCCCGAAAGTGTTAAGCGATAATCCTTCTTACTTAAACTTCCCTGGTGAAGGGGACAAAGTGGAATACAAAGAAGGTGTGTTCGTCGGATACCGTTACTACGATGCGAAAAATATTGAACCGTTGTTCCCATTTGGTTTTGGATTAAGCTATACAAATTTTGAGTATAGTAATCTTTCAATAAATAAGAAAGAGATAACGGATACGGACACTGTTTCTATCAGTGTGAACGTGAAAAATACTGGCAGTATAGCAGGGAAAGAAATTATTCAGCTTTATATAAAAGATGTTGAAAGCAGCATGACTCGTCCTGAAAAAGAGCTAAAAGGATTTGAAAAAGTAGAATTGCAACCGGGAGAAGAAAAAACGGTTAGCTTTACTTTAAATAAAAGAGCATTTGCTTATTATAATGTTGAATTAAAGGACTGGCATGTTGAAACAGGCGAATTTGAGATTTTAGTAGGAAAGTCTTCAAAAGAGATCGTTTTACATGATAGCATGTATGTTCAATCAACGACTATAACTCGAAAACCAGTGCATCGTAATACGTTACTTGGGGACATACTTACGGAACCAATCTTAGCACCACTTGCAAAAGAGCTTATGGAAAAAGCATTAAAAGACAGTCCGTTTGGTAGTATGACTGAAGGGGATAGTGATGCCTCTGAAATGATGGACGCTATGCTGAACTATATGCCATTACGAGCATTAGTGAACTTTAGCGCAGGTGCTTTTACAGAAGAAATGTTGAGTGAAATCATTGGGATATTGAACGATGCGCAGATGAATTAATAAGTGTGAATGAATTTTTTATCCCGTATTAACGGGCGGTAAGACTCCTACCTTAAAACTTGGCGAATGCGAGGAAGTGAGGTGGGAGATAATGGCCCGGAGATGCCCGGTTGGTTTGGGTAATAATCAGTCGGGATGGACAAAATCCCACTGATTAAAGTTTTATTTTATCCATGTAGGACGTTTCTCCAGCACGCAAAAAGGCAAATGAGAGTTAGAATCTCATTTGCTTTTTTTGTACTTATTTTGCTAAATGTAGAATCATATGCTTATCTATCATCTTTAATCATTGCTTATAAATATGAACGATGAGATGGCCATGAACCTTGGAGTTTACGAAGTTGTATAATTTGACCTGTATGATATGCATCGTGCAATAGGATATTCATATATTGTTGCCAAACTGGTAGAGACGGACTTGGTTGATCCAGTTCTGCTTCTTGAAGGGATGTTAATGAAGATCGTAAGGCATCATGTACTTGGAGCGTTCGCTTCACTGTTTGTTGCCAAGCATCATCATCATTAGGTCCACCTTGGACAAACGTGTCATCATTATTTTGTGGAGCAACAAATGTGTCATCTTGATGTAAGCGGGAAAGTAAGCGCTCTTTAAAGGTTAGTAAATGGTTTGCATTTTCCCAAATCGTATTACTGGCCTTTCCTTCTAGTTGCCAACATGCTTGTGCAGCAGTAAGATTCTTTAACGCTTCTGATATCGGTGGATACCATTCTTCTTCGTAAAAAACTTGCTTGACCCCATTTTGTAATATTTCTTTTTTACTCATTCGTATAGCCTCCTTAACTATGAGATAGACCGGCAATAAGTGTTAGAGAAATTAAGTAGAAACGTACCTACTTATCATCTAATTGATATTTGGAAGTCTCTAAAAGAACAATACGGCGCCGTTGTAGTAATTGCAGAAATAAACTTATGCTTTCTAAATCATTTTTCTTACTGCAATAAATTCTCCTTTCTCTTCAATAAACCTGCCTCATAGTTGAACAAGAAAATTAACTGCAGCTTAAATTTAAAAACTTGTAGCAATATAAAATTCAGAAAGTTTTAAAATTCCAAAAAATTAGAAGGTATAATTCGATAAAAATAGAATTAAATACATAGCAAATAAGGAGGGGATAAAATGGAAGTCTTTCACGTGACGAGTAGAAAGAGGGAAACGTACAACGTTGAAATGAAGTATTCGATACTTTTCGAATGCGCACTTGGCATTGCGGCAATTACTCATAAGAGGTTAATCGATACTCTTGAAAAGACTCAAAGTGAATGGGAAGAAATAAGACAATCTTTATCACATGAAATGATAGAGCATTTACAATTTGTTGAGAAGCATAATACGTGGAAAGCGTTGCTTCAGTTATTGTATGAGGGAGATTTTCAGGATCTATCACAGTTTATTGCAAATATCGATTCATTTTCAGAAGAAGATTTAAAGTATATATGTTTACCGTTTTTAGGAGAAGTGTATCAAGCGAAAAGACGTTTAGCCGCAAGCGGAGAAGCATCTGTAATACACGAACTAAAGGAACTGACACATGATCATCAGTTTTTCTCTACGTATATAGAGTTTGTATGTCATGCCGATGTGCGTGAACTAAAAACGCATTTAATTGCCGTTATGACAGGGTGGTATGACAGTGTTGTTAAAAAAGAGGCAGAAGAAATTGTTTCTATACTAGAGCGAGATTATGAAGCGAAAAATGAAATGAATAAAAAGATGCAACCGGAAGAGTTTGTAGAGTGGGCAACAGGTGGCGTTACATATATGCCAGAGCCAAGTGTTCATCACGTACTTCTTATCCCGCAAATTACATACAGACCGTGGAACATAGAAGCTGATATTGAAGATACGAAAGTGTTTCATTATCCAGTCGCAAATGAAAGTATACATCCAGAAGATCCGTATGAGCCGAGTTATTTTTTAGTTCATAAACATAAGGCGCTGGGGGACGAGGCAAGGCTTCGTATTGTAAAACTACTATTTGAACAAGAGCGTACGCTGCAAGAAATAACGGAAAGATTACAACTAGGAAAATCGACAGTACATCATCATTTGAAATTGTTACGTTCAGCAAAGTTAGTTGATATTCAAGACGGGAAATATGTATTGAGAAAGAAAGCAGTGCAGTCTTTAGCGAAAGAATTAGATGCATTTTTGAATAGATAATATATAACGAGAATGTACATAAAGGGAGGAATTTAATAGAAAAGTTGGTGAGCTATAGTGAAAAGTGTATTGAAAAACCGTTCATTCTTTTATATGTGGATTGGTAGTGCAATTTCAGAATTAGGCGGGGCTTTCGGGACGTTATGTAATTCAATTCTTGTATATGAGTTAACAGGATCGAAAACAGCATTAAGCAGTATGTGGTTACTATATCTAATTCCTTCTCTCATACTGCAACTTATAAGTGGCCCATTTATTGATAAATGGAGCCGAAAGTGGATTATGATTTTTTCGCAATGGATGCGGGCATCTGTTTTCTTACTGCCTTTGGCGATGCTAGTTACTAGCAGTATAGAAGTTTGGCACATTTACGTTGTCCAAATTATAGTTGGTATCATTACGCCTCTTTATACCCCTGCGAGCCAAGCGATTACACCAACTGTTGTGAATAAAGAGCAGCTTCAAGACGCGAATGCGTATATTGATGGAATGACTCGTCTTATGATGTTTCTCGCGCCAGTAATAGGTGGTATCGTCATTAAATTTATTGGAATCGAACTTACGCTATCTTTCGTATGTATGTGTTTATTTATAAGCGGAGGATTATTGCTTTTCATAAAAGAAAAGAGGGTACAGCAAGAACTTAGAAAAACGTGGCTAGAAGAGTTTCTTCACGGCTTTACATACTTTTTCGCAAAACCAGTTATCGTTTGGCTTGGTATCTTTCTAACATTCGTTCAATTTGGAGTAGGAGTAACGATGGTTACGAATCTTCCTTATATTAAAGATGAACTATCGGCAGGGTATGCTGAATACGGTTATTTTATGGCAGGATTCCCACTTGGCTATGTAGTTGGTTCCATGTTAGTTGGGAAAGTGAAGTATAGAAGCCGTAGATTACTTATGCTTGGAGGATTATTCGTAGGGGGCCTTACTTACATTTCACTAGGTTTAAATAATAGTATTATTATTGCGATTGTAATCGAGGTAATTGCTGGTATTTGTATTTCATTTTTCAATGTTCATAATACGACGATATGCCAACAAACTGTCCCAAATAATATGATAGGAAAAGTATTTTCAGTGCGATTATTTTTCATACGATCGGCAATGCCATTAGGTGTGTTATTAGGGGGAATACTGAGTGAAATGTGGGGAGTGAGAGTACTATACTTTATCATTGGCTCGATTATATGTGTCACTTCTTTAATAGGAATATTGCTTCCGTATTTCAAATTTTTAGATGAGGCGATTGAGGAGAAATCTGCATAATGCTAAAGATTCGAAACTTTATAATTGAAAATAATTATCATAATCAATTATAATAGAAGAATACTAGTATTCGTATTACAAAGAGGGAGTGGAATATATGTTTATCGAAACGAAGACATTTACAGTAAAAGAAGGTACATCTAATATAGTTGTAGAGCGTTTCACAGGAGAAGGAATTATTGAAAAATTTGAAGGATTCATCGACTTAAGTGTTCTCGTTAAAAAAGTAAGACGCGGAGACGAAGAAGTTGTAGTTATGATTCGCTGGGAATCGGAAGAAGCATGGAAGAACTGGGAAACGAGTGAAGAGCACTTAGCTGGACATAGAGCGGGCCGCGGTAAGCCAAAACCAGATCATATCATTAAGGTTGAGCACGGGGTTTATTATGTGAAATCATCGAAATCGACTTATCAACAGTCGTAAAAATACATTTGTTTAATTATATTCTTTCGAATAAATAACCATCTATCTGCTTACTGATAGATGGTTATTTATATTGAATAAAGAGAATGATTCGCCTGTGATGTAAGAAGAATTAACGGACAGGTTAAAACTAGAAATGTTATAATATAAACTCGATCAGTGAGTAAGATTAGGAGGGACAATAATGGTTCAATCGATAGTTCATATTGCATTAGTAGTAAAAGACTATGACGAGGCAATAGAGTTTTATACAAAGAAACTAAATTTCACATTAGTTGAAGATATTTATCAGCCAGAAGAAAACAAACGGTGGGTAGTGGTATCTCCTCCAGGTTCAGTCGGCACCACAATATTACTAGCCAGGGCATCTAAACCTGAACAAGAGCCCTTTATTGGTAACCAATCAGGTGGTAGAGTTTTTCTTTTCTTAAATACTGACGATTTTTGGAGAGATTATAATGAAATGATTTCAAGAGGAATAGAATTTGTGAGAGAACCGAAAGAGCAATCATATGGAATTGTGGCAGTGTTTAAGGATTTATACGGGAATTTATGGGACCTCCTGCAACTAAAAGATGATCACCCAATTGCACAAAGAATTAATAGAAAGCAATGCGACTAAGCATTTCACATGTATGTGAAAATAAAATAGAGCTCGGTATGTAAAAATTAGCAGTGTTTATAATGGAAATGTATGAGAAAAAATATAATTCAATATCGTTTAAAAGGTGTTTGCGTATTTTAGAAACTGAGAAATATCGATATATTCTTATAGGAATTCTATTACGTGCTCAATAACTTTGGAGGGTAAAAATGATAGAAAATCTTTCATTTATTACATATGAAAATCATAAAGAGTTAGTACATAAAATTCTAAATGAATATATAGCTAGGAATGAAGAGAGTGGATTAATGCTCATCGGATCTATAGCAAGAGGTGACGCATACCCCGAATCCGATTTAGATTTATACGTTCTTTTAGAGAATGGACAAAAGAAAGATTTTCATTCTGAAAAGAGAGAAGGTATTTTAATTGAATATAAGTATGCAGACTTTAAAAGAATTCAATTAAACTTTAAAAATAATCCAATGGAATTATACTCTTTTCTAGAAGGAGAAATTTTATTTGATAGTAACGGTGAGTTGAAAAGGTTAAAGGAAATAGCTCAACATAATTATGAAAATTATGCTGTTTCTAGTGATAAAGTAAAAAGCATTTCTCATTGGTTAAATAGTTCGCTTATTAAAATTCAGGCTGCTTTGAAAGTGAAAGATGAGTTAAAAGCTTCATACATAGTTCACACATCAATGTGGACATTACTAGAGGGAATATGGGCTATTAATAACAAGCCGACACCTCCAGCTGGATCTGCTTTAAGGTATATTCAAGCATTATCTATTAAACCGAATAATTTTGATGATTTACTTAATAAAGTGTTTTTAGGAGATACGACAGAGCGAATCTCTTCAGCAATTTCCTTGATTGAGTGGATTTTACTTAATTTGGAGAATAAATAATATGGCTATAACACTTGTCAAATTATATAGGTAAATCGATACTCCATGTCGAATTGTTCATATGATTGCATTCCTTTCGAAAAACGTTCTAAGCTATAGGAAAAAGCATAAGACTATAAAAAAGTCTTAGACGGTATATCTTTCTTTACATATGTAAGTGTTATCAATATGAGTATATATACCCTCTGCTTAAAAGGAGATGAGTAAATGAAGTTAAATCATTTGAATCTATGTGTCGATGATTTATCAGAAGCTAGACATTTCTTTGAAACATTTTTTGATTTTCAATTTTTGGAGCAAAAGGGAAAGGCACTAGTAGTGATGAGTGATGAGAGTGGATTTATACTTGTGCTAAGCGATCCAAAAGCATTTAAGGGGAATAAGGAAGTTATGTATCCGGAAGCTTTTCATATTGGTTTTTTAGTGGATAATTCAAGTGAAGTTGATCATGCATATAATCGTTTAGTAGCTGGTGGCATTGAAATAGACAAGGAACCGTATGCAATGAGAGGTAGTAGTTATGGTTTTTATTTTACAATGTTTAATGGATTGTTAATTGAAGTGTCTTGCCTTGACTATAGAGATGGTAAGAAAGTTTCAAAACTGAATGGCACTCATCAAGAATAATTCTTTGAAGGTGTATATATAGCCCCTTATCCAGTTTGGAAAGGGGCTTGTTCATTTTATTCGCTTTTTTAATGGAACACCCAAGTGAAAAATAAGCATCTTTTAGTCAAAAATCTGACTTGTGAGACAGCTTCTTTATTAACCTATAATGTAAATGGTCTCCATTCTCGTATGAAACAATGGATAGACCGATTTAAAGGCGTGGTTACAAAAGATCTCGATAACTATCTCGTTTGATTTTTATTTATTGATAGTTGCAGTAACGAAAGCACTAAACACAATATAAAAGAGTTTCTCCTATCGTCATTTGTATATGAAATGATTGATACGTATGAGAGCTTACGTTTATTTAAATTTATTGTGTAATTGTTCATTCTTATGCAACAAAAAATAATTATCGTTTCTTTCTTAAAATGATAAAATTATATTTGGAGGTTAAATTATCAAAAAATTCAGTGTATTCTCAATAGTCTTGATGTTTGTGGGGATATTATTATTCGGATTAAATTGGATAATAGATGGATATTCTGAGCCGGTTGTCCTTTTTAGTTTTATTTCTTTTTTAGTTGGAATTGTACTAAGTTTTATAGCAGTTGCTAAACGGGAAAAAGGAACATTAAAATTCATATCACTTATTTCTTTCTTCGTTGTGATGCTTTTAATTACTTGGTTTGAACCATTTCAGGTACTTCGAATTATTACTTGGCTAAAAAATGTCTCTTAACAGCGAAAAGTCGAAAGTATAAAAACGGGAAACCCTTATATTTGGGTTTCCCTCTAATTTACTCAATTTTCAATATTAAAATTTAGCAGAGCCAAAAATATAAATATTAAGCGTGAAAATAGTAAGGATACACCGATTATGGCAGAAAATTAGTGGGAGTTTATCATTATTTTAAGAAATAGAGGAAGATTTCTTATAGGATAAGTGAAAATCTAAAACAAATTATTTATGAACGAGAGTGTAGTCACTTTAAACCAACTGTTGTAGATTTTAAATAAAGTTTGATAAAAAGGACTATTTTGTAGGGGAATTGTTTATGCATAAAAGAATACTAATTTTTTGTATACTGTTTCTGTAAACTTTCGCGAGGGTTGGAAAATAGATTTGCAAATCAATCGGGTTTCCAATCTGATGTGGTGATGAGGTACGAAACTATTATGAGTGCAGTGAAATAACTAGGAGGTTTTCACTATGACAACTTCATATAAAGCTATGGCGTTCCAGCTGAAAACTGAACGACTTGACCTGAATATGTGGGAGGAATCCGATGCAGTCTGGCTGAGAAAATTAATTGGCGAACGTGGTGTGGACGTGCCAACCATTGACTCCGTTCGTAGCGATCTTATCGAGATGCATAAGAGAGCAACCGAAAATGGCATTTCCCTTCTCACGATTCGTAGGCGAGACGAAGGAGATTTTATCGGATACTGTGGCTTGATTATCGGTCGTTCCACGCTTGAAGAGCCGGAAATTGCATACGAGTTGTTCCGCAGTGTTCATCGTAATGGTTATGCGACTGAGGCAGCATCCGCTGTGCTGGAGGCTGCGATTGCTACTGGGCGCCACAGACTTTGGTCAACTGTAGGTGCTTGGAATGTTGCGTCCTTCCGGGTACTAGAAAAGATAGGATTTGAGCGGCATCACAGTACGTGGGACGAGCGCGGTGAGATTGTTTGGAACGTACGCGATCTGTAGAGATCCTGACTAAATTCGGAACAATGTAAAATGTAAAATGTAAAAGAAAGCCCATATGTTAGATTACTCAGTCATCTAACATATGGGCTTTTCTTTATAGTAGAATATTAAATTTTTGTATATTTAAGTGTAATAGTCTGTCTTTCACATTAATTTTTTACATCATCATATAATTCCAGCGCCTCTTTCACATTCAATCTATTTTTCACAATGCCATGTATCGCTTGAATCATCGCAGCCGGATGTTCGGACTGCCATATGTTTCGGCCCATGTCTACTCCGATTGCACCTTCTTGCAGCGCATTGTACGTAATGTTTAATGCGTCTTCGATTGAATCTAGTTTCGGTCCTCCCGCGATTACGACTGGAGCAGGGCATGTGCTTGTGATTTTTTCGAATCCTTCGCAGTAGTACGTTTTAATAATATCAGCTCCCATTTCAACACATACGCGGGAGGCGAGTGCTAGAAAGCGAGCTTCACGTTTTTGTAGTTCTTTCGCAACGGCGGTAATACCGAGTACTGGCAGGCCGTAATCGTGAGCTTCAGAGACTACGTTTGCGAGATTTGAAACAGTTTGTGTTTCAAAGTCTGATCCAACAAAGACAGAAACGCCGACGCCAATTGCGTTTTGTTTTACTGCTTCTTTCACAGGTGTAACAATTGTTTCATTCGCTAAATCTTTGCCTACTACAGTTGCCCCGCCTGATACACGCATAACCATCGGTGTGTTGCAGTTTTCAGGAATACAGGAACTTAATACGCCTCGTGTTAAAAAGAGGGAGTCAGTATATGGAAGCAAGTTTTTAACTGTTTCTAACGGTTGTTCAAGTCCGTGAATTGGCCCTAAAAAGTAGCCGTGATCTATCGCTAACATAACCGCTCTGCCGTCAGGTAAAATTGTGTTTAATCGATTTTTAAATCCCCAAGTCATTAGGAATCACTCCTTCGTTAATGTTGGATTTTCAGTTTGTACAGTATCTTTATTTGGTAAATGTGGTGACTTTATAAAAACAGCTTTAAAAGGCTTATCGGAATGGTTAATAAGATAATGAGATTCATGAGGGCGAACTTGCAAGACATCACCTTGTTTGATCGGAACTCTCTCGTTATTCACATAGAAATCTATTTCGCCTTCTAACGCATAGAAGACTTCTTCGCACGTTGTATGATAGTGATTTTGAAACTCTTGCCCAGGCTGAATGACGACAAGCCCAAGATCAATATTCGGACCTTGTATTAAATATTTCGGGCCGTTATCACCGAAGCGATAGGAGAAATCATTTTCATTCGCTTTTAACATACATTTCACTCCTTTATCCCGCGTTAACGGGCAGTAAAACTCCCATCTCAAAAATTGGCTGGAGCAAAGAAGTTAGGGGGAAGTCAACTGCCCGTAAACGCCCGATTGGTTCAACTAATAATCAGTGGGGGAGGAACAAAACCCCCACTGATTAAAGTTTCACTTTATGTAATGTGTTACAGAGCACCGGGTGCAATCCACATATGTGAGGTGAGCCCTTTATCGGCTAAAGCGAGCTGACTGTTATACACAGTTTTCCATGTTTCATAGAATTCCTTATATAGTTCATGATTTTCAGTGACTGGCTCAAATGTTTTTTCCCACTGTACAAATTGTTCGGCAGTCTCTGCCATAGATGAATATATGCCAGCACCAACCCCAGCGGCAATTGCCGTACCTAAAGCAGCGGCTTCTTTTACAACGGGTACTTTAACAGAGATTCCGAGGACATCTGCTAAGATTTGTGGCCAAAGTTTTCCTTTAGCAGCGCCGCCAGCAAAAATCACTTCAGAAGGAAATTTACCTGTGAGAGCCTCTATTAATTTCAAGTTGCCGAATGTAACGAAGGCGGCATTTTCTTCTATTGCCCGGAACATTTCTTTTTTACCGCATTTTTCAGCATCTAAACTTAAATTTAAAAAGGATGGTGCAGCATGTCGCCAAGAAATATAATTCATTACATTTGAAAAAGTGGGGATTATGCCATGTGAGCCTACAGGAACTTCTTTCGCTTGTTCTTCTAGTAATTCATAAGCCTCTATACTGAGTTTTTCAGCGAGCCGTTTTTCTTCATGGCAAAAGGCATCTCGAAACCACCTCATAACAAGGCCAGGGAAGAAAGCGATTGTTTCGTATTGCCATAGGTTAGGAATGACGTGGCAATTAACACGAATCGCCGCATTTGGATCAGTTTCTGGTTTTGTTATATTTACTTCTTGTTGCCAAAAACTGCCCCCACATATAAATGTTTGTTCAGGCTTTACAACTCCAGTTCCAAGCGATGCCATTTGTGCATCTCCGCCGCCAGCAACGACCGGTGTTCCTTCATGTAATCCTGTTAATTCAGCACTTCGTTTTGTGATATTCCCAATAGTTGTACCAGCTTCATTTACTTTTGGAGAAAAGGCTAGAGTAAGACCGCATTGCTCAGCGATGGAGTTATCCCAAGCTCTATTTTGTAAATCGAATATACCGGACGTACATCCATTTGAAGAATCAATTTGCAGTACGCCGCACAATTTATATAAAATCCAATCGTTTAACATCGTAAAGGAATGAATGTTTTTGTACACGTCTGGTTCATGTTTTTTAATCCAAAGTAAGCGAGGTAAAGCACCTAACGAAAAAGTTTGACCGGATTTTCTATATAAATCTTCTTCAATTTCGGAACGTATTTGTTTTAGTTCACTAACTTCCGCTGATGCGCGGCCATCAACATTTGCACAAGCCCATATTTCTTGCCCGTTTTTATCGTATAAAACAAAACCTTCGCGCATGCTCGTTGCACTAATACCTTTAATAGAAGAGGAGGACGTATTACTTTTTTGAAGAACCTCTTTCGTACATTGTTGAACGAGCTGCCAGTTTTCAGTTACATCAAAATTCATAGAACCAGGGTAACGACTATCTGATTTATGAATCCATTCTTTTTGACTAACAGCAAGTTGATTACCGCTTAAATCAAAAAGAACTGCTCGAATGCTCCCTGTACCAGCGTCGTAAGCTAATAGAGTAGACATTAAGAGTCACCTTCCTTTCTTAATAAGGAGAGGGCAGTTTCTTCATCGGTAATTAATGTATGAATGAACTTTCCTTTTAAGGCGCCGTAAATTGCAGCTATCTTTTCCGTACCGCCAGCTACACCAACGACATGTTTCATATTTTGAAGAACAGAGAGTGGTGTGCCGATAAGACGGTTATGATGGGGAAGTTCTAATTGTTTTCCGTCAGTATTATAAAATTGCCCTAAAATATCTCCAGCCCCGTTTTGACTACGTATATAAGTCATTTCACATAGTGTTAATTTTTCTTCTTTCACAATTGTGGCGTCTTGAGATAAGCTGCCAATGCCAACTACTGCTGTATGAGCGAGTGAAGCGACGTGAAGCATATCTTTCACGCTCGGTTCAGATAGAATAATTTGTGTCATTTCATTTGTAGATGTAAGAAAAGGGGTAGGAATAATATGAAGATCGCCTTGCATGTAGTTTAAATAGCTTTGATTTCTTGGAATATAGTGATTTACGCCTCCTGTAAGAGTAACGATTGAAAGACTCATAGAGCTATCAAAATGAATGTTTTCTAGCATTTTACTTATCGTCTCTCCCCAGCCAATCCCAAGTAAATCACCTTGTTGCAATTGAGTTTCTAAATATTGTGCGGCAGCTTTTCCGAGTGAAAATGCATAATCCTCAGGTGGAGTTGGAATAACGAAAGCATCTTTTAGATGGAATTTTTTCATAAGGTCACGTTCGATGCTTAAACAGTGCAAACCAGTACCTTTTATGTGAAATGTGACGACACCTTCCGTCCGTGCTTTATCTAACAACCGAACGACTTTATTTCTTGAAATGTGAAGAAGTGAAGCAATTTCTTGCTGGGTTAGTTGATCTTTATAATAGTACCAAGCTACTTTTGTTAACAAATTGTCTTCAAAGCTCAGCTGTGACATGCTCTTCATCCCTTTCAACAATTGACCACTGCTTAAACATATGTGTTCGTTATTTTGTTTATTCCAGTTGAAGCGATAAAGTGAAACTTTAATCAGTGTAGGGTTTCATCCCCACACTGATAATTGGCCCAGTGAAAAAAGTGTTCTAGATATGAAAAAAGAAATATACAATGCTACAAAACAAGTAGAACAAAAAATTATTTTCTCAAAAAATGTTCTGCATAAAGGCAGGTGACAACATGTGGAGAGCGTGCCCTTATTACAAGTTACAAAGATGAGTAAATCATTTGCAGATCAACTCGTATTAAAAGAAGTCAATTTACAATTAGAGCGTGGAGATATATACGCTTTAGTTGGAGGAAATGGTGCCGGGAAATCAATGTTAACGAAAATACTAACGGGCTTGTATTCATACGATGCTGGCAAAATGTATGTGAAGGGGGAAATACAAAAGTTTTCAAACACAGCAGAAGCGCATCAACATGGTATTTACTTAATACCACAAGAACCGCTCATTTTTCCTCATATGACAATTGAAGAGAACATTCGTATCGGAATGAAAGCGAACAAGAAAGAACTGCGAAATAAAATTAATAAGTTGCTAGAAGAATTAGGGTGGAACATTCAACTTCATGATCTAGGGTTATCGTTATCCATTGCCCAGCAACAATTAGTAGAAATATTGAGAGGATTAATAAGGGAAGCTGAGATTCTTATTTTAGATGAGCCAACATCGACATTAACAACTCACGAAATTAAGAGTCTTTTTGTATTGATAAAAAGTTTAAGAGAAAAAGGAATTGGAATGATATATATTACGCATCGTTTTCCAGAAATCTTTGAAATTGCAAATAAAGTAGCGATTTTACGTGACGGAATGATTGTAAGTCAAGGTGATGTATCAAGGTATACATATGACATGCTAATGGAGGGGTTATTGCCGAAAGGTTATAGACTTGAGGAGAAGAAAGAAATTGCACATAAAGAAATAGAGCCTTCGGAAATAATATTAGATGTCACGAATGCGTCAAGCTATGCGTTTCAAAATGTATCATTTACTGTACACGCTGGAGAAGTTGTTGGGATTGCTGGGATCGTTGGATCAGGTAGGACTGAACTAGCTGAATCGTTATGTGGATTAAAGCCTTTGAAATCAGGTTCTGTTTTATTAGATAGGAAATCCATTACAAAGTATTCGGTACATAAGCGAATAAAGGAAGGTATGGTGTATGTACCGGAGGATCGAGCAGGGAGTGGTATTTTTTCAATTGCGTCTGTTAAGGAAAATATAACATCTGCATCTTTAAACAGTATGAGTAGCTTCTTTTTAAATAACAAAAAAGAAAGCGCTTTATCCGAATTGTATATAAAACAGTTTAGAATTGTTGTCCCTCATATGAATGAGAAAATGACGTCTTTATCAGGTGGGAACCAACAGAAGGTCGTGCTAGCGAAATATCTTGCATGTAATCCGAAAGTGATTATTCTTGATGAACCGACCCGTGGTATTGATGCGAAAGCAAGATTAGAAGTATACGAAACGATACAAAGTTTGAAGAGAAAGGGACTTGCGCTCATATTAATTTCTTCAGATATGGAAGAAATCGCTCAATTAGCGAATCGTGTTTATGTGATGAGAAACGGAGCATTCGTCTCTCATTTGGAGAAGAAGGAAATTTGTATTGATGAAGTTACACGCCTTGCGTACGGAGGAAATGGAGGTGTAACCGAGTGAACCGTTTATTTAAAATGCATGAGACGTCTATTATTATTTTATTACTTCTTTACATAGCCTTCGTTGGAGTGATGAATCCTAGTTTTGTTCAGTTTAGCTCTTTATCTTTAATTATGAAATCAAGCGTTATTTTAGTTATTTTGGCAATTGGTCAATCTTTCGTATTGTTTACGAAAAATATAGATGTATCAGTAGGATCTATTATGGGATTAAGCGCTGCGGTTTGCGGGATGTTGTTAACGGATGGTTACAATGCTTTCTTTTCAGTACTTGTGGCAATTATACTTGGCGCACTAATTGGCCTGGTAAACGGAATTGGCGTTACGAAATTTCGAGTGCCAGCTATCATTATGACATTAGGAATGCTCGGTATTATTAGAGGTGCAATGTTACTATTCACGGGCGGAAAGTGGATTGAAGATATTCCGAATGAGTATAAACAAATTTCTTCTATTATGATGTTAGGCATTCCGGTAACGGTATGGACCGTTCTTATCATATTACTACTACTATATTTCTTTTTAATGAAAGTACAAATTGGAAGATATTTTTATGCGGTCGGTGATAATGAAGATGGTGCAAGGCTTATTGGAATACATGTAGATAAAGTGAAAATATACGCGTTTATCATATCAGGCATAAGCGCTGGGCTCGCTGGATGTATATTCGTAATGAATATTGGATTCGTTCCAAATCAAACAGGTACAGGGATAGAATTGCAAGTTATCGCCGCTGCTGTTTTAGGTGGTATACATTTAAAAGGAGGAACAGGTTCTATATTTGGAGCGGCATTAGGTGCATTTTTTTTAGAAGTGATAAGCAGTTCACTCGTCTTTTTAAAAATACCTGCATTTTGGAATAGTGCTATTTCAGGATTTTTACTTTTACTCATCATCATATTAGATAGTGTCTTAAAAAAATGGAAGAAACTCCGGCAACTAGAAGAAAGAAGGGTGAATCTATGAGGGGAATACGTAGCTTGTATAGATGGGAAGGGGTTCTTCTCATATTGCTTCTCGTAGAACTCATTCTCTTTAGTTTCATAAATAGTGATTTCTTAAACATTAGTAACCTCCTTTTTAGTATGAACGATTTCCTCATTATTTCAATCGCGGCTATTCCGATGACATTTGTCATTGTAACTGGTGGAATTGATGTATCAGTAGGATCTATTATGGGGCTTACTTCGATTCTTATCGGAGCACTTTGGATGAATGGCATGCCTATACTGTTGGCCGTTATCATTGCGCTCGTAATAAGTTGCATAGCGGGCGGATTAAATGGACTTATTATAAAAATGACAGATGTAGAACCTCTTGTCGTTACACTTGGAACGATGTTTTTATATGCAGGAATCGCCCTTGTTATTTCAGGTGGTTCGGGTGCAGCGGGCTATGAAGGAATAAGTGGTTTACCAGATTCGTATGTGCAAATGGCAAATGGTAGTTTTATCGGTATACCTAATCTATTATGGCTCCTTGTCATTTTAACGATAGTATTTACGATATTGTTTCACCGTACAACATATGGTCGCTACGCAAAATTAACTGGCGCAAATGAAAGTACGGCGAGATATTCCGGCATTCGAACGAAGAAAGTAGTGATTATTGCTTACG
This sequence comes from Bacillus sp. RC242, assembly GCF_044908245.1. NCBI lineage: Bacteria > Bacillati > Bacillota > Bacilli > Caryophanales > Bacillaceae > Bacillus > Bacillus sp. RC242. Next base: position 27,836 of record NZ_JBIYCZ010000019.1, read on the forward strand.
TACTTTCTGGGTTAGGAGGTGGATTAGGAGGAGCTTTCTTAACAGCGTATTTCGGTTCAGCTCGTGCAGATATTGGAAGTGAAACGATTTTGCCAGTAATTACGGCAGTTGTATTAGGCGGCACACTTATTACAGGCGGAAAAGGGAGTATTATTGGGACAGTACTAGCGAGTATTTTTATAGGACTCATGCAGTACGGTTTGCAAATGACGGGCTTAACGAATGAACAATCTAATGTAGTAATAGGTATTATCCTTATTGTTTCTGTTATTATGAGACATTTCAAATTACAACGATTCACTACGGGGAAAAGAAGGAATTTGCATAAGGGGGAAATGTCATGAAGAGAAAACTGGGGATTGTTATTATTATGTGTATTTGTTTAATCGGTTTAATTGCTTGTTCTAGCCAAACAGCGGATAAGAAAAAAGCAGATGATGTGAAATTTGCATTCATTCCGAAATTAACAGGAGTTGGCTTCTTCACATCAGGCGGTGAAGGTGCAAAAGAGATGGGGGATAAGTTAGGTGTACAAGTGAAGTATGATGGACCGTCTGAGGCGAGCGTATCAGGGCAAGTAAAATATATAAACAATTTTATTAACCAAAACTATGATGCGATTATGGTTTCATCTACGTCAGTTGATGGTCTCTCGCAATCATTACAACGTGCAAAGAAAAAGGGGATGACTGTATTAACGTGGGATTCTGATGTAAATCCGAAAGACCGTTCATTTTATATTAGTCAAGGTACACCAGACCAACTTGCAAATTTATTAATTGAAATGACTTCTAAGCAAATTGGGGATAAAGGAAAAGTAGCATTCTTTTATTCTAGCCCAACAGTAACAGATCAAAACCAATGGGTAACGGAAGCAAAAGAAATTATTAAAAAGAAATATCCGAACTGGGAAATTGTAACGACGCAGTACGGTGAAAATAATGCACAAAAGTCTTTGTCAGTAGGGGAGAACATATTAAAAACGTATCCGGATATTAACGCAGTAATATGTCCAGATGCAACGGCACTTCCAGCAATGGCGCAAGCGGCTGAGAACTTAAAAATGGATAAGAAAGTAGTCGTAACGGGATTTTCGACACCGAACGTTATGCGTGATTATGTAAAACGAGGAACAGTACAACAATTTGGATTATGGGATGTAAAACAACAAGGTGCCCTCGCAACGTATGTTGCAAATGAAATTGTTGTAAAAGGGAAGAAGTTAAAAGTCGGGGATAGCTTTGAAGTAAAAGGAATCGGAAAAGTGAAAGTAGAGCCGAACTCTATTCAAGGGTATGACTATGAGGCAGACGGAAATGGTATTATCGTATTACCTGAACGAGTTGTATTTACGAAAGATAATATCGATAAGTATAATTTCTAGTAGAAAATAAAAACGTCCGAATATATCGGACGTTTTTATTATGTCGTTTTTTTAATCTATTCATTAATTGTGAACAGCTTCTTTTTCATTTAACCCAAGTGTGCGTCCTGTTGAAGCGTGAAGCTCTTGGAACAGTCTTGGATTTTCCGTAAGTGACACGCCGTAAGAAGGGACCATTTCTTTTATCTTTGGCTCCCATTCTAGTATACGTTCTGGGAAGCATTTTTCTAATACTTCAAGCATAACGTGAACCGCAGTAGAAGCACCTGGAGAAGCACCAAGTAACGCAGCGATTGATCCGTCATTTGCACTAACAACTTCTGTACCAAATTGAAGTGTTCCTTTACCACCTGCATCAGTATCTTTAATTACCTGCACACGTTGTCCAGCAACGACAGTATCCCAATCTTCACTTTTAGCGTTCGGAATAAACTCACGTAATTCCTCCATACGCTTTTCGTGTGATAACATAACTTGTTGGATTAAGTATTTTGTTAATCCCATTTCTTTTAAACCGGCTGCTAACATCGTTAAGACGTTATTCGGTTTTACAGAACCAATTAAATCAAGGTTTGAGCCAGTTTTTAAGAATTTAGGTGAGAAGCCTGCAAATGGTCCAAACAGTAAAGCTTTTTTGTTGTCTATATATCTTGTATCAAGGTGAGGTACAGACATTGGCGGAGCACCAACTTTAGCTTTTCCGTATACTTTTGCATGATGCTGCTCTACAGCTTTTGGGTTTTTACATACCATAAATAGTCCACTTACTGGGAATCCTCCAATATGTTTTGACTCAGGAATACCAGTCTTTTGAAGTAGAGGTAGACTACCGCCACCGCCGCCGATAAAGACGAATTTCGCAGTATGATGTTCGATTTTGCCACTATTCATATCGTGAACTTTTACTTCCCACAAACCATTCTTCGTGCGTTTAATATTTTCAACACTATGTTTGTAGTTTAGCTCAACATTTTTAGTTTTTAAGTAATCAAATAACATGCGCGTTAACGCACCGAAGTTAACATCTGTTCCAGAGTCAATTTTCGTTGCAGCCATTGGTTCATTAGAGTTACGGCCTTCCATAATGAGTGGAAGCCATTTTTTTAATGTGTCAGGAGCATCAGAAAATTCCATTCCTTGGAATAGAGCGTTTTTTGAAAGCGCTTCAAAACGGTTTTTTAGAAACTCTACATTTTTTTCCCCTTGCACCAAACTCATATGAGGTAGTGGCATAATAAAATCTTGTGGATTACGAATTAAGTTTTTCTTAACAAGATACGCCCAAAATTGTCTTGAGAGTTGAAATTGCTCATTTACTTTTACAGCTTTACCAATATCTATAGACCCGTCAGATTTTTCGGATGTATAGTTAAGCTCACATAGCGCAGAATGTCCTGTACCAGCATTATTCCATTCGTTAGAACTTTCTTCTCCGGCATTTGTGAGTTTTTCAAATACTTTAATTTCCCATTCAGGTGCCAATTCTTTAAGTAATGATCCTAACGTTGCGCTCATAATTCCAGCGCCAATTAAGATAACGTCTGTTTTTTGCTGCATGTTGCTCATGATAATCTCTCCATCCCCTATATTGGCAAAAAAGAGTAGGTGTTTTTATATCTAAGCCGTAAAAAGAAAACACCGCCTAGGCCCCACCTAGGTATTTACCTTTTTTGTCTCAATTATATAACCATCTCATACTCTATTATAATAATTAATAGACTAAAATATCTAGTGTTATCTGATAATTTTAAACTATTTAACGCTTTATTTTGTAGAATTCTTCTGCCATAAGGGTAAAAAGCATTGTAGTAAAGCGGAATTTGGAGAAGAATTCCAGTTTGATGTTATCTCAAAAAAACTTACTAATACTTTTATTTTTAAGTTTTAATCTTTGAGAATTTGTAAAAATCTGTTTTTATTACATCTTATTTGAAAAAAATAACAAATAGATGATAAGATTATTCTGAAAATAATTAAGGAGGGATACCAATGCTTACAAAAGAACAAGTCGCAAACTTATTTCGAAACTTTTCTGTGAATGAATGTAAAGGATCTAGTGACTTATACGAATATTTATCAATAAAAATTTCTGAAGATGAGGAAGTTCTTACGTTAGCTTCCTACGCACAACCTGGTCAACCAGTCCCAAACTTATTATTAGGTGCAGTCCATTATTTATTGTTAAAAGGAAAAGAGCACAGTTTAAAAAACTATTATCAAAGTTTAGTTGAAAATGCTGATACAAATTTTGAAAATGCCTTTCACCAATTTAAAGATTTTTGCCATGTATATCGTGAAGAAATAATTACTTTATTACAAACGAAACTCGTTCAAACGAATGAAGTAAGACGATGTGCCTATTTGTATCCAAGTTTCTGTTACATATTTAATAAAGTGAACAAACCGTTAGCGTTAATAGAAATTGGTACAAGTTCAGGATTACAACTATTTTGGGATCAATATAGTTATTCATATGGAATGGAAGAAGTGTATGGAAATACACAATCGAATGTTCATTTAACCTCTGAAATAAGAGGGGAGAATATGCCGAATCTGCTAAAACAAAGTCCACCTGTCGTAGAAAGAATCGGACTAGATTTACACGTGAACGATTTAAATGATGACGAAGACTATTTATGGTTACGAGCGCTTATTTGGCCAGAACATAAAGAAAGACTGGTACTATTCGATCAAGCAGCAGAACTTGTAAAAGAACAATCAGTGCAATTAATTGAAGGAGATGGTGTAGTGCTTCTACCATCCATTGTAGATCAAATAAGGGAAGATGCAGTGATTTGTATTTTCCATACACATGTAGCGAATCAAATACCAGAAGGTGTGAAACATACGCTAGAAAAACAAATTAAAGAAATTGGTGCAAAACGTGATGTATTCCACCTATATAACAACATGTGGGACCGGGACCTTCATATTGATTATTATATTAATGGAAACGAATATTGTGAAACGGTTGGGGAAACGGAAGGGCATGGAAAATGGTTTAGTTGGGGGCTTGGGAATGAGTCGTTTTGTTAAATGTGATTTATATAGCGGACATAAACAAAACCTCCACTGATTAGATTGCTATAAATGTATCTTGAAAAAAGAGGGATGAATAATATATAATAGTATATTTATATATAAATTTTAATATATACAAAAGGGCTTGTTCACAATATTGTCACGAAAAATAATAGGAAATCACTTTAGAAAGTAAGTATACTTTGAAATCTAATCCACTCAATAAAGGAGATTATGTATGAAAAAAAAAGAGCTGAATGAGTTGAAAAGAAATCGAACGATACCAATCTTTGATTGCCTGTTTGAAATAGACGAGCAACTAGAATTTTACACAGCACTAGGATTCGATATTACGTATTATCAAAAAGCACCATATCGTTTTGCATCTGTAAAAAATGAATTTACAGAACTTAGTTTTTTCGGAGATAAGAATTTTGATATAGAGCAAAAACATGTTGGATGCTACATTGTCGTTTCAAACATTGATGATGTATATAACATATTGAAAACGAACCTTAAAAAATATTATGGCAAAATTCCTATGAAGGGAGTACCTCGTATTTCTAGATTAAATACTACGGTAGAGGATCGAAGGTGTAATATTACTGATCCAAGTGGAAACACACTTATTATAGGAGAGCCGTTAGGCGATTCAACACTTTTAATAAGCGAGGAAAATAAACAGACAAAAGCTGCCTCTAAGTTTGAAAAAATATATAAATTGGCTTATAAATATGCCTATCCAAAAGAAGATTTCCTGGCAGCAAGCAACTTATTAGAATCTGTTTTTAATAAACAATGCGATTCAGTTTCTAATGAACTATATTTTAAAGCGAAAGTGGTTCAAATAGATGTTTTACTTGCACTAAATAGGCAAGAGAAAGCTATAAAAATCATTCGAGAGTTAGAATCAATCCAATTAACATTAAATGAAAAAAGAAATGTAGAAAATGAAACCCAACGCTTATTAGAAATAAAAGATGAGATACTACTGGTAGTTTAAAAGTAGTATCTCATCTTTTATTTTCTTTTGTTTGAAATTTGTACTAACGATTATGAAATCATGTCACCTATTTTAAGGTTCAGATAAAATATATATTAATGTACGCTCGGGTTCACGTCTTTTTTCGTCTTGGTCAAATAAATAACTAAGCTCAAGATTATTGCGAGGAAAATTAAGCTAGTTCCCACGGTACCGAGACCAAGACCACCGGAATTGTGAGGCTGTGATAAATAATCTCCAAAAGAGGCGCCGAAAGGACGAGTTAAAATATAAGCGATCCAAAAGGCCAACACTGCATTTAATTTGAAGCGGTAGTAAGCGATGGATACAGCCCCAATTAATGCGGCAAATATGAGCGCTGAAATCAAGTAACCTAAGTTGAGACTTTCTGCTACGAGATCACCAGCTGCAGTACCTAATGCGAAGGTGAATAGGATAGCCAACCAGTAGAATACTTCACGTTTTGTTGTGTAAATAGAGTGAATGGACAGTGTCTTCTCACTCACATACCAAGCAGCAAAAGTTGCCAGTAGCAAAAGAGTGAAAACGATGGTTGTAGTCTCTAAAGCGATCCCGAAGTTGTCCGTAAGATTGTCGGTGACCAGCGTGCCAACAACGCTAATTAGCAAAACAGTGAGCCAGTAAACCGAGGGAACATACTTCTTCAACCTGAACTGGAAGAACAGTGTTATAAACAAGAGAGCACTCATAACAAAGGTCGTTTTAGTCAAGCCGAAGTTCAAGTTTGTATTTAAGAAGTCCGCGCCTGTTTCGCCCACTGTAGTTGCCATGATTTTGATAATCCAGAAGAAAATCGTGACTTCTGGAACTTTGCTCAGCATCTGCCAACTTCGTGATGAAACAGAAGTGACTTCATCAGGAAGAGGGATACTATTTCTATTCTTATTTTGGTCCGTCTCATAATTTTTCATATATGATTCCTCCTTACTAGTTATTTATGTATAAACTGAGTGTAACTAATAAGAATGAGATTCAGATGAAATTAGGATGAAAAGAACATTAAAAAAAGATGAAAAAAAAATGAAATATATCCAGCATAGAAAAAGAACGATTCTTCCCATAATTTTTATGGAAAGAATCGTTCCTTTTTTGCTAGAAATATAAACTATAAATTTCAGTATCGACTATTAAAAGGGCGGAATACTTTGCGGGAAGTTGAAAATGTTTTTTGGGTCATATTTAGCCTTTACTTCCATTAACCGATCAAAGTTACAGCTGTAGTAAGCATCCGGCCAATCTTTAATGGAGAGGTCGGGTGTATTAACGTAAACGCCTTTTGTGTATGGTAACATTGCTAATCGAAAATCTTCGGTCCATCGAATGCTTGCGGCAGCACCTTCTTCTTGATCCCAAGTGGAGAATATTGACATGTTCGAAAGTGCTTTTCGGTAAAAATAAGCTGTAGCTTCGTTCGATATTTCAGCTACGGCTCCGCCTAATCCATGGGAAAATAGAGAGGTTGTTGCATGCTGCGGTGAATTGTTTATAAAGTGCTCGATGATCGTGAGTGCTTCTTCAGGCAATAGTGCATACAAATATGGACCTACACTTTTAAATGGTAAAGGCGCTATAGGTTGTGTTGCAGCAATTCGTGTTGCAGCTTCTACCCAAGGTATTTCATTTATAGTTACTGTTAATGGTAAACCAGTTTGTAATAATGGCTGTAGAAGTGCTTGCAATTGTTGGACTGAACCTAGGAATACTCCTTGCATCAATAACGATGGTTCTACCCCTGAAGACATGAAGAGGGTGCATGTAAATCGCTTATCAGCGCAAGGGAGGGTATATTCTTGCCATGACTTTAGTACAGGTTTTAAATCTTTTAAGCCCCAACTAATTTCTGCAAATCCCACTGTATTAATTTTATGTGTTCGAAACTTGAAGGAAGTACATATTCCAAAGTTACCACCACCTGCACCTCGATACGCCCAGTAGAGATCAGAATTATGATTAGCATTGGCTCGTATAATACAACCGTTGGCGTCAACCATCTCTAGCTCAATTAAATGATCAAAAGTTAATCCCCATGGACGGGAGAGTACACTATGTCCACCGCCTAATGTCACACCTGCAATACCAGGAGTAGGACAAACGCCGCTTGGCACAACTAACCCTTCAGCTGCGAGTGTTTCAGTTAAAGAAAGGTTTCTCCATCCAGTCCCGATTGTAACAGTCCCACCATTATGATCTATTTCTAATTGCTTTATTTCACTTACATCAATTACAATTCCAGCATTGTTAACGGATAACCCTTCGTAATTATGACGACCAGAGCGCATGCGCATAGGTACGTTATGCTGTCTCGACCAGAGAACTGCATTTACTACATCCTGTGTATTTTGAGCAAAGACAATGATTAATGGGAATTTGTTGAAAAATGTGTTGAATTCCTCTCGAGCGGAATTATATTCTGGATTTCCGGGAGTTACGATACGTCCTGTAAGTTCAATATTTTGATTACTCATTTAAGTCTTCTCCCCTTGTCACATAATAAAATATCTAAAATGTTATTCGTCAGGTGTAAAATCAAATAGAAAAATAGAACTGACTATACGTTATAAGTAGATGAATGAGTGAGTGAGGGGGATTATTCCTAGAATGGGATTTTCGGGCCTATCGGGGAATCGAGATAATAAATAAAAGGCAACACTACATGTATCTCAAATGCAGCATTGCCTTAATAAAGTTAAATATATATACTTAAAATTTCCCCAGGTAATCCATCAATCTCACAAACTACATCTGATGTAAAACCAACGTTTATTAATATTTTTCGAGAGGGGATATTATTTGGATCGATAATTGCCTTTAGTACGTTTACATCTGTCTGCTTCGCTATTTCAATTAATTCTCTTGCAATATAACTACCATATCTTTTTCCCCAGTGCTCTGGCAAAATCATATACCCAATTTCAGCTTCTTTTACGTTATCTTCATTCACTGTTACATGTCCAAGGCCGATAAATTCATTTGTTGCACTGTCATAAATTTTATAAGACCCAAACAGTTTATGCTTTTCATTGCGCCTTAACAATTTTTCATAGTCGTTTTGTGCCTCTTCTAGCGGAATAGCACGCTCTGTAATTTGTGCCATCACTCTTTCATTTGATACGAGCTGGAAATATGGACTAAAATCTGTTGCTTCAAATTTTTTGAAATGCAGTTTATGCATAGGGTTCCTCCAAACGAATTTTTATTTGTTCTTCAGAAAAGATAAACGATAGTTAAATAGTGATCTCTATTTGATTGCCTTCCGGATCACTAATTACACTTTCGTAATAGCCATCTCCAGTGAAACGTGGTCCATTTAATAAAGGAGAACCAGCTTCTTTTAACGTTTTTGTTAGTTCATTTACACGTTCTTCACTTCCAACTGAGAATGCCATATGTGCATAACCAGTAATATTAAGGTTAGGCTCATTCTCTATACCTTTTTTACGCATAAGTTCAAGCCTTGCTCCAGATTCGAACGTAATAAAATAAGATTCAAATTGCTTTGCTTCGTTATGATATAAAGAGTTTGCTTTACCATTAAAGTACTTTGTATAGAAAGTACGCATTAATTCTAAATCATTTACCCAAAGTGCTATATGTTCGATTTTCATTCGTTTCACCAATCCTATCTTTATGTAAATTTGAAAATATGTACTCTGTAATAATTAGCGAAATTCAACAACACTAATTAGATGTTCACTTTATTAAATTTGCATGCATATTGCAAGAAATAAGAATGGACGTTAGGAAAAAGCGGATTGTAATAAAAAAATTTTATTAATGGTATTAGATGATTTTTAAGTCATAACATGCATACAATGTCTAATTAAGTGAATTACGTACGTCAAAATTTCAAATAAGGAGGGACATTTGTGGGGCAATTTGAACAAATGGTGATTGTCAGTATTTCCATGTCTTTTATACTGTCTATTATGATGTTAGGGTCTATATATTATAATCCTCGCCTTTGGTTAAATGATTATCCGAAAGATATTCAAAAAGTAGTTTTGCCAAAATCGATAAATGAGAAAAAACAAACATTTTATTTCGGAATTATTTACAATATTATTCTCTTCGGAACGCCTTTAGTTTCTACATATATACTACATCACCATGGGGAATTATTGTATATTGGAGCCTATTTACATACTTTTGGGATTGTAATGATTTTCAATTTAGTAGATTTATTAATAATCGATTGGCTTATATTTTGCTGGATTACTCCAAGATTTGTTGTTATTCCTAGTACTGAGGGAATGAAAGGATATAAAGACAATAAGTTTCACTTAAGAGGTGCAATAGCTGGAACGCCATTTTTAGCAATTGTAAGTTTATTCTTGGCAGGAATTGCGACAACTATCTAGTGTGAAGTAGAAGGTCATGAAGAGTTTATAGAAGATAAATAGATTTATAATGTATAGAATTAGAAATGAAAATTTGATAATATTGGAGTAGGAAGTTTTAAAAACAGTATATTAAGTGGTATTAATATACTGTTACAAATGTTTTGATACTCTGTGGAATTCCCTAATTTAATGGAAGGATTTCATAGAATTCAAAAAAATGTAATGGAGGCTATTATGAAAAAAATAATTGGCGCAGCAACAGCAACGTTTTTTGGATTGGGGGCATTTACTACAACTGTTACCGCAGAAACGATCGTAACAGCAGATGTACTCAATGTACGTGAAAAACCGACTACAGAATCAAAAGTTGTCGAAAAAGTAAAAAATGGGCAAGAGTTAAAAGTCATAAATACCGAAGATGGGTGGTCAAAAATTGAGTTAAATGGTAAAGAAGTATTTGTAAGTTCGGAGTTTACAAAAGATATTTACCATGTAACAGCAAATTTGTTAAATGTACGTACTGAAGCAAACACAGAATCAGAAATTCTTGGCAGACTGAAACAAGATGATGTAATTGAATCAACACATCAAGTAAAAGATGGCTGGCTGCAATTTGAGTATAAAGGAAAAACAGCCTATGCAAATGTTTCTTTCCTATCAAGTACAGCACCAATTGAAAAGAAAGCTGAAGAGAAAACGAAGCGAGTAGCGAAAATACAAAAAGCAGTTAAAGCAAAGGAAGAAGTAAAAGCGCAGAAAGAAGCAAAAGTACAAGAAATAGCAAAAGCGAAAGAAACAACAAAAGAGCAGAAAGAAACGAAAGCAGAAGAAATAGTAAAGCCTAAAGAAGAAGCGAAAGTAACAGAGAGAGTAAAAGTTAAGGAAGAAATGAAAGCAGAAGAAATAGCAAAGACCAAGGAAGAAGCAAAAGTACAAGAAATAGAAAAAGTAAAAGAAGAAGCGAAAGCGCAAGAAATAGCAAGGGCTAAGGAAGAAGCAAAAGTACGAGAAATGGAAAAAGAAAAGGAAGAAGCAAGAGCGCAAGAAATAGCAAAAGCTAAGGAAGAAGCAAAAGTACGAGAAATGGAAAAAGAAAAGGAAGAAACAAAAGCACAAGAAATAGCAAAGGCTAAGGAAGAAGCAAAAGCACGAGAAATAGAAAAAGCAAAAGAAGAAGCAAAAGCAAAAGCGCAGGAAATAGCAAAGGCTAAGGAAGAAGCGCAAGCACGAGAAATAGAAAAAGCGAAAGAAGAAGCGAAAGCAAAAGAAGCAACAAAGACACAAGAAGTATCTAAAAATAACACACAGTCTGCTAAACGTGAATTAACGGTAGTAGCGACAGCATATACTGCTGATCCAAGTGAAAATGGTACATATGGTGGACGCGTTTTAACTGCGATGGGTCATGATTTAACGGCAAATCCTAATATGAGAATTATCGCAGTAGATCCGAAGGTAATTCCATTAGGATCTAAAGTATGGGTAGAAGGTTATGGAGAAGCTATTGCTGGTGATACTGGTAGTGCTATTAAAGGAAATCGTATTGATGTTTTAATGGGTTCAAAAAGTAAAGCTATGAACTGGGGAAGGCAAACTGTTAAAGTAAAAGTTTTATAATAATTATAGTTATCCAAATAGAAGTCAGTTCTCTAATATTGAGACTGGCTTTTGTTTTTGAGTTAGTGTAATTCATTGGAAAACTTTGTTGATCTGACATAGGATTTTTAAGGGATGTGTTGCTAAATCTGCACCAAAACTTAAATTAAACATGAAACTTGTATTATGTCTATAAAATACAAATATATTAAGAACGAGCTGAGTTTTAATTTTTATTTTTATTTAAGTGAGTTTGTGGTTTGGTGTGGAACTGAAATTTATCGGGAAATACAGAATACTAGTATGATGGCAATGAAGAGTTAACGTATAATGAAATATATAAGTAAAACCGATTAAATCATTTACATAGCATTTTTATATAACATAATTGTTGGAGTAATCAGGCTGAAAGTGATGAAGTTGCGGTTTATTGGCAATTATATTTTGAATTACAATATTGTAATTAAGTTTAAAGGACAGGTGTATTTCATGAAAAAAGTAAGAGGATATATTGAAACAAAGAAACAAGGAGTATTTGAATTACATATAAAAGAAACCGAAGAAAAGTTAGGTGCTATTTTTCCAGCACAATATAGGGATCTTTTTAAATTAGTTAATAACGCCGAAATAGGAGAATGGATACTATATCCTATTAAAGATAATAGAAATTTAATGAAAACTTGGGATGATATAGTTAGACAAAACGTTGAGTTGAGCGATGAGCATATGCCTGAAGATCTTATTATAATTGGTGACGATGGTTCAGGGGATAAATTGTGTTTTAAAATAAATAACGGAATAATGGATGATGAAATATATATTTGGTATCACGAAGATGCTGAAATTGAAGAAATAGCCCCAAATTTAAAAGGTTTTATTATGGAAACTATTCAGGAAGATGACGACTTGTAATGTTTATTTTCTTATAATAAAGTGGATCAGATTTAAATGAAGCGAGGATTAAAAATGACAATGGAATTATATGGCGAACATTGGGATGGAATAAAAGGGTATAGAGTAATGGAAGGGAAAGATTCATATAATCATTATTTCGGTGGTCAAGATTGTGAATTACCATTGTGTAAGTTATGCGGTGAGAAAATGCATCAAATTTTTTGTTTTGATTTGAAAGATGAGAAACTTGCTGAACTTAAAAATGCTGAATTGATTGTATTACCATTCATCTCTTGTTTGAATTGTGCGATGGTGTGGGAGCCGCAATATTTTCAATTAAGTAATGGGGGCAAAACGGTACAAATAATAAAACAAGACAATACGGAAGAGTGGATTATGGAAGCTGAGTATAAGCTACCGGTCAATCTTCCAAAAACTAATGTAAAGCTAACGAATATGAAAAATGAAGATAGTTACTGGGAAGCTTTTGACTTATTCGGTTCGGAATATATATGTAGATTGTTAGGAGCGCCTTTATATGGTGATGTTCCAGAAGATTTAGGATGTCCAACTTGTTCGAAAGAGATGAAATATGTTGCTACAATTACACAAGATCTTGAAGAACGGGAACTTATTTCAGTAGTTGATTTCCAGTTTGGGGAAATGAATATATATTATTATGTATGTAAAGATTGTTCCGTTATGAAAACTGAAATTCAAGGAACATAAAAGAATAAGACTGACATAAAAAGTCAGTCTTATTTTTGATGTGTCACATCATTAAGAATCGTATGAAAGATGTCTTTTTGTATGAAATCATCTGTAAAAATAGTTTCTTTATCAACTTCAATTGTATCGTGAGGGTTATACCATTTACTTAATAAATCCTCACCAAACTCATGCCGTTTTTCTCTTGTATTATGTCGTCTAATGGTTTCCTCTAGTGATAAATCGAAGTAATATGTATGTGCGTCGTCAAAATAATGTATTAATTCTTTTAACATATCTCCATATCTACCGCTGTTTAGAATACCTTCTAAAATAACAAATTCACATTTTCCTTTTCCATACTTCGTAATTTCAAATAGTAAATCATGAGATAAGTTACCCATTGTGTCGTGCACTTTTAACATGTCTCTACGCACGACATCTTGAGAGACTAGTAGTGTCCCTTGGCCAAAATGCTCTTGCAGTTCTTTTGCGATTGTTGTTTTGCCACTTGCGGAGTTTCCTCGAAGAATAATTAATGTTGATTTCAAAGTCTCATCTCCAAATTGTATTGATTTTTCAAATCGCTTTATGTGAGACAATCTCTTAGTTGGTTAAGTAATAGTTTAGGGGATTTGTTCTAGGTTGAACAGTTTAAATTTTATTTGTAAAGATACAGCGAATAGCGAATAGCGAATAGGTAAACTCATCGTAAGTTAAAAGATTGTAATCGGCAAATCATATTTTGCTATAAAACTTTTGTCCAGCTAGGGTTGTCAGGGCGAACTGTTAAACGAATTCGCTGACAACATATAAATTATAAAAGTAGAAGTAGTTTTCAATTGTAGTGTTTCGTGTATTATTTACAATTTTTTTACATTTTTTTACAAAATAAAGTGTATAATTAATGTGATGAAAAATAAAGGAAGGATGAAGCAGGTGGGAGATACATGAAAAAGGCACAGCCTATATGGAAGCGGACGTGGTTTCGCTATCTAGGAGCATTTTTAATTGTACAATTACTATTTATTACTTGCGAAGTTACTGCATGGGCACCAAACTTTAGACCTGGCGGAGAATTTTTTAATAGAATATTAAATTCTCAATTTTTCACAGAATGGTTCACACCATATCAAATTCCGCAATTTAATGTATTTACAGCATTTTTCACCATTACATTACTGCCATATGCATTAATAGGTGCAATTAAAGATTTAACAGCAAGAAAAAATATAAATGAACAATAGAGGTGTCACATGCTATTTCAAGAAGGGAATTTATCTGTTAGATATGTTAATGACAAAGATGCATCTATCATCTCTAAATGGTTAACAGATCCAGAAGTCCTGCAGTATTACGAAGGACGAGATAATCCGCAATCTGTAGAAAAGGTGCTTGATCATTTTATACATCATCCAAACGGTCATGAAAAAAGATGTTTAATAGAATTTGATGCCGTTCCAATCGGTTACATTCAAATGTATCCAGTTGATTCTGAATGGAAAGCGTTATATGGATATGGAGAATCGCAGAATGTATGGGGAATGGACCAATTTATCGGTGAACCGATTTTTTGGGGAAAAGGAATTGGAACAAAACTTGTTCAAGCAGCTATTACATACATTATGGAGAAATTGGGTGCGGAAGCAATCGCGATGGATCCTAGAGTAAATAATGAACGTGCGATAAGCTGTTATGAAAAGTGCGGATTTAAAAAGGTGAAGATATTAAAGAAACATGAACTGCATGAGGGGAAATTAGAAGATTGTTGGATGGTAGAATATAAACAATTATAATAAATATGCAGGGGCTTATAAAAATAAAGGGAGCTGTGTGAAATGAAAAAGGCATTACTAGTTATTGATGTGCAAGCGGGTATGTATACAGCAGGAATCCCAGTACATAATGGGGAAAAGTTTTTAGAAACGTTGCAAGAGCTCATTGGGGAATGTCGTTCAAATGGTATTCCGGTTATTTATGTACAACATAACGGGCCAAAAGGTCATCCGTTAGAAAAAGGTACAGATGGCTGGAAAGTGCATGCGGCGATTGCTCCGCGAGAAGGGGAGCTTGTCGTTGAAAAGACGACTCCAGACTCATTCCATAAGACAAACTTAAACGAAGTGTTACAAGGAAAAGGGATTGAGCATGTTATTATTTCAGGAATGCAAACAGAGTACTGTGTTGATACGACAACGCGAAGAGCGTTTAGTGAAGGGTATAAAGTAACATTAGTAAGTGATGCACATAGTACATTTGACACAGATGTATTACGCGCTGAAGATATTGTAAAACATCATAATGTTGTATTTGGATCATTTGCAGATGTTATTACGTTAAAAGATTTAAAAGTAAAAGCGTAATTACAGAAGTTGCTGTCTCTTAATGGGGCAGCTTTTTTATTTGAAGATAGCCTATCAAACGTTGTCGACAAATTGATATTTCTTGTCGAATCGTTGATATAATTTCATTCACCGTATTGATAGTACAAAAAACAAAAAGGAGCGCCACATCGTCAAAAATTCGACTGATGAGACAGCTACTTTTTTGCACCAGTAATTATGGCTTTATTTCTTCTTATCTTTATCCAACACATTCTGTTCTTCAGCAAACTCCGTGCCATATGCAAACCGGCGATTAATTCGAATGTTATCATTGCTGTGCCTTGTGTGGGAATTAGAAAAGCGATGGACGATTACTTCTGATAATGTAAAGACGATGGCAGAAAGGATACTGCCCCATGCAATTTGCATGTAGTTGTCTAATAAAATATTACCAAAAATCCAAACGCTTAAATACGTAAGTAAGAAATCCGTCATAATGGCAGCGGAATTGCCAATTCGATTTAAAATAATTTTATCAACAAACATATAAGAAACGATTGTGACGAAGAGACTAAAAGAAATGATTTGGACGAGCGTTGCTGGGAAAAATAGAGCTAGTCCGATACTAAAAGCGATGATGCATGATATAAATTTGATAAGTATTACAGTAATATCACTCAATATTTACACCTCCCATTTATACATAGTTTTACAATAAATTCAGGAGTTCATACATTGGAACGGTTTAATTTATATAAAACTTTATCATGCTGAAATTTTATCTAAATATTAAAAAAACAATTAAAAAATGTTATAGTGAAATGAGAGCGTATGACATTTTTAGGTAAGGGGGAATCCGGGATGTGGATAACTTCAGAAGTAGAAATTCCAGATGAGTTAATCGATCACCTTGAACAAGGTAAGTTAGTATTATTCGTTGGAGCAGGAGTTTCTATGAAGGGGAAATCAAACTTACCGAATTTCGATGATTTAGTTGATGAAATTTCGAAAGCTTTATATGTCGAAAGGCGTGAGATGACAGAACCCCACGATTATTATCTCGGTAAAATTGCGAAAACGAAAGATGTGCATCAAGTTGCAAGAGACCTCGTTAATATAGAAAAATCAAAACCAAATCCATTACACTATGCGATTCCAAAGCTGTTTCCGTTAGATACGGATGTTCGAATTGTAACGACAAACTTTGATCAACATTTTACGTCTGTAATTACAGAAATGAATAGAGAGCTGAATATTTATTATGCACCTGCTTTACCGACAGGGAGAGCGTTTAAAGGGTTGGCTTACATACATGGGAATGTAGAACAAGAGAAAGAAGCTTTAATTTTAACGGATGGTGATTTTGGAAGGGCTTACTTAACAGAAGGATGGGCGAGACGATTTTTAGTTGATTTATTCTCAAATTACACTGTTTTATTCGTTGGGTATAGTCATAATGATCCTGTAATGAAATATTTAGCAACAGGCTTACCACCGAGTACAAGGCGTTATGCTTTCGTCGCACAAGGTGATAATACATATCATTGGGAGCATTTAGGGATAAGACCGATTGTGTATCCGAATAAAGCAAATAATCATCAGGCGCTTGTGAAAGCGGTGAAGCGGTGGGCGGAATTAATGGGGGATAATTATATTACGAAAAGAATGCGTATTCGTGATATTGTAACCGTTCCTCCATCAGTAGAGCAGGAGCAATTATCCTATATAAAACAGTCAATAAAAAAAATTGAAACCGTTCGGTACTTCGTTGAATTTGCTCGTGATTATGAATGGGTGGAATGGCTTGAAGCAGAAGGGAAACTAAGAAATTTATTTCTGCTTACAGCAAATTATGATGAAGTAGATGAATTGCTTGCGGAATGGTTGGTGGAGCAATTTCTATTTAGTCATCAAAAAGAACTATTTCAATTGATTTTTAAAAATCATTCTAAAATATCCCCATTATGGTGGCGAACAATTTGTACTTACTTAAACGAAACGAAAGAAACGATGGACCCTTTGTTGTTTGCAAGATGGACATTGCTTTTATTAGAAACAGCAGAGAAAGATAGTAGCTCTATTGAAATGATCACATATTTATTGCAAAAATGTTCTTTCCCTGAGCATAAAGAAATTGGCTTGTTGCTATTAACGTTTATTTTAGACGGGAAACTTAAATTGAAGCGTGTAAGAAGATGGGGAAATGATACGCAAGAGTCGATTGAACTCGAGGAATCGAGTCGTATACCGATGCCTATTTTTTCTCATGTGGAGCGAATTTGGAAAGAGAAAATGAGACCACATATCGCTTACTACGCAAATCCGATTATGGTTACGGGGTTAGAAAAGATACAACTATTGTCATTAAGACAAAATGCACTGAAAAGAAGAGATAGAGAAATTTCAGAGCAGGAGTTACAGCAAAATGATTTTACATTTTTAATTCAAATTGTAAAAGAGTGTCTTACATATTTATGTGAAAACAATGAGAAAAAAGCAAATCATTATATTACAGAAATGATAGAAACTGCTAGTGTACTTCAAAAGCGAATTGCAATTGAAGCAATGATTAATAATGTATTCGTTACAGCGGATGACAAACTGAAGTGGTTGTTACATGTGGATGTTCTGTTAGATTTCACATGTAAACATGAAGTGTTTCAACTTTTAAAGAATTATTACGCAGATGCTTTAGAGGAAACGAAAGAAGAAGTAATTCAACATGTATTAGAGTATCTTGCAGAAGAGCGGGCGTTTGATGCTTGTCTTGTATTAGACTTACTATTCACGTGTGATTCGAATAGTAAGTGTACGGCGGAAGGATACGAGCTAATGAAACAGAAACACCCCCATTTTTCTTCAGATCTATACAGTGTTCCAAAGAAAGAGGCAAATGAACAACGTATTACATGCAATGTAACAGCTGATGGATTACTGCAGCTGAAAGACGATGAAATAATGGAGCAAGTTCGGCAATTTTCAAGAGATGGTGTTTTTGAGCAACGCCATTTTTTAGAGATGTTATCAAAAGCGTGTAAATTGAATGTAGAGTGGAGTATTTCGTTTGCTTATCAACTAGTAGGCGTGCACGAAATTAGTAATGAAGTATGGTTTGTATGTATTAGAGAGTGGCGAAATAACCGGAATTTGGCGAATGAACAAATTCAAAAAATCATTCCGTTATTGCAGAAATTTATTAGAAATACTGCTTTTCATTGGTTAATTAGTAGTTTTCTATATGAAATTAGTAATCGATTAGAAGAGCTAGATGAAAATAGTATAAGGATTGTAAAACGCTTTGCTTTTTCTGTACTTCCACAAGTTATGAGAGGGGAATCGGATTTTAAGATTGGAAAACAAGAGTTTTACAATGAATCTATTCAGCATCCTGTTGGGAAGATGACTGCTGTATTACTAAAACTGCTAGCATATGATCATTTATACGATCGCAACGTGTATGAATATTTATTTTTATTTGAGGAGCAGGTAAGGGTTACTTCGGAAAGAACGAATTTCATGTTTGCGCGTTTAACAGCAGATATTACGTTTTTATACCATATTGAGAAGCAATGGTGTCGGAAAAATGTATTACCTTACTTAGATTTAAAGAAAGAAAGTGAGCTTACGAAATATGCGTGGGCGGGATTATGTTATACGCAAATTAATCTACCTTTGTTTACAGAAATAAGACGATATATTAAGTATGCAGTAGAACATTTAGATGCACTACATCCATATACGAGAGAAGCATTTTTAAAATGGCTTAGCTTTGTATTTATTAAATGCGTATTATATTGGGAGCAAAAAACAGATTGGTTATATCCACTTTTGATGCAAGAAAACGAAGAGAATAAAATTAAATTTATGCAGTATTTATGCTACTACGTAAAAACGTTAAGTGGTAAGGAACAACAAAAATTTTGGACAGCGTGGCTTAGTGTGTTTTTAAGAGAACGTCCGAAAATGGGCGTAATAACAACGAGAGAATATATGATGCTTTTACGTATTGTTTTATGCATGGATGAGGTTTTAGAAAAAGGATTAAATATTATTTCGAGTAAATTTCAAGGTGTGGAAGGACAATCTAATCAAGAAGAAATGAAACAGTTGTTTATAGAGATACTTGAAAAGAAAGAGCGTATGAAAGCGTATAAAGAATTGTATGCAAATGTGTTTTTCACTTTACTTCAGACGTGTCAAGAAGCCGATTTACTTGAAAGTGAGATCATACAAATAAAAGAACTATTAACCAGGTATGAAGTAGAAAGACATGTATTAAATTTAATAGAAAATGAAATAATTCGCATCGGAATCGTAACGGAGAATTTACAAGAGGAATCATAGGGCGGAAGTGGAATTTTTAAAAAATATATAAAAAGTTATTGACAGTGTTTTGAAAAGCGTTCTATAATACGAATCATACTTATTCAATTTCAAAAACATTTGAATAAACAAAGTGCAATGAAGAGATCACAGTAGTGGTTAGTCTTACTGTAACAGAGAGCTGGTGGTTGGTGTGAACCAGTACAGGGATAATCATGAATTACAGTCTTGGAGCATCTTTTTCGTAGTAAAGATAGTATTGTCTTTATGAAGGAAAAGCGGTCAATTGATCGTTAACAGTGAAGAGAGGTAGACGGAAAGTTAGTCTACAACTAGGGTGGTACCGCGATAAATATCGTCCCTACTGATTTATTCAGTAGGGACTTTTTGTATTTTAGTGGTCCAACTTGAAAATAAAATAGTCACGCGTTGAAAGGAAAAGAAGTAGTTGTTGTTTCCCTGTAACAGAGAGCTGGTGGTTGGTGCGAACCAGTACAAAAACAAGAGCGAATTACAGTCCTGGAGCATCTTTTTCGTAGTAAAGATAGTTATTGTCTTTATGAAGGGAAAGACGGTCAGATGATCGTTAAAAATGAAGAGAGGTAGGCGAAATAAGTCTACAACTAGGGTGGTACCGCGATAAATATCGTCCCTACTGATTGAATCAGTAGGGCTTTTTTGTACAAAAAAGTGGCTTATTAACTAGTAGTTAGTGTCTTTATGGTAATTATTAGTTTAAAATAAGAAGAGGTATCGATTCCACTTTAAATGTGTATAATTAACCAGTTCAGAAAATAGAGAATTTTTTATTCTCTTACTATACTTTTAAAACATTAGAGGAGGATTTCCAAATGGCAAATCACGAATTAGATCAATTACGTAAACAGGTAGATGAAATTAACTTACAACTATTACACCTATTAAACAAACGCGGTGAAATCGTTCAAAAAATTGGAGAGCAAAAACAAGTACAAGGTACGAAACGCTTTGATCCAGTACGTGAGCGTGAAGTACTTGATATGCTTGCAGAGCATAACGAAGGACCATTCGAAACGTCAACGATTCAACATATTTTCAAAACGATTTTCAAAGCTAGCTTAGAATTGCAAGAAGATGATAACCGTAAAGCATTACTAGTTTCACGTAAAAAGAAAAAAGAAAATACAATTGTTAATGTTAAAGGTGAATTGATTGGAAACGGAACACAAACGTTCATTATGGGACCTTGTGCGGTAGAAAGTTTAGAGCAAGTTCGCCAAGTAGGGCAAGCGATGAAAGATCAAGGACTTAAATTAATGCGCGGCGGTGCTTTCAAACCGAGAACATCTCCATACGATTTCCAAGGTTTGGGAGTAGAAGGTTTACAAATTTTACGACAAGTAGCAGATGAGTTCGACTTAGCGATTATTAGTGAAATTTTAAATCCGAATGACGTAGAAATGGCGCTAGAATACGTTGATGTAATTCAAGTTGGAGCACGTAACATGCAAAACTTCGATTTACTACGAGCTGTAGGTAAAGTTAACAAGCCAGTATTACTAAAACGTGGGTTAGCAGCAACAATTGATGAGTTCATTAATGCAGCGGAATACATTATTGCACAAGGTAATGACCAAATTATTCTTTGTGAGCGCGGTATTCGCACATACGAGAGAGCGACACGTAACACATTAGATATTTCAGCAGTACCGATTTTAAAGAAAGAAACACATTTACCAGTTATCGTTGACGTAACACATTCAACAGGACGTAGAGATTTATTATTACCAACAGCGAAAGCGGCACTTGCAATTGGAGCAGATGCAGTAATGGCGGAAGTACATCCAGACCCAGCAGTTGCGTTATCAGATTCTGCGCAACAAATGGATATTCCAGAATTCCATAGATTCATGGATGAGTTAAAAGGTTTCAAAAATAAATTATCTTAATTCCATATCATAAATGCGCTGAAGAGGAAACAGTAGTGCTTATCTCACTGTTAAAGAGAGCTGATGGCCGGTGTGAATCAGTACAAAGGTAAGCATGAATTACAGCCTTGGAGCATCTTTCCCGCCAACTTTTGGAGAGAAAGACGGTCAAACGATCGTTAAAGAAGAAGAGAGGTAGACGAAAGAAGTCTACAACTAGGGTGGTACCGCGATAAACATCGTCCCTACTGAGCGCTCAGTAGGGACTTTTTTGTACAAAAAAATAGTAAAGGGGCAAGAGAAATGAGATATATTACAGCTGGAGAATCACATGGGCCGCAGTTAACAGTTATTTTAGAAGGTGTACCAGCAGGTTTAACATTAACAGCGGAACATATTAATAAAGAATTATTAAGAAGACAAAAAGGGCATGGGCGCGGAAGACGCATGCAAATTGAAACAGATACAGTTGAAATTGCAAGTGGTGTACGTCACGGAATGACACTTGGTTCACCAATTACGTTAATCGTAAAAAATGATGATTTCAAACATTGGACGAAGGTAATGGGTGCTGAACCAATTTCGGAGCAAGAAAGTAAAGAAATGAAACGTACAATTACAAAACCACGTCCAGGACATGCGGATTTAAACGGAGCAATTAAATATGGCCATCGTGATATAAGAAACGTATTAGAGCGCTCATCTGCAAGAGAAACGACAGTTCGTGTAGCTGCTGGTGCAGTTGCGAAACAAATTTTGAAAGAATTAGGCGTGGAAATTGCAGGGCATGTTCTTGAAATTGGTGGGGTACAAGCGAAGCGTATTTCAAACTTACCAATTGAAGAAATTCAAACGATAACTGAAAATTCACCAGTTCGATGTTTAGATAAAGAAGTAGAACAAGAAATGATGAATGCGATTGATAATGCGAAAAGTAGCGGGGATTCTATAGGCGGTATTGTCGAAGTCATTGCAGAAGGAATGCCGATTGGAGTTGGTAGCTACGTTCATTACGATCGTAAACTAGATGCAAAACTTGCCGGTGCTATTATGAGCGTGAATGCATTTAAAGGTGCTGAGATCGGAATTGGTTTTGAAGCGGCAAGACAGCCAGGAAGTAAAGTGCACGATGAAATTTTATGGGATGAAGAAAAAGGATACACGAGAAATACGAATAATGCCGGCGGCTTAGAAGGCGGTATGACAACAGGTATGCCAATTGTCGTAAGAGGCGTAATGAAGCCAATTCCTACATTATATAAACCGTTAGCAAGCGTAGATATTGATACGAAAGAAGCGTTCCAAGCGAGTATTGAAAGATCTGATAGCTGTGCAGTACCAGCAGCAGGTGTTGTAGCTGAAGCTGTCGTTGCATGGGAACTTGCCGGTGCACTAGTCGAGCAATTCGGAAAAGATCGCATGGAATTACTAAAACAAAATATTTCGCAACATAACAAATACGCAAAAGAATTTTAATGAAAAGGTGGATTTAACATGCGAGTAAAAGATCAACTATCATCATTACAACCGTATAAACCAGGTAAATCACCAGAGCAAATGAAAGAAGTATACGGGAATCATTCATTTGTTAAGTTAGCATCAAATGAAAATCCATTTGGCTGTTCACCTCGTGTTTTAGGAGAATTACAAAAATCGTGGGAGGAGCATGCTTTATATCCTGACGGAGGTGCTGAAGTACTCCGTCAAACTATTGCAGAGAAATTACAAGTTCAAATGGAACAAGTGCTTTGTGGTAGTGGTCTTGATGAAGTAATTCAAATTATCAGCCGTGCAGTACTATGTAAAGGAGATAATATTGTTACGGCTGGTGCAACATTCCCACAGTACCGTCATCATGCAATTATTGAAGGCTGTGAAGTGAAAGAAATTGCTTTAAAGAACGGTGTATATGATCTAGATGAAATTTCTTCAGCAGTTGATGAACATACAAAAATCGTATGGATTTGTAATCCGAACAACCCGACAGGCACATATGTGAATGAGCGAAAATTGACTCAATTCATTGAAAGCATTAGTGAAAATACGTTAATTGTCATTGATGAAGCGTACTATGAATACGTAACAGCAAAAGATTTCCCTGAGACATTACCGCTTTTAGAAAAACATAACAACATTCTTGTACTTAGAACGTTTTCTAAAGCGTACGGATTAGCTTCTTTCCGCGTTGGTTATGCGATTGGACAGGAAGAGTTAATCGAGAAATTAAATGTCGTACGTTTGCCATTTAACGTATCTTCATTAGCGCAAAAAGCAGCGACGATTGCTTTTAACGATGCAGCATTTATTGAAGAAATTGTACGTGTTAATACAGAGGGATTACAACAATACGAGAGTTTTTGTACGGAAAATGAAATTCCATTTTATCCGTCGCAAACAAACTTCATCTTCTTACCAGTAGATAATGGGGGAGAGATTTATGAAGCTTGTGCACACTCAGGATTTATTATTCGTCCGTTCCCAAATGGTGTCCGTATTACAATCGGAACTAGGGAACAAAATGAAGGAGTGATTTCAGTGTTAAAACAACACTTTGAAAATAAAAAAGGTAAGTCTCGAGATGAGGCAAATGTGTAAAAAGGTAGTATTAATCGGTACTGGATTAATAGGAGGCTCTCTTGCATTAGCGATTAAAAAAGAGCACGATGTAACGATTATCGGTTATGACATATTTAAAGAGCAAGTAGAGCACGCAAAAGAATTACATGTAGTTGATGAAGTAGCAGTAGATTTGCAGCGTGCATGTGAGGAGGCAAATTTAATTGTATTTGCCTCTCCAGTTGAAGAAACGAAAAAGTTGTTACACAAACTTGCATCATTTCATTTACGAGAAGATGTTATAGTGACCGATGTTGGTAGTACAAAAGGAACGATTATGAACGAAGCGGAAGCTTTATTTTCAAAGGAAGTTTCTTTTATTGGTGGACATCCGATGGCAGGTTCTCATAAAACTGGAGTTGAAAGTGCAAAAGCACACCTTTTTGAAAACGCATTTTACATTTTAACGCCAATGAATCACGTACAGGCGGATCAAGTAGACGAGCTAAAAGAATGGTTAAAAGGAACAGGCTCTCATTTTCTTGTATTAAATACAAAAGAACATGATTATATAACAGGAATAGTTAGTCATTTTCCGCACCTAATTGCAGCAGGATTAGTAAAACAAGTTGAGAAACATGCTGGTGATAATCCGCTTATTCATCAACTAGCGGCAGGCGGATTTAAAGATATAACACGTATTGCATCAAGTAGTCCGAAAATGTGGAGTGATATCGTAAAGCAAAATCGCGGGCATTTATTGGAACTATTAGAAGAATGGATTTTAGAAATGGAAGAGCTATATAAGACGGTTTCTAAAGGAGATGCAGGAGAAATACAAAGTTATTTTGCAGATGCGAAAGAATATCGTGACTCTTTACCAGTTCGAAAAAGAGGGGCGATTCCTGCCTATCATGACTTATACGTCGACGTTTTAGATAAAGTAGGGGCATTAGCCCATATCACAAGCATTCTAGCAGAAGAAGAAATTAGTATTACGAACTTGCAAATATTAGAAGCGCGAGAAGGATTGCTCGGAGTTTTACGAATTAGTTTCCAAAGAGAAGAGGATCGAACGCAGGCAAAAATTGCGCTCGGAAAAGAAGAATACCAAACGTATGAAACAATTTAGAAAAGAAGGTGAGAACATGAAAGAAACAAAAATACAATCTGTAAATAACGGATTGAATGGCACAATTACAATCCCTGGAGATAAATCAATTTCCCATCGCGCTGTCATGTTTGGCGCAATCGCGGAAGGTAAAACAACAATTAAAGGATTTCTTCCTGGTGCGGATTGTTTAAGTACTATTTCTTGTTTTAAAGAAATGGGAGTAGAGATAACGCAAAATGGAGAAGAAGTTACGGTAATTGGAAAAGGATTAGAAGGTTTGCAAGAGCCAAAAGCTGTATTAGATGTTGGTAATTCTGGTACAACGATCCGATTAATGTCAGGGATTTTGGCTAACACACCATTTTTCTCTTGCGTACAAGGTGATGCGTCTATCGCAAAAAGACCGATGAAACGTGTTACAAATCCATTAAAACAAATGGGCACAAAAATTGATGGCCGAGAAGAAGGAACATTTACGCCGCTCACAATACGTGGCGGAGATTTAAAAGCAATTGAGTACACTTCACCTGTAGCAAGCGCACAGGTAAAGTCAGCTATTTTACTTGCAGGACTTCGTGCAGAAGGTGTAACAACTGTTACAGAACCACATATTTCCCGCGACCATACGGAAAGAATGCTTGAAGCGTTCGGTGTAAAGGTAACTCGCGTGGGGAAAACTGTAAAACTAGCGGGTGGACAGAAGTTAACAGCAACAGACGTTCATGTGCCAGGTGACGTATCATCAGCGGCATTTTTCTTAGTAGCAGGTGCAATTATTCCAAATAGTAAACTACTATTACAAAATGTGGGAATGAATCCGACTCGTACAGGTATTATTGATGTTCTTGAGAAAATGGGCGCTACGTTTACTGTAGAGCAGATTAACGAAGGAGCATCAGAACCTGCTGCGAATATTACAATTGAAACATCGCCGCTGAAAGGAATCGAAATCGGTGGAGATATCATTCCACGACTGATTGATGAAATCCCAATTATCGCTTTAGCGGCAACACAAGCAGATGGAATTACAGTCATTAAAGATGCACACGAGCTAAAAGTGAAAGAAACGAATCGTATCGATACAGTCGTTGCTGAACTAACGAAACTCGGAGCCCGCATTGAAGCAACTGATGACGGAATGATTATTTACGGCAAATCAACTTTAAAAGGTAGTGCAGTACATAGTCACGGAGATCATCGCATTGGCATGATGCTGGCGATCGCCGGCTGTATTGCTGAAGGAGAAACAACGATTGAAGATGCAGAAGCAGTAGGCGTATCATATCCTACATTTTTTGAAGAGCTTCAAACGTTAGCTAAATAAATTGATGAGAAGCAGATATGCAATGTATCTGCTTTTTTATGTTGGCTTTTTTCTTAAATAATGTTGCTTTATTACGTAAGAATTTTATCCTTATTGATTTTATGAGATTTTTACGCATAATTGTAACTAAGGGAGATGGTTCCAAGTTGAGTAAACAGAATATCAGCACAACAGTTTCAGGGGATTTAATTGTTACCCATCTAATTGGCAAGATTAATACAGCTGATGTTTATGAATGGTTTAATGGCTTCGAGCAGGTTTGTCAGCAATTCATTTCCGAGGGTCGGAAATACAAATTGTTGGTGGATAGAAAAGGATACACGCCAGATCATTTTTCTGTTCAAAAAGCATGGAAAGATAAGTTCTTCAATGAAACCATTTTGAATCACAGTAAGGCAATTGCGTTTCTCCTTGAAGAAGGGGAGATAATGAATTATTTACAACAATCCAATACAAAAGAATCCGTAAAATTTTTCGATGATTATGAACAAGCATTAATTTGGTTGAATGAATATCCAATATAAAACCTTTATTGAACCAGTTTCTCTCAATCAACTGGTTTTTTTATGCCCGTAATGTTGCCGTTGTCATAAGTTTCATCACTTTCAATGGTACCTCTTAGCTTCGCAAACCCAAGAGAACGCAAGGCTTTTAATATTCTTATGCCGCCAATAGAAAGCAGTTGAAAAGAGCCTTTATGTTAGATTGTTTCTAAATCGATATCTTTTGTTGAAACATCCTCGTAATTTCACTTACCGAACTACAATAGTTTGAATTATGATATAATTCAAACGAGGAATGGAGGAGAAATATATGAACGTTATACAATTAAAAGAAGATAAGTTTAGAGAAGCATTACGTTTATCAGAATATGCTTTTCAATATAAAGCAAATGAAGAACGAGTAGAGCAGCAAATTACACGAATGAAGGAAAGCCATCAAATATACGGTATTATGGAAGGAGAAGAGTTAGCTGCAAAGTTGCACTTAATTCCTTTTCATATTTACATAGGAAAAGGAAAGTTTAAAATGGGCGGCGTTGCGGGGGTAGCGACGTATCCGGAATATAGAAGAAGTGGATATGTAAA
This sequence comes from Bacillus sp. RC242, assembly GCF_044908245.1. NCBI lineage: Bacteria > Bacillati > Bacillota > Bacilli > Caryophanales > Bacillaceae > Bacillus > Bacillus sp. RC242. Next base: position 55,439 of record NZ_JBIYCZ010000019.1, read on the forward strand.
AGAGTTACTTCAGCATTCACTGCAAACTATGAAAAGAGATGGACATAGTGTATCGATGTTACATCCATTTGCCGTTTCATTTTATCGTAAATACGGCTGGGAACTTTGTGCGAATCGAATCGTATGTCAGATGACAAAGAGCGATTTAATAATTAAAAAACAAGTGAATGGTACAGTGAAACGTTTTAGTAAAGATAATCATCCAGAAGAAGTAGAGAATCTATATGAAACATTTGCAGAACGATTTTCTGGTATGTTAGTTCGCGGACGTAAATGGTGGCTACAAGCGGTGTATCATGATTTAACATTGGCAGTTTACTATGTTGAAAATAAAACGGCGGCTGGTTACATTTTATACAAAATAGAGAATTCTAAAATGAAAGTAGAAGAATTTGTCCCATTACATAATGAAGCAAGAATTGGTCTTTGGAACTTCATCTGCCAACATGATTCTATGATTAAAGATCTAGAAATGATACTAAGTGAGACAGAACCACTTCTTTACACATTAAAAGAACCACGAGTAAAAGCAGAAGTAACTCCATATTTCATGGGAAGAATTGTAGATGTAGAACAGTTTTTCAAACAATATGAATGGAACTGGAACAACGAAGAGCAAGAAGTAATTTTACATATTACAGATTCATTTGCACCGTGGAATAACGTAACGGTTCAACTTAAAAATAATGAAATAACAATCGTTAAAGAAGAAACAGCAAAAGAAAATGGAATTCAAATCGATATTAATGCGTTATCTACTATTATGTTTGGTTACAAGCGACCGCTAGAATTAAATGAAATAGACTTAATAAGCGGTAGCGAAGAGGAGATACGTGCATTTGAGAATGTAGTGCCGGTGCGTAAGCCGTTTATTTATGATTTCTTTTAATTAATGTCATGTGCTATGTATGAGTAACAAAGTACTATAATGATAAACTTTTTATTATAGTACTTTTCTATTTAATAGAGTGAAATCATTGTTTTAGGAGGAAAAGTAAAATGATTAGGCAAGCCGTAGGTGCGGTCGTATTCCAACACAGTGAATTTTTATTGGTACATAAGGTGAAAATTAGCGACATAGATGGAGAATATGCTATGTCAAAGGGGGAATGGGATTTTCCTAAAGGTGGAGTGAAACATACAGATAATGATTTAGAGAGTGCTATTTTGAGAGAGCTGGAAGAAGAAACTGGATCTACAAAGTTTAAAGTTATAAAACAATTTGAAGATAAAATTTGCTTTGGCTTTCCTGAAGAACTCAAAATGAAAATTGGATATGAAGAGCAAGAAACTACTATGTTTTATGTAGAATATATAGGTGACAGAATAGATTTACATCCAAAAGATAATGAAATAAGTCAAGTTCAATTTTTTAAGGTACAAGATGTATTGAGGGTTTTAAGTCATGATGATACAAAGAAATTTTTTGATGGGATAACGCAAAAAATGTATTAATATCTTAATTGAGTGTGTTATTTGATAAATGTTTCAATAGCGTATTTACACACTTGACTTTTAATTCATGTAATTTATAATTAAAAACGGAATGAATTTTCATTCCTGGAAATTGAGGTGAGAAAAATGGCTAAAAATAAACAAGAAGACATTTTTGAAGCGGCTATACAATTATTCGCAGAGCGTGGTTACGATGGTACGACAATTCCGATGATCGCTGAAAAAGCAAAAGTTGGCGCGGGTACTATTTATCGCTATTTTGAAAATAAAGAGGCACTCGTTAACTCATTATTTACCAAAAGTATGCTACAGCTATCTGAAACAATAAAAACTGATTTTCCTGTTGAAGCAAATATTCGTGAACAGTTTAGTCATACGTATAACCGTTTATTTGAATTTGCGAGAAACAATGTGAATGCTTTTCTTTTTACAAATTCTCACTGTGATAGTTATTTTCTTGATGAACAGAGTAAGAAAATATTTGATGATTTTATAGGCTTCTTTATGAATATTATTGAAGATGGAATCGAAAAAGGTTTTCTTCGTCCATTGCCTATAATTGCTTTAATTATTATTGTATATCAACCGCTTGAAAAATTAATAAAAGTAATGGCGACAGGGCAATTAGAATACTCAAAAGAATTAGTAAAAGAATTGGAAGAGAGCTCTTGGAATGCTATTAGAATCATTTGATTCTATAGCTTTATAAGGACAGGAATGAACATTCATTCCTAAATAAATATAAAAAACGATTACAGGAGATGATATATCTGTACAGTTAAAGGAATGAATATTCATTCCGCAGGGAGTGATTTGATAGAATTGAAAAATAATTTAATAGGATAATAGGAATGAACGTTCATTCCTAAATGATATTTTCAAAAATAGGGAATGAAACTCTAATAACAGGAGATGATTCAAATGAGCAAGCTAAAAAGTTGGAGAAGTTTATCTTTTCTATTATGGATAGTTATTACTATTGCAATGGTCGTAACGATGCCTAATATGGATCAGTTAGTGAAGGAAAAAGGGCAAATCACGATTCCTAATACAGAACAAAGCAGTATTGCTGACAAGATGATAAAGGAGATGGATAAAGAAGGGGCTGAAAAGTATGAAATTATAGCTGTCTTTAATAGTGGAAGTAAGAAGGCTTTAACAAATGAGCAAAAAGAGGAAATAACAAAAACGATTAACGCCCTGCAAAATGAAAAAGAGCAATTAGGAATTAAGGAAGTCGTTTCACATTTAGATAATAAAGAACTGGAGAAACAATTAGTTTCTAAAGATAATACGACTATTTTAACGCAAATATCGGTAGATAAAAAACATGGTAAAATATCAAAAATTGCAAATAATCTTCATAAAAAAGTACAAACGAAAGGAGTTACAACGTACTTAACAGGAAGTGATTTAATAGCGGGTGATTTTCTTACATCCTCTCAAGAGGGCGTGAAAAAGACAGAAGTTATTTCGATCATTTTCATTCTTGTAGTATTAATCATTGTATTCCGTTCACCAGTTGTTCCGATTATTTCTCTTCTTACAGTTGGTGTTTCGTATTTAATTTCAATGGGGAGTATTGCCCATCTTGTAGATCAATTTAATTTTCCGTTTTCAAACTTTACGCAAGTGTTTGTAGTAGTCGTCCTGTTTGGAGTGGGAACAGACTATAACATTTTATTATATACAAGATTTAAAGAAGAATTAAGTAAACAAGAAAATGCATTTTTGGCTACGAAAGAAACGTTTAAATCGGCAGGTAAAACCGTTTTATATAGCGGGATAGCAGTACTAATTGGCTTTGCATCTCTTGCTTTAGCGAGTTTTAAATTATATCAATCTACTTCAGCGGTAGCAATTGGTGTCGCAGTACTACTACTCGTATTAACCACTTTAAATCCATTTTTCATGGTGCTTTTAGGAAAAGGAATGTTTTATCCAGTTAAAACATTTAAAGGACATGAGGATAGTCGTTTATGGGGATTCTTTGCGAAAAATTCAGTAGCAAGACCATTTATCGCTTTAATTATCGTATTCGTGATATCGATTCCATTCGTATTAAAATATTCTAACACGCTTAATTACAATGATTTATTTGAAGTGGATAATAAATATGAATCAAAAATGGGGATTAACGTAATAGAAGAGCATTTTCCGCCTGGTTTTTCTTCACCAAGTACGTTAGTCATTCAATCGGATAAAAAGTTAGATGAGGCGACTTCTTTACAAAATTTAGATGAACTTACTGATAAAATCTCGAAAGTTAAAGGAGTCTCAGAAGTATATTCACCGACGCGTCCAACTGGAGATAAGATTAAAGAATTATATATAAATAAACAAGCCGGAGAATTGAATACAGGCTTAGGAGATGCCAATGGTGGTATAAAGGAAATTAATGATGGATTAACTGATGCGAAAGATAAGATGGATGGGAATGACTCAAATAGTCTCGCAAATGTTCAAAAGTTAATTGATGGAACAAATGAAGCGAAAAATGGCGTATCAGCATTAGGGACAGCTTTAAATCAATTATCGAATGGAATAAACAATGGAGCACAAGGGGCGAAGCAAATAGAGGATGGGGTAGCATCATTAAACGGAAATATCAATGCCCTGTCAAATGCAACTTCGCAGCTTCATGCTGGCTATGCTCAGTTAGAAAAAGGTTTAAGTTCGTACAATCAATATTTCGGAAGTATTTCTCAAGCGATTGATGGTGCGAAAAAAGGATATGAACAAATTGAAACGTTAATGAACAATTTCATTCAAACAAAACCAGAATTAGCAAATGATCCTAATGTGCAGCAAACATTAGGAATTGCTAAAGAAGCTCAAAAACAATTAACTGGACTTTCAAAAGAATTAAATCAATTGGCGGTGCAGCATAAAGCAGCGATGAATTCGTTTAAAGAAGCGAATCAATCGTTACTGAAAGTAGATAACGGTTTAAAAGAAATGAACAATGGAGTTACCAAGTTACAAAAAGGAGCTGCTGAGCTGAACAAAGGATTGAGCGAAGGGGCTACAGGTTCAAAACAAATTGCGAACAAATCAACTGAGTTACAATCCGGATTAACGAAAATAAACGATGGGCAAGGGCAACTTTTAACAGGGCTTAAAGATTTGCAAGAAAAGATGGGGCAATTACAATCAGGCTTATCTAAAAGTACAGAAGGGCTTGGAAAGATAAGTAACGGCCTAGGGGATGCTCAGAAATATTTAGGCGAGCTTAATGAATCAAAAAACTCTGAGAAATTTTATATTCCAAAAGAAGTTTTAGCGGGAGAAGATTTCCAAAAAGCATTGAATACGTACATGTCACATGATAGAAAAATTGCTAAAATGACAATTATTTTAGACGTAAATCCGTATTCAAAAGAAGCGATGCCAATCATACAAGAGATTAATAAAACGATAGATGGTACGTTAAATGGTACAGAATTAAAATCGGTGAAAAAAGCGATCGGCGGGACAACAGCTAGAAACGTTGATTTAAAAGAAGTAACCGGGCAAGATTTCTTACGTACTGCTACGATTATGTTATTAGGGATTTCGCTTGTATTAATCGTGATTACACGCTCATTCTTAAATTCAATCTTTATTATTGGATCATTAATATTAGCTTACTTTGCTTCACTTGGTATAAGTGAACAAATTAGTTCACACTTATTAAACGTAGAGTCATTAAGCTGGAATGTTCCATTCTTTAGCTTTATAATGATTGTCGCTCTAGGTGTGGATTATAGCATTTTCGTAATGATGCGATACAATGAGCTAGAAGGGAATTCAGTAACGAAAATTGTAAATGCATCTCGTCACATAGGGGGAGTCGTATTATCAGCGGCACTTATTTTAGGCGGAACATTTGCTGCATTAATCCCTTCAGGAGTATTGACGCTAATACAAGTGGCATTAGTTGTTGGCATTGCCCTTATGCTATTAGCTTTAATTGTAATGCCGATATTGTTACCAGCTTTAATAGGATTGGCGAGTAAATTGAAGAGTTATAAAGAGAAAATAATAAATACGAGATAAGAAAAACCTGTAGGGAATGTTTTCTCTACAGGTTTTTTGTATATAAAATATGAAATGAAAAAATGATCTAATGTATTACAGAATGAGAAGCGAATGGGGATATTAGAAAGAGGTCGATGATATACAAAAAATAACTAGGGGAATGGATAAAAACTATTCGATTTCATTGTAGAAAGCTAATCAACCGTTGCTATTCATCCAGCTTCTACTATATAATAGCTATAGTCTACAATAATTGAGTCGTAATATGCGATTTTTTAAGACAATCGGTGAGAAAACGCTGAAATAAGCGGTATTAGTAGGAGGACACAAATGATTACAGTAAGTAACGTTAGTTTGCGTTTCGCAGATCGCAAATTATTTGAAGATGTTAACATAAAATTCACGCCAGGTAATTGCTATGGTTTAATTGGAGCAAACGGTGCTGGTAAATCAACATTTCTAAAGATTTTATCTGGAGAAATTGACCAATCAACAGGTGACATACATATTACGCCAGGTGAGCGTCTAGCAGTATTAAAACAGAATCACTTCGAATATGAAGAGTTCCCTGCACTAGAAACAGTAATGATGGGTCACACACGTCTTTATAAAGTAATGCAAGAGAAAAATGCAATTTACATGAAAGAAGACTTTAGTGATGAAGATGGCATGCGTGCTGCAGAACTTGAAGGTGAGTTCGCTGAGCTAAACGGTTGGGAAGCTGAGTCAGAAGCTGCAATCCTTCTAAAAGGATTAGGTATCGGCGAAGATATTCATGATAAAAAGATGTCTGAATTAACAGGGGCAGAGAAAGTAAAAGTATTACTTGCTCAAGCTTTATTCGGTCAACCTGACATTCTATTACTAGATGAGCCTACCAACCATTTGGACTTAAAAGCGATTCAATGGTTAGAAAACTTCTTAATGAACTTTGATAATACAGTTATCGTTGTATCCCATGACCGTCACTTCTTAAATAAAGTATGTACGCACATGGCTGATCTTGATTTCGGTAAAATTCAATTATACGTTGGTAACTATGACTTCTGGTATGAGTCAAGCCAATTAGCATTAAAACTAACGCAAGATTCTAACAAGAAAAAAGAAGAGAAAGTAAAAGAGTTACAAAACTTTATTGCGCGCTTTAGCTCAAACGCATCTAAAGCGAAGCAAGCAACTTCTCGTAAAAAATTATTAGATAAAATTACATTAGATGATATTAGACCGTCATCACGTCGTTATCCGTTCGTTGGTTTCACACCAGAGCGTGAAGTAGGAAATGACTTATTAACGGTTGAAGGTATTTCTAAAACAATCGACGGAGAAAAAGTATTAGATAATGTGAACTTCACTTTAAATAAAGGTGATAAAGTTGCATTTATCGGCCGTAACGATATTGCAATGACAACATTATTTAAAATTCTTATGGGTGAAATGGAGCCAGATAGCGGTTCATTCAAATGGGGTGTAACAACATCTCAAGCTCATTTCCCAAGAGATAACTCTGAGTACTTCGAGAACAGTGATTACACTTTAATTGATTGGTTACGTCAGTTCTCTCCACAAGATGAATCAGAAAGTTTCTTACGTGGTTTCTTAGGCCGTATGCTATTCTCTGGTGAAGAAGTAAAGAAAAACGTTTCTGTTTTATCTGGAGGAGAAAAAGTTCGTTGTATGTTATCTAAAATGATGTTAAGCGGTGCAAACGTATTAACATTAGATGATCCAACGAACCATTTAGACCTTGAGTCTATTACAGCATTAAACAACGGTTTAATCACATTTAAAGGAACATTACTATTCACTTCTCATGACCATCAGTTCGTACAAACAATTGCAAACCGTATTATCGAAGTAACGCCAAACGGTGTAGTTGATAAGGTAGCGACGTATGATGAGTTCTTAGAAAATGAAGAACTTCAAAAACAAGTTGATGCAATGTACAAAGGTCAATAATGAATGATTAAAACCCCCGCTCTCTTTTATGAGAGCGGGGGTTTTTTAAGTAAACAAATATTCGTTTTAATATAAAGTGGGGGAAGGATTAAAATGAATAATTATTCAAAAATAACATTAGCGAAGGTAAGAAATTTTTGAAGCGTGGATAAACCCTGAAATGATGAAGAAATGGTTTTTTACATTGGAAGGGACGGATAAAGTAACGGGAAATACTCCTGAAGTAGGAGGGAGTTGGGAAATTATTGATCATCGTGGCGGAAAAGATTATCGAGCAATTGGGGAATATATCGAAATGAATCGTCCTAAAAAAAATTAGTATTTACATTAAAAACGCCGCAGTTTAGTGAATTATTAGATAAAAACACAGTTGAAATAAAAGAGAAACAACAAGGGTTTAAAATGATATTTTCACAAAATATAATCGTTGCTCATGAAGAAGATTGGACAAAATATGATGTTGAAAAAGCTTTAGAGGGGTGTCATGATGGCTCTGAACATGGTTGGAATGTAATGTTCATGGGACTTAAAGAGTTGTTTAAAAGAAGAGGGAATAGCTACAAAGGATGATAAACGGTAGTCGAAAAAGTGTAGTTTGAGCAAATTGCCCAAACTACACTTTTTATTTTATGAAATTGGGTAGTTTACATGAATGTACCAAAATTGGAGATAGATTAGTTTGCAAATGAGGAAATAAAGGATTATAGTTTGTGGAGTCATAATTAGTGGATGGGCCCCTGGGAGAAAACAGGAAATGTTACAAATGTATTTTGTAAAATAGAAACCAAAGTCAAAATGTTTAAAAAGAAATAGTTGAATAAATAAAAGCTACAAATTATAATTACTAATATTCTTCATATAGTTAAACAAATAAAATCTATTTGAAGAAGAAAAATTAAATAGAGAGACAGACTTATATAAAATAAGCCTTGGATGATCAAAAGAGGTGGAGAGATGCAACAATTTTTATTAAAGAGTAAACGAGTATTAAGTAATCATTTTGGATTTTTCGTATTTGCCGTTATTTTACTTTGGTTAAAAACATATGCAGCATATGTGACAGAATTTAATTTAGGGATATCGAACACAATCCAAAAGTTCTTACTGTTTTTCAACCCGTTAAGCTCAGCAGTTCTATTTTTAGGGCTCGCACTATTCGCGAAAGGGAAACGAGCTTACATTTGGTTAATTATTATTAATTTGCTAATGTCTATACTTTTATATGCCAACGTAGTATATTATCGCTTTTTCAGCGACTTTATTACGTTCCCGACATTAACACAAACGAATAACTTTGGAGATTTAGGTGGTAGTATTTTTGCATTGCTACACTTATATGACCCACTATATTTCTTAGATACAATCATTTTAATTGTTTTAGTCGCAACGAAATTTGTAAATCCTAAACCAATCCGTGTTGCGAAGCATAAATTATCGCTAGTATTTGTAGCAGGTATTTTATTCTTTAGCGTTAACTTAGGTCTGGCAGAATCTGACCGTCCTGAATTGTTAACAAGAACATTTGACCGCAATTATATCGTGAAATATTTAGGGGCGTACAACTTTACGATTTATGATGGTATTCAAAGTGCGAAAGCATCAACAGAACGAGCATTAGCGGATGGAGATAATATGACAGAAGTTAGAAACTATCTTACATCAACTTATGCAAGTCCAAATCCTGAGTATTTTGGTAAAGGAAAAGGAATGAACGTAATTTATATTCATTTAGAGTCATTCCAAAACTTTTTACTAAACTACAAGCTAAATGGTCAAGAGGTTACACCATTCTTAAACTCATTTACAAAAGATGCGAATACGTTATACTTTGATAACTTCTTCCATCAAACAGGACAAGGTAAAACATCTGATGCGGAGTTCATGTTAGAGAACTCAATGTTTGGATTACCGCAAGGATCTGTTTTTACAAATAAAGCTAATAACACGTATCAATCAGCACCAGCTATTTTAGGTCAACAAGGATACACATCAGCAGTGTTCCACGGTAACTACAAAACGTTCTGGAACCGTGATGAAATTTATAAATCGTTTGGTTTTAATAAATTCTTTGATGCGTCATACTATGATATGAACGAAAAAGATGTAGTAAACTATGGGTTAAAAGATAAACCGTTCTTTAATGAATCCATTCCATTATTACAAACGTTAAAACAACCGTTCTATTCAAAATTTATTACGTTATCGAACCATTTCCCTTATCCAATTGATAAAGCGGAAGCGACAATTGAACCAGCGAAAACAGGTGATTCATCTGTAGATACGTATTTCCAAACAGCACGTTATTTAGATGAATCTGTAAAAGGCTTCATGGATTACTTGAAACAATCTGGTTTATACGATAACTCAATTATCGTTATGTACGGTGACCATTACGGTATTTCAGATAATCATGGCGCAGCAATGTCTCAAATAATGGGTAAAGAAATGAACTCATTTGAAAATGCTCAATTACAACGTGTACCATTAATCATTCGCGTACCAGGAATGAAAGGCGGCATACAACATCAATATGGCGGAGAAATTGACGTTCTTCCAACTTTATTACACTTACTAGGTACAGATACAAAGAATTATGTCCAATTCGGATCAGATTTATTATCGCCAGATCATAAACAAGTCGTTCCTTTCCGTAACGGTAACTATGTAAGTCCAACAGTGACTGCACTGAACGGCAAATACTATGATACAGCGACTGGAAATCCAGTAGAATTTACAGACGAAATAAAACAAAATGAACAAATGGTTCAAAAATCACTAAAATACTCTGACCAAGTTGTTAACGGCGACTTATTACGATTCTACACACCAGAAGGCTTCACTCCAGTAGAGCGTTCTAAGTACAACTATAACCATCGTGATAAAAATAAAACGAAGGTGAAGACGACTGAAGACGGGGAAACAAAATAAATAACAAAAAATCCTACTCGTATAGAAAACGAGTAGGATTTTTTGTTTTAAGATTTACTTTCAGATTTTTGGAGTGCTACTTTTTTAGGCATGAAACATGCGATAATCAAAGCTACAAAAGATAAGACTAACATAAATACGTAGGCATCACTTGAGCTGAAGATAGAAGATAATTTCTTTACTTGCATAACTGAAATGTTTCCATTTTCACTAGATAACTGCGAAGCATGTGAAGTTGATTGAATTGTGTATACCGTGATAATAACTGCTGTTCCAATAGCACCTGCTAATTGACGTACGGTATTATTCACTGCAGAACCATGTGAACCCAGTTCTCTTGGTAAAGCGTTTAAACCTGCTGTATTTAAAGGCATCGAAATGAAACTTAGTCCAATACGTAGAATAATGGTACGAACCATTAAATACATATAAGTGGTGGATTCGGTCAAATCAATTACACCCCACATAGATATAATGATACATATTAAACCTGTAATAAAGAGTGGTTTCGCCCCATATTTATCAAACATTTTACCTGTGATAGGTGATAAGAAGGCATTAATCACAGCTCCAGGTAATAGAAGTAAACCTGATTCAAAAGCAGTAAAACCTCGTCCATTTTGCAAGTAAATCGGTAAAAGAATTAAATCAGCATACATAATCATCGTAATGAGTACGTTAATGACTGATGTAAGAGTGAAAATTTTATATTTAAATACGGATAAATTTAATAGTGGATCGCTAGACTTTATTTGACGTAAACAGAATAGGGTTGTAACAATTATTCCGATGATAATTGTAGTAATAACAACTGGATGATCCCATCCTTTACTTCCTGCACTACTAAATCCAAATATAATACAACCAAAGCCAATCGTTGATAAAATGACACTTACGATATCTAATTTTGCTTTTGTTGTCTCAGCAACATTCATTAAATATTTTAGCGCGAGAATAATAACGATTAATACAAATGGAGCTAATCCAATAAATAACCATCTCCATGATACATATTCAATAATAAAGCCAGATAATGGTGGAGCGATGGCTGGCGCGAAAATTATGGCGAAACCGATGGTTCCCATAATACTGCCACGCTTTTCACTAGGGTATAAATATAAAATAACTGTCATCATTAGTGGCATAATAATTCCTGCCCCAACTGCTTGAATCATTCTTCCTGTTAACAAAATGCCAAAATTCATGGCACATGCGCAGAGAACAGTCCCAATAAACAAAGAGAGCATCGAGCTAATAAATAGCTGCCTTGTTGTAAATCGCTTCATTAAAAATGCCGTAATTGGCACGAGAACACCATTTATGAGCATAAAGCCTGTTGATAGCCATTGAACTGTAGCGGCCGTAACATCAAATACTTCCATTAGATTACTCATCGCTACATTTAATAGCGTCTGATTTAATGTTGATAAAAAACAACCGGAAATGAGCACAATTAATATAATTTTTTTATTTCTTTCTGATATTTCCTTTTGCATTGGTAAACTCCTTCATTGTTGTCTTGATTTATCGACATTGTGTCGATAAAATTAATGGTAACAAAATAAATTTTCTTTGACCATGAACAGTTTTGTTGAAAATGTTCACTACTCGACATAGAAGGTATGCACTGTCGAGTAAGTAAAGAGAAAATCTATAAAGGAGTTTCAAAATGTCTACACCTAAAAAAGAAGATCCTAGTACAGTTCGTTCAAGAGAAATGTTTAAAAATGCTGTTTTTTCTCTCCTATGTGAGAATCCTAGTATTTCAAGTTTAACGGTTCAGAAAGTCGCAACAAAAGCAGGATTAAACCGAACAACCTTTTACTTACATTATCAAGATATTCAAGATTTACTAGACCAAATCACGAATGAGATTTCAAATGAACTTTCAAATAAAATAACCGATTTAATACATGCAAAAGATTTATCAGAAAAACAAAAGCTAACACAATTACTTGATTATTTATATATCCACCGAAATTATTTATTTATATTATTTAAAATGAATCAATTTGAGGAGCAACTATTTTTATTTTTAAAAGAGTTAATAGAAACGAGAAGAGAGAATAAGAAAAAGGGTTTGCCTAATGATTATGTTGCGGTTGATATTAAAACAGCTTCATTGGTAGGTATTATCATGTGGTGGATAAGGAATGGACTTCACTTTAGTTCAGATTATATTGCAAATCAAATTTATTTCATGTACAGAGGGTAATGAGTTAAAAATATTTTATGTATCGACACATTGTATTATTAAGTGCGACACCTAAAGAAAAAAGCCCATATCGCTTCGTATAAAGTAGAAGTTATCACATCACTTACTTCATACAGAAAACTGCCCATGAAGGGTTTCAGGAAGAACTGTCGCACTTAGATTGACAAATTGTCTTTAAAATAAAAAATCGTATTGTATAATTTCATATGCCGCATGTATATAGTAAAATTTTTAAATGAAAGTACAATCATTGCACTGTGCATAAACAAGAATTTGGACTTAATTTTAGAAGAGATACAAGATAAGATATTAATAGAAAGCGATTTCAAACTCTAATTTTGCAAAGTTAGTATCTATACTTGCAATTCTATTTAAGAACAAGTATAGAAAGGGTGTATATCATATATGATATTAGATAATCGAAGTATAAGTATTTTACAGCAAATTATTCAAGCGGATAGCTATGTTTCTGTATCTCAATTAATGGAAGTCATACAAGTTTCAAAGCGAACAATTTATTATGATATGAAGAAAATAGAAGATTGGTTAGTTGCAGAGGATTTAAATTCATATGAATATATTCGCCCTTTAGGCTACTGTTTTGATAATGAAACGAAGCAAAGAGTGATAAAAAAGTTAAATGGATTTACAACAAACCAATATGAATATTCTCCACATGAACGAAAAATATTGCTGGTTCTTTATATACTAACAATGGAGAAAAGGATTCTATTAGAAGACTTAATAGAACTTGTGCAAGTCAGTCGTAATACTGCTCTTGCTGACTTAAAAAAAATAAAAGCAGAGTTAGTGAAGTTTAAGCTCGCATTAAACTTTAATCGTAAACATGGCTACAATATTATAGGGAATGAACATGGAAAACGAAATATATTAATCTTAAATCTTTCACAAATAATTTCAAAGCATGGATGGGAATATTTAATATCGCATGTGAAATATATTACGAATGATAATAAAAATGTAAAAGGTAATAAAGATCACGAGGAACTTCTTATAATAAAAAATATTTTATCAAATTGTGAAGAGCTTTTAGGGGTCCAGTACACAGATGAGGTACTTGAAAGTTTAAGCGTTTACATGTATTTATTCCGCAATCGTATTGTAAATGGAAAATGTGTTGAGATGGAAGATGCTGAAAAGGATGTACTAAGAGAAACAAAACAATTTGAAGCAGCAAAATATATTGCAAAACAGTTTGAAAGAGTATTTTTCGTGGGTTTTCCAATAGATGAAATTTATTATATTACGACTCATTTGTTAGGAGCAAAAGTAAATGCTCAACAAAAAGACTTTGAAAAAAGTGAGATTGATGGAATACATTCAATGGTCGGGTATATGATAAAGGATTTTCAACATTATGCTTGTGTTATATTTCAAGATTTTAAAGGACTTGCTTCAGACCTATATCTGCATATGAAACCGGCATATTATCGTGTAAAGTACGGGATTGAAATAGAAAATCCATTACTTTATACAATCCAGCAAAATTATGAAGAAGTATATACTCTTACAAAAAAAGTAATTCATCATTTTGAAGAATATGTTGGAAAAATAGTTTCAGATGATGAAATGGCATATATTACTATGCACTTTGGTGCTTGGATGAGGAAAGAGGGAATCGTTCCCAGCCCAAGAAAAACCGCGCTACTTGTTTGTCCAAATGGTATTGGTACATCACGTATGTTGCAGTACCAATTAGAGCAAGTGTTTTCAAGTGTAGATATTTTAAAAGCCATTTCAAAGCGGGAATATGAATCAAATACATTTGATGTAGATTGTATTATTACTACAACTGAACTGGAGAAGGGGAAAATTCCTATCTTTATGGTAAATCCAATTTTGACCGATTCCGAAAAAGCATCGTTACTACGAAAAGTCAATGTAGCTTTATATGGCGAAAATCAAAATGATTCAGTTGATATGATGATGGGTATTATCCAAAAATACACAGACATTTTAGATGAAAAATCTTTGAAAAATGAATTGAGAGAGTTTATGAGTGGTCCGGTACATATTGATAAGGAGGAGAAATATAAGCCTATGTTAAACGAGCTATTAACTAGAGAATTTATAGAGCTTGAGAATCACGTTGAGACGTGGGAGGAAGCAATTCGTGTTGCGTCGGAACCTTTATTACAAAGTGGACATATTTCTGAAGAATATATTTCTGAAATGATTGCGAATGTAAAGAAGTTAGGCCCGTATATTGTAATTGCACCTAAAATCGCTATACCTCATGCTCGTCCAGAAGCAGGTGTCAAAAAATTAGGGATGAGTTTATTACAACTAAAAGAGGGTGTGTTATTTTCAGAAAAACAAGAGCATGCTGTAAATTTAATTATTGTATTAGCAGCTATAGATAACGAGACACATTTGAAGGCATTGGCACAATTAAGTGAGATGTTATCTGAACCAACGAACATAGAAATGTTAATGCATTCAAATTCAAAAGATAAAATGCTAGAAATGATAGCTAAATATTCTAATTAAAGGGGAGATTGAAATGAAAAAAGTATTAGTTGTATGTGGAAATGGATTAGGAAGTAGTTTTATTATAGAAATGAATGTAAAGAAAATATTAACTGAACTTGGTATGCAAGCTGAAGTTTCTCATACGGATTTAGCATCAAGTAAATCAGAACAAGCAGATCTATATTTAGGTGCGAAAGATATCATTTGCAACCTTGAAGATGGTACTCGCACAGTTGCTGGATTAACAAACATTCTAGATTTAAATGAAATTAAAGAAGCATTACAAAAACACCTGATGTAGAAACGGTGAAAGGGGAGTAGTGCTATGTTTGATTTAATAATGAAAGATATTTTGGGACAGCCTGCAATATTAGTTGGATTGTTTGCTATGTGTGGTTTACTATTGCAAAAAAAGAATTTTGCAGATACAGTTTCAGGAACATTAAAAACAATTATGGGCTTCGTCGTTTTAGGAGGCGGAGCCACTATATTAATAGGGGCTTTAGATGTTTTTGGTAAAATATTTGATAAAGCATTTCATATTAAAGGGATTATTCCAAATAACGAAGCTGTTGTTGCGATAGCACAGCAAACTTTAGGAACAGAAACGGCATTAATTATGGTATTTGGGATGATTGCTAATTTACTAATTGCACGATTTACAAGATTTAAATATGTATTTTTAACTGGTCATCATACCTTATTCATGGCATGTTTAATTTCAGCTGTATTTTCAACTACAGGGATGAAAGGCGCTTCACTAGTTATTAGTGGGTCTATTATTTTAGGATTACTTATGGTCATTTTTCCAGCTCTACTTCAACCGTATGTTAGAAAAATTACGGGAATGGATGATATCGCAATTGGCCATTTCGGTTCAGTTGGGTATTTAGCAGCAGGATTTGTTGGTAGTAAATTTGGAAATAAGGAAAAATCTACAGAACAAATTAAAGTACCGAAGTCATTAGGGTTTTTACGTGATACATCAGTTTCTATGTCATTAACAATGGCTGTGTTATTCTTTATTGTTGCACCATTTGCTGGGAAAAACTTTATCGAAACAGAATTAAGTAACGGACAAAATTATCTCGTGTATTCATTCATGCAAGCAATTACATTCGCTGCGGGTGTATATATTATTCTAGCTGGTGTCCGTATGTTGATTGCAGAAATTGTCCCTGCATTTAAAGGGATAGCAGATAAACTTGTACCAAATGCCAAACCAGCATTAGATTGTCCAACAATCTTCCCATTCGCGCCAAATGCAGTTATTATTGGCTTTTTAACAAGTTTTATTGCTGGATTACTATCTATGTTTATTCTTCCGTTTATCGGATTAAGTGTAATAGTGCCAGGATTAATCCCTCATTTCTTCACAGGGGCAACAGCTGCTGTATTTGGAAATGCAACTGGAGGAAGACGAGGAGCAATACTTGGAGCTTTTGTAAATGGATTATTAATCTCATTCCTACCAGCTATATTATTACCTATATTAGGTGGATTAGGATTTGAAAATACAACATTCGGTGATTCCGACTTTGCTGTTGTTGGTATTTTAATTAGTGAAATTGCGAAATTGCTAGGGAATGTTTTCTAAATAATAGAGCATAAAAAGACTTGAATTCTAATTATGAATTCAAGTCTTTTTATTTAAATATTAAAGTGTAAGAAAGTGAGGGGATTTGAATAAAAGAAATAGGGATTGGTTTGAAAAAAATGTGTTATGATTGTTTGTAAAATCTTTTGATTTTCCTTGAGGATCAATATTGAAACAGAAAAGTATATTTTCAAAATAGGGTAAATAAAAGGAGTCTATGCATGAATTTTAAAAATGAAAAAATATCATTACATTTAGAGGTTGTAAATTACCAATATGCAGATGCAAAAGACGAGTGTGATAGAAATTGGTTAAGAGTAAAAGCGAAACTATCAGAAGAAAATAAAGTTTTTGAAACGATGGATCCTTTTTTACAAACATACGATTTACAGTACATGATAAAATGGTTTGAATCTTTACCAAACCCTACATATAATGAACTAGATTTCATAGAACCAAATTTAGCGTTTGAATTTATGGGGGGAAAAGCAGGGGAGCTTAACATTGTTATTCGCTTATCGCTGGAACTTAACCCCACATGGTGTAAGGAAGAAGAATACGAATTTTCTATCGGTATAACTCAAGAGGATAGGGAGAATATTATTCGTTCTATTGAAGAGCAACAAAGGAAATTCCCAAAACGATAAAAAAAGACTTGATAACCTACAAGAGGGAATCAAGTCTTTTTATTACATACGATTATCATGCCAGAAGTTTAATGGGAAGTGTTCGTTCTCATTATAGGCTTCTAATTCATATCCTCTTTCTTTCAGCCCTTTAATAATTCCAGGTACTGCTTTAACTGATTGTGGATGAATATCGTGCATTAGAATAACTTCTGTTGGGTTTGTAGCACCATGTAGAACGTTTTCTACGATTTTAGCAGATGCAGCGTCTACTGGCATTTTGTTGTATTTCCAGTCTAATGAATCAATTGTCCAGTCCCAAACTTTTAAACCATTTTCTACAACTTTGTTGCGAAGGGCTTCATTTAATCCTGGCATTGAGCCGTAAGCAGGGCGTGTTAATACTGGTGATTTTCCTAGAACACCAGCGATTAAGCCTTGGTCTTCTTTCATTTCATCAACGTAATGACCTTCTGTGTACAGCTTCTTGTAGTTATGAGTCATACTGTGCATCCCAACATAGTGGCCTTCAGCATTTTCACGTTTTACAAGATCAGGGAAAGCTTTCACGTTTGAACCAATTAGGAAGAATGTTGCTTTTGCATTTTCACTTTTTAACATATCTAAAAGCTCAGCTGTGTATTTTCCAGGACCATCATCAAATGTTAAGTAAGCAACTTTTCTAACCTGCCCATTATAGTGTTTTGGAGCTTCTTTTGGTGCTAGGGATGTTTGAATTTCACTTACAAGTTGAACAGATTTAGTTTCATCCTCTGTACTTGCTAGAGCAGTATGTGTTGATCCATAAGCAGCTTCGTATGTAAACAATACCCCGACGCATATCAACAGAGCCCTTTTCATTAAAGTTGTCATCCGAATTCCATTGCGCATAATTTTCCTTCTCTCTATAAAAGTTCTACTCTACTATATTAGCAATTTTAGAGGGGGAAATGCAAAAAAACTTTTTTACAAGCGTAAGAAAGTTTGTAAAAAAATATGCAAGATTTCAACGTTTTGCAGGTTTAAAAAAATGAAACAAGAATTGAATGTATGGAACTGCATGTAAAATGGTTCATTCATGTTTTTTGTTTTAGAAAGGGAGGATAAGTATGAAAAAATTAGCTTGTTTACATGCTCATCATTCAAATATTGAATACATTGACCGAGCGTTGCAATCTTTTGGAATCGAAATACTCCATTTTGTAGATCCCATCTTATCACGCATATTAAAAAAAGATTGTGATTTTGAAAAAGAACAAGCACGGAATAATTTAAAAGATATTATAAAGTATATAGCCAAAAGTGATGTAGATACACTTTTATTAACTTGTACAGATTATATTACGCTATTAGATGAGAATTTCAAAATAGACATACCTATATTGAAAATTGATGAGCCATTTTTTGAAATGATTTGTCATGTTGAAGAGCCACAAACAATACTTTTTACAAATAATCGTACGGTTTCAGGAACGATGGAACGTTTAAAACAATACGCTCGGCAGAATAATAAATCCATACAAGTAAAAGTAGAAGTGATAGAAGGGATATTTGAGTTAATTATGCAAGGTCGTAAAGAAGAGCATGATGTTAAATTAGAAAAGTATTTATATGAAATTATGAAAGATAGAAACGAAATGCTTTCAGTTGCACAATTATCGATGGTAGACGCTGCTACAAGGGTAGAAAATATAATAGGAAGGAACATAATAAATCCGTTGAATGCGCTTGTGGAGTATTGTATACAGAGTGTGAATGAACAACCGTGTGCAAAATAAGGAAGAGGATGTTTTTTGTTTTAAAGAACATCAATAAAATTTCACATACCGTATTTAAAAAATAAATATAGGAAAACCAAAAAATAATGTAGAATATATCGTACATACATATGTGAAGGCAACAAAATATATAAAAGAGGTGGACCTATGTTACTTGAAGAAGTAATGCAGAAACTGGAAGAATGTGGAACGGAACAAAACCGTAAAATCTTTAAAAATCATGGGGCAAAAGAGCCGTTATTTGGAGTTAGTTTTGCAAATTTAAAATTGTTGAAAAAGAAGATAAAAAAGGATCATGATTTAGCAATCTCATTATGGGAAACGAAAAATATGGATGCAATGACTTTAGCAACGATGATTTTAGATCCGAAGAAACTAACGTCAGAACAACTAAATAGATGGGTTCAGGATGTTGATTATTATTGTTTAATGGACGTTCTTATGACAGCTATATGTACGTCGCCAATCGTGATAGAAAGAATGGAAGAATGGACGAAGTCTGATGATGAATGGATTGGAAGAGCTGGTTGGTCATTATTAGCGAATATCGCAATAAAAAATAAAACGTTAGACGATGACTTTTTCTTACCGTATTTAGAAGAGATTAAAGTTCATATACATAATGAAAAAAATCGTAAAAGAGAAGCGATGAATAGAGCTTTAATTGCGGTAGGGGTTCGAAATGAAAGTTTGGAACAACAAGCAATTAAAATCTCACGTGAAATTGGAAAAGTAGAAGTTGATCACGGTGAAACGTCATGCAAAACACCAAATGCAGAATCCTATATTAAAAAGACACGAGAAAGAGCTGAAAAGAAGAAAGTAAAATAAGAAGGGATAAGATTATGAAACCAATTGAAGCGGCACAAAGTATTATTACATCACAATTTTCGAATTGTGATGTTGCTTTACTAGGGGGAAGTGTTGCTAGAGGAGAAGCTACGAAAACATCTGACCTTGATATTGTAATATTTGACCAAAGTTTGTCATCTTGTTATAGAGAATCTTTCTATAGTAATGGTTGGCCTGTTGAAGTATTCGTACATAATTTTGAAACGTATAAAACCTTTTTCAAAAGTGATTGTGAGCGCGGACGACCTTCATTACCTCAATTAGTTTCAGAAGGTATTGTGTTAAAAGGAGAAGATGAAATTGTAAAAATACTCAAAAGAGAAGCGAATGATTTATTAAATAAAGGACCAGAAAAATGGACAGAAGAAACGATGAAGCAGAAACGCTATTTTATTACGGATACTTTGGATGACTTCATTGGTGCAACAAAGAGAGAAGAAGAATTGTTCATCGCAAATTTATTAGCTGATTTAGTACATGAATATGTTTTAAGGGTAAATGGTCAATGGCTTGGAAATTCAAAATGGTTTATTAGAGTATTAAAAAGATATGACGAACAATATGCAGACCAATTTGTAGCAGTTTTTGATCATTTTTATAAAACAGGAGATAAAAATGAATTAATTAGTTTTATAGAAAATACGTTAGAGCAGTATGGAGGAAGAGTTTTTGAAGGGTTTTCTATCGGGAAATGAAAAGGGGATATCAAAATGAATGTACCATTCGTTCAATTAAGAGAATTGACACAAGACGATGTAGAAGATCGATATCAATGGTCATTAGATACAGAAGTAACAAAACATTTAGTTGTACCAGATCAATATCCACCGTTCACTCGTGGCGATACGAGAAGGTGGATTGAAACATGCATAAGTCGAGCGAATGGTTATGAACAACGAGCTATCGCTACAAAGGAAGGTATACACATTGGATGGGTAAACCTAAAAAACTTTGATAATACAAATAAAAATGCTGAACTAGGGATTGCAATTGGAAATAAAGAATATTGGGGTAAAGGATATGGAATAGCAGCCCTATACAGTATGTTACAAATCGGTTTTTCTGAATTCAAATTAGAAAAAATTTGGCTACGAGTAGACGAAGATAATTTACAAGCTAGAAAGAGTTATGAAAAAGTAGGATTTGTTTGTGAAGGAATAATGAGAAATGATCGGTTACGTAAAGGGAAGTTCATTCATCGTTATCGCTATAGTATGTTAAGAGAAGAATACCAATCTTTAAATAGTAGCTTATAAAAATATTATGTTAACTTAAAGGGGCAGGATAAATATGATTCGATTACTTACGAAAGAAGATGCGGAAAAATATTGGGACTTACGTTTACAAGCTTTACAAGTAAATCCAGAGGCATTTGTAACAACGTATGAAGAGGCGATTCGCCAGGAAAATCCTATTAAGAGAGTGGAAAGTAATTTAACAGCTACTACTAGTTGTACATTTGGTGCATTTAATGAAGAAAATCATTTAGTTGGAGTTGTCACTTTACTAACAGAAGAGAGAGAGGCGTATAAACATAAAGGTCATATCGTTGCGATGTATGTAGATGCACAAAACAGGCGGAACGGATTGGCACGTGAGTTAATAACAAATGCCATTCAAAGAGCGCGAGATATAAAACTAGAGCAATTGAACTTAGGTGTTGTATCCACAAACGAACCAGCAAAAAAATTATACGGATCAATGGGCTTTAAAACTTATGGAATTGAAAAGAGAGCTTTAAAAATGAATGGTGTGTATAGTGATGATGAAAATATGGTGTTGTTTCTTTAAAGAATACATATATAATAAGAATTGCGAATTTTAATTATATTCATTTTGTTGTATCGTATAACAAGAAACTAAACAAGGGGTTTTAAAATGAAAGCTATTGTAATAGGGATATTGGCATCATTTTTCTTTGCCTTTACCTTTGTGTTAAACCGGTCGATGGACTTAGGGGGCGGGAGTTGGATTTGGAGTGCATCACTACGGTATTACTTTATGGTTCCAATGCTATTACTTATTGTCATGTATAGGGGGAATTTAAAACAACTCTTGCAATATATGAAAAACAATCCGAAAGAGTGGTTGTTATGGAGTATTGTAGGGTTTGGTCTCTTTTATGCACCGCTTAGTTTCGCGGGTGCGTTTGGACCGGGGTGGCTTGTCGCTTCGACTTGGCAAATTACAATAGTTGCAGGGATTTTGTTAACACCATTTTTTGCGGTAGACCCATTACATAAAAAAATTCCAATGAAAGAATTAGTAATGTCAGGCATTATTTTATTCGGTGTTGTTCTTATGCAAGTAGAACACGCTTCTTCTTTAGGGATTCGTGAAACCATTTTATGTGTGGTTCCTGTACTCATTGCTGCGTTTGCATATCCACTTGGAAATAGAAAAATGATGCAAGTATGTAAGGGCGAATTAGATGTCTTCCAACGAGTTCTCGGTATGACATTAGCAAGTTTACCATTTTGGTTTTTACTATCTGGTTATGAAGTATCAACAGGCGGACTACCGTCAAGTAGTCAAGTTTTCCAATGTTTTATTGTAGCAGTTAGTTCAGGGTTAATCGCAACGGTATTATTCTTCTTTGCGACAGATCTTGTAAAAGATGATCCGCAAAAATTAGCAACAGTCGAGGCGACACAGTCTGGTGAAGTTTTATTTGTATTAGTAGGAGAGCTGATCTGGTTATCGGCTCCAATTCCGTCTTCTTTATCGTGGGTTGGAATGAGTCTTGTAATTGTCGGAATGATACTTCATAGTTATGTAGCTGTAGTTGTGAAAAAAGAAGAGAAAATAACGGCGTAATGAGATTAGCTCTTTTTCAATAAAGAGCTAATCTTTTTTCATGAGAAAGGATGGAGATAGGATGTTACAACGTGTTGAGCATTTAGAAATAGATCCCATTAAAAAAGTATTAAAGCATGCGACCGGTCCGAGTGAAGCAAGCTTATTTAAAGCAGTTTCAATGTATAAAAATAATCAGGCAGTGCTATATAAATATGGGAATAAGGGTTGCATAGGTATAGTGCTAATTCATACAAATAGAGCGAGAATGTGTCACATAGCTGTTGATGAAAAATATCGCAATCAAGGAATTGCACTTCAAATGATTAAAGAAATAATTAGGGAATATGAGTTAACATATATTGAGGCTGAGACAGATACAGAGGCAGTCGGATTTTATAAAAAGTGTAAGTTTAAGATTAAAAGTCTAGGAGAAAAACATCCAGGGGTGGAAAGATTTCATTGCTATCTCGAGAATGAACAGCTGAAAAGTATGTGAAATATGTAATTTTACATATTTAGTTTAGTTTGAAAAAAATGATATTTACAGTATATAATAAAGATAATTGGAAAAATATAGATAAATAGAAATTAGGTGCATAACACATGAGAATGGATAAAAGCAAATTTGTGAAAATTGCAGCTTCAATAGGAGTGTCATCTTTTTTATTAACAGGATGTGCTGATAATGATGAAGAGAGTGCACAAAAAGAAAGTAGTGCGGTAAAAACAGATGGTACGAAGCAAGAAAGCGAACAAGAAAAATTAAATTGTGATGATAAAGCGCCAACGACAGGAAATATAGAAAAAGAAGAATTATGTAGAGATAATAATTCACCCGCTTCATTTAATAATGAGAGTTCCCATTTGCCAATACTTCCGTTCGTTGCTGGATATTTATTAGCAAGTAAGACGTCGAATATGTATAATACTGCGAAACCAAATCTTACAAAGAAACCATATGCAAATAATATTATCCCATACCGTGAAAAGGATGAGCGAAGAAGTGGTGGCGGTGGGTATTACGGTGGCACTAGTAGTAATAATGATTCTTCAAAGAAAGTGGATTTGAATAAGCAACAGCCGAACAGTTCAACTAAAGTGACGCCAGATTCAAATACGTCAAAATCATCTACTACACAAACGCCAAAAGTGAATTCTGGTTCAAATGGAATTGGAAACGCAAAAGCACCAGCTGGATCCTAATTTGAAAGGATAATGGAGAAATGTATACAGAAAAAGAACAGGAAGAGTATATGAAAATCTGGTTTTCTCTTGCAGAAGAGGCTGGTAGAAATGGATTTACATGGCCGAGTTTGTTAGAGAGTGAAGAATGGAATCAATATATGGCAACTAGTATGTATCGTATGCCAGTACGTACATATACTGCAATTTCTAAAGCGACAGAAGAAATTATGTATGTGTTATATAAAACATATCAATACATTACAAATACACCAGCACAATTTCAAAAACTTGGTTTTCCACCAGAGACGTGGGAAATTGCAAGAATGAAACATACTGGTTTATTTTCATATTTTACAAGGCTTGATTTCATCGTAAATCATGATGATATTAAATTAATTGAAGTAAATTGCGATACTCCGACAGGTTATTTAGAACCATCTGTCGCTAATGAAGTATTGTGTCGATATCACGATGTGAATCATCCGAATCATATTGAAGAACACATCGTTCAAGCTTGGGAACAAATTAAACATGATTACAAAATAAGTCCTGACGAAACGATTTATTTTACAAGCTACGATTGGCATGATGAAGATCATCAAACCGTTCAGTTTTTACGAAGTTATTGTTTACAGCAACAAACCGATTATGTAGGAATACAAGATATCGTTGTTGCAGATGATGGAATATACACCCCGGCAGGCGATAAAATTAAATACTTATATCGTTTATATCCAATTGAATATTTAGTTTCAGATACTGATAAAAATGGTAAAAGAATCGGTCTGCAATTTTTAAATCATATCGCACAAGGAAAGGTGCAAATTATTAACCCACCGGCTGCTTTTGTTATGCAAAATAAAGGTATGCTCGCATTAATTTGGCAACTTTATGAAGATGAAGTTTTCTTTGAAAAAGAAGAGCGAGAGATTATTAAGAAATACTTCCTTCCAACGTATTTCACAAATAAACGATTCTTAGAAAGAAAAGAATCATATGTTTCAAAACCGTTATTTGGTCGCGAAGGCGGCGGAGTATCTATTTATGACAATGATGAACTATTGGCTGAAGATCAAACAGAGTATTATTTTGAACAACGAAAAATATATCAGCAATATGTAGACATGCCTGACTATACAATTGATACGTGGGATGGACCATATACTGGTAAACTACTTATCGGTTCTCATTGTATTAGCGGAAGAGCCGCTGGACTGTTTTTACGAGTAGGTGAAAGAATAACAGGGAATTTATCGATGTTTACTGGAGTTACGATTGAAGG
Organism: Bacillus sp. RC242; assembly: GCF_044908245.1. Taxonomy (NCBI): domain Bacteria; kingdom Bacillati; phylum Bacillota; class Bacilli; order Caryophanales; family Bacillaceae; genus Bacillus; species Bacillus sp. RC242. The sequence continues at coordinate 80,625 of NZ_JBIYCZ010000019.1, forward strand.
GTAGCAACATTTGAATTAAAAGGTAATTAACAAAGAGCGCATCATTTGTGATGGGCTCTTTCATATGAGTATAAAGCTTGAATTAAGAGTGCTAGAGTGATCATTGCTTTGATGTAACGCTTTCATTTTGTTTCATTTCAAAAATTTTCATACCATCTTCATCTACAATTTTAATAGAATCTCTAAGTTTAGGCACACCGATATACATAACAGGGTTTTTTATCTTTTCCTTTGTTTTTTTCAATACGTAAGACGATAACTGATGTATCTTTTTCGTCTGTAACTTCTTTTACTGTAATTTTATCGTTTTTATACTTTTCTCCAAATGCTAAATATACCATCCTTTTTCCTTCACTAATGCTATCGTTTGAGTAATGAATCATAGTTGGATCTTCCTGTGCCTTTTCATATAAGTTTGAAGGGCCATATCCACCTTCGTTATATCTAGATTTTTCTAACACCCAAAAATCTTCATATTCATTATTAGAAAAAGTACAGCCACTTAAGCTAATAATCCCTAATATGAAAAGGGGTAATATAATTTTCTTCATTGTGTGCACCTTCCTTTATTAATTTTAAATAAATACACCATAATTTAACTGTTTCCGATATGATAAGAACGATAGGTCTATAGTAATCTGTATGATTATGTTAAAAATTAAGAAAAATATGATAATATATGTATGTATTAGTTTAAAGCAAAATGGGGGAACAATCGTGAAAATGAATGACATAGTGGCGAATACACAATTTCCAAATACAATCGAAACAATTACAAATGATTTAAAAGCATTAGGGATAGAAAAGGGAATGACAGTTATTGTACATTCTTCATTAAGTTCAATCGGTTGGATATCAGGCGGTGCAGTTGCCGTAGTAGAAGCGTTAATGAAAGTTGTTACAGAAGAAGGAACGATAATTATGCCGACGCAATCTTCGGATTTATCCGATCCAAAACATTGGTCAAGACCACCTGTACCAGAAGAATGGTGGCAAATTATTCGGGATAACGTCCCAGCATTTGATCCACGTATAACACCAACAAGGGCAATGGGAGAAGTAGTTGAATGTTTTCGTACATATCCGAATGTATTGCGCAGTAATCATCCACTCAGTAGTTTTGCAGCATGGGGGCAACACGCAGAAGAAATTACAGCGAATCATTCACTTTCCATAAGTTTTGGTGAAGAATCGCCATTACGAAAAATATACGATTTAGATGGATACATATTATTACTTGGTGTTGGTTATGACTCTAATACGTCTATACATTTATCTGAGGTACGTACAGGTGCACGCGAGTTAATAAAGGTAGGAGCACCTATTATAGAAGAAGGTGTAAGAGTATGGAAAGAATTCGTTGAAATGGATTACGATTCTGATACGTTTGTAGAAATCGGAGTTGAATATGAGCTTAAAGGAACAGTTACGCGTGGGAAGATAGGGAATGCGACGTGCCGTTTTATGAGGCAGCGTGATGCAGTTGACTTTGGAACAGAGTGGTTTCGTGCGAAAAATCAGTAAGGGATGGTTATTATGCAGGAGAAAAAAGTATTAATTACGAGCGGCGGCTGCCTAGAAAAATGGGATCAAGTACGTGGACATACAAATTTAGCAAAAGGTACGATTGGAAGAATTATTGCGGAAGAGCTAATGACAAAGGGCGCACATGTAATATATTTGCATGGCTATTTCGCTGAGAAGCCAATGGATGTAAATAACCAATTAGAATTGCACCCATTTGAGGGGATTATTGATTTACAAGATAAGATGAAAAGTATTATTACACATGAAAAAGTAGATGCAGTTATTATGGCTGCTGCTGGCTCAGATTGGGTTGTCGAAAAGATTTGTGATCAAGATGGAAATATTCTTAATATGAACGGAAAGATTTCAAGTGACATCGCTCCAATTATTCATTTTCAAAAAGCGCCAAAAGTATTAAAACAAGTAAAGAGTTGGGATCCAGAAACGATACTCGTTGGCTTTAAACTTGAAAGTGACGTAAATGAAGCAGAACTTATTGAAAGAGCAAGCAAAAGAATGGAGGGTGCAAAAGCGAGTGTAATGATAGCGAACTCACCGCATTCTTTATATTCTCGCGGTGCTGTGCATCACGTTATTGGACAAGACGGTAATGTGAAGTTATGTAATGGGAAAGATGAAACTGCAAAAGAAATTGTCAATATGTTAGAGCATTTATGTAATCGTATCACTACTATGTAGATTTAAGCTTTTAGAAAGAGATGCAGTCGCATAGTATATAATGGAGTTAATATTAAATTAGTGGGGGAACGTATCCCTCACTAATTATTAAATTGAATCAAATCAATGAAATAGGCCATTAGCTGCTCGTAAATGTGTAATACATGATATATGCATAATGAACATTTTTTGAGGAGTGGATTGTATGGAACATTTATTAAAGCAAGCTATTAAACTTAGAAATGAAAAGAAATATGCGCAGTCTAGAGAGATACTTATAGGATTAACAAACTTTACGAGGGATGCAGAAGTACTATATCAATGTGCTTGGATACATGATGTAATGGGTCTTGAAACGGAGGCGGTTCCGTATTATGAACAGGCAATTGCGAACGGACTTGATGGTGAATCCCTTTGCGGTGCGTATATCGGTCTTGGCAGTACGTATCGTTGTATAGGGGAATATGATAAAGCGATTACTTTATTAGAAGCAGGGATAAAGAAGTTCCCGGAAAATGACGTGATGAAAGTGTTTTTATCATTAGCAAAATATAACGTAAACGAACATGAAGAAGCGATGAAATTACTGTTAGAGACAGTTGTGAAAGTAGATGAGATAAAAGAATTTGAACGTGCTATTTCATTTTATAAAGACCATTTAAATGAGGTTTTTGAATAGAGGAGAGAAGGAATGAATCCATCAATTTCAAGAAGGAAAAAAGGCATTTGGATTGGACTCGTATCTTTAATTATGTTATCAAACTATTTATTGTATGCCCTGCCAATAGTGCCAGCTGCCCCGAAAGAAGTAGTCCTCGGTTCATTATTAGATTTTATGTTTGTAATTCCAGTCATCACATATTTCTTTATTATACGGAAAAGATATTCGTTAACGTATATGTTTCCTGTAGTTATAGCTGGATATGTATTCGCAAGATTTATAATTCCTAGTGATTATTTACAAGCTTTTTCATTTGTTTCGTATGTAATAGTTGCTGGAGAAATTGTGTTCGTATGTTTTGAACTGTTTCTTATATATAAAATTATAAGAGTACTTCCTAAAATAATAAAACGATATAAAGAATATAGAAGTGAGTATTCTTCATTTTCTTATGCGATTGATGCAGCGTTTGATGCTACTATGAAAAGAAGTAAGGCTGTAAGTATCATTCTTACTGAGTGTAAATTAATCTATTATGCATTTTTATCGTGGCGTGAAAAAGTACCAGATGGTGAATGTACATATTCCTATCACAAAAAGACCGGCGCTATAGGTGTTTATATTATGATTATTCACGCAACAGTAATTGAAAGTATCGGTTTTCACTATTTACTTCATCAATGGAATCCAGTAATAGCTTGGATTTTACTCATACTAAACGTATATGCGATGATTTATTTTTTAGCTGAAATACAAGTGATGCGTAAAAATCCAATTGTCGTAACAGAAGAACAAGTTATCATTCAAATTGGATTAGGAAAGAAAGTTGTATTGTCATTTACACAAATTGATAATATTGCATTCTACAAGGGGGAATCCCTAACAGCAAAAGAAGAAAAAGAGGTGCTGGATGCAACTGTTATGGAGTTCATAAAAGAACCTCCTACTTTTGAAATAACGCTAAAAGAGCCAGTGAAAGTGCAGTTGTTGTATGGATTTACTAAAACAGTAAGTCGTGTTCACTTAAATGTTGATGAGAAACGAAAATTTTATGATGCGGTTACTGAAAGGCTAAAACATATGAATGGTGGATAGTGAAAAACTCCTTCTAAATAAGAAGGAGTTTTATTGTGTAATTGTAGACCGTACACTTCTTTATCGCTATATAAACGGATATAATTAAGACTAGAAATAGCATAAGGGGAAACAAAAAAATGAATAAATTACGAACACCTAAAAGTGAAATTATAGAAAGAAAAATCCGATATGACTCGACAATAGTAGATCACAATTGCTTAATACTTGAAAAGAAATCGCAAAGTATCGTGTTATTTTATGAGGTTCAGTATTCATTTACGATGAATACAAATGATTCGAGTTTAACAATCCCAAAAGGAAGTTACACCATTGCATACTACTGGGAAAATCGTCCGTACAATTTATACATATGGAGAGATAAGAACGGAATGTATTTAGGCGCTTATTTTAATGTTGTAAAAAATACGCAAATAACAGACGAACTAGTGTCATTTGAAGACTTAATTATTGATATTATGGTAATGCCAAGTGGAGAATGTTTTATTTTAGATGAGGATGAGTTACCTGAGCCCTTAGAGAGTTTTGAAGGTGGCTATGTGGATGAAGCTCTTTATGTATTAAAGGAAATAATTCAAAAGTCGCTTCCTCAAATGATTGTAGAGACAGAAATGGTGCGGCTAAAATAAAGTTTAATCGATTTGAAAAGAGAATACGTGTTTAATGAAAATGAGTAGTCTCAAGTTATATGATCTAACTTTTTTGATAAATCTAAGGTTAGAAGCATATTTCTTGGGATTACTCTTTTTTTGTAGGAATTTTGTTGCTTAGTTTCTAAATTGATTTTTAAATTTATCAAATAAGATTGACTGAATCAAGTTCAGTCGTTTATGATTGAATCAGATTCAGTCGTGGTAAAAAACATAGTAGGAGATGACGTATGAAAAGAATATCAAAAGAACCCGATATAAGACGCCAAGAGTTAATGGATATTGGTTTTGAACTATATATGAAAAATGGTATGGGAGGATTTAGCATAAAAGATGTTGTTAGTCGGGCTGGTGTAGCAACAGGGTTGTTTTACTATTACTTTAAATCTAAAGAAGATTTTGTTGATGAGACTTTAAATAGCTTCATTGTGAAAAATATGGAGTTAATTGAAGAAATACTTATTTCAAATGAACGGTCTGTAATGCAGAAGATGAAAGATTCTCTAGATATATTTTGGACATTTATTGAAAAATTAGCACCCTATAAAAATGTGAGTTCGTTTCAGACGGAACAACATTTTCAACTGGAACAGAAATTATTCACACGAATTCAACCATTAATTCGACAAGTAATTGAAGAAGGAGTGAAAACGGGGATTTTTTATACTGACAACTCCTCATTAGCTTCTGGATTTATTTTATACGGTCTTAGCAGTATTGCTCATTCAGAAGTAAAGTTGAATCTAGATACGAAGCAAGAAATGGTTAATTTAGTATTAACTACACTACGATACGATCAAAAAGAAGGTGAATGTATATGAAGATTATTATCGATGGAAACAATATTTCGCAAGAGCAACTTACAAAATGGAAAAGAGAACGTATTAAAAAAGCATTAAATACATTAGGACATAAAGGGCCTGAAATAAATGATACAGACGTCATGATAAAAAAGCTAACGGAAGTAAAGTTGAAATATTCATATAATGAAATGTATGATAAACTGAAATCAAAACTTAGATTAAGTGGAATAGGTATGCGTATCTGTACTGTTTTATCTGGTGATAGACGAAAATTTTCAAAAACAAGCATCTATTTAGATGGGATTACAGCAGAAGAAGCTATAAATGGAATTGATAGTTTTATGCTTGAACAATCACGTGAAAATAATCAAGTGAATTTATCGGCTTGTCCTGATCACTATGTACTAAGCCCCTTTGGGGAAAATGAATTAGAGGTTATCGAAACTACAGGTAATTCTCCGTTCCCAGTTCAATTTTTCATTGTTTTTGGTGACGAAACGGGATTGAAAACACCTAGAGATAAGTCTTACCAATACCAATCAACAGGTGTTGCACGTATGAAAGATGGTACTATTATTGGTGGAGTTCGGCATCAATTTAAAGATATTGATACTGGGATAGAAGTAAGTCTAGTTGTTGAGTTCCCAGCACTTTGTCCTAATAGTCTTATTAAATCACATCAAATGCATTTAGCATGTGAGTTTTCTTATTGGTTACAGCGGATTAAGGACCATAAAAAATAGTAAGTGAAAAATACCTTTCAAATAAAGAAATATACAATTTTTATGAATATAAATCGAACTGTATTTCAAACAAACAGTAACGATGTTCAAACGAATCATATGTGTCTTTAAATAAAGACTAGTTAACTTATAGGAAATGTTTTTATAATATGTAGTTAATTCTATAACGTATCGCTGATTGGAAAAACCGAATCCATTCATTTATATGAATCAGTTCAAGGAGGGGGAAGAAGTGGCAGAACTGTTATTCCCTTTATTAAAAGACGAGAAGCAACAAGAAAATAAAATCGTTGGTGAAATGATAGCTGATGCATATGCTTTAAAAAAATAGTGAGAAATAAAAAACTCGCAAGTTTTTAAGCTTGCGGGTTTTCATCGTAAACAATTAATAAATATGATAAAATTAAGAGGTAACTTATGGTACGGTTGGTTGTTCAATTATCACTTCTCCGAGTAGGAGGGGGGTGATAATAAGTGAGTGAAATTGCGTTGTTATTGCAAGGTGGACTGTTTCTCATTGCATTGTTAACGTTTATTGTCGTCTTAATTGACAAGCTCAAAAAATAACAACCCACCTATGCCTATAGAAAGTGGGTTGTTGTGTTTGTACGAAACAAATAGGATAAATGAACAATCCAATCTGCTAAGTTACGTGGACTAGTGTGTAGCCGCACACTAGTCTTTTTTATTTATATACAGGTTTTAATTGTTTTATGTGATTGTATTGTTCTTTTCACACTCATTATAACACAGTGTCTTTTCATGAAGAAAGGAGACCGTATGTTCCTATATGGATTAAATAGAACGTGTAGTTTCTTTAAATAGCCCATCCATATACTGTTTTAAACTTTCCACAAAAAATCCTTTTTTGTCTACATTATTTACGCCGACAATTGGTGATGGAAGATTGTATCTTTTTTCTGATAAATGAACAACAACATCAAAAATATCAAATAGGCGAATGAAGCAGAATAGACCGTCTTTATCACTAAGTAAAATAAAGTAATGGTTTTCGCTCGTTGTATTTAATGTATTCCATAAAGAGCTTTTGCTTAAGTCACGAACGATACTCTTTTCCTTTAATTCCATGAAATCGGCATTTAATAGAATGGTAGAAATATCAATCGCATCTGGATCGTCAAAGTAGCCATCAATTGTTTGTACAGCAAAAGTATAAGCCATTTTTAATACACTCATTTTATATTTACGGTTATCTAAAAGCAATTCACGTTGAATAGAACTAGCTACTTTTGTTACGCGCTCTTCTTTCCAAATTTCATTATGTAATGAAATATCGTGCTTTTTACATAGTTTCATAATTAATGCATTGGAATAAAGTATCTCATCACTTACTTCGACTACATCTGTCTCAGCGGCTGCTAGCTCCTCACCATGTTCATTCGTATAGAGAGGGGAATCGATTTGTTTTTTCATTTGCTCAATCTTATATTGACTTAATTTATGTCTAATTAAAGGACGATCAATATTTGTTGTCATATGTTCATGACATGAATCACAAATTGAATTTATGAAATAATATCCACATAATATCTCTGGAATGACATATTGTTCACTAAGTTCTTTCGTATCTTTTCTGCAAATGATGCATTGTGTCATATTTATCACCTTTACCTGCAAATTTGTCTGTAATCTCATTGTAGTGTATTTAATGGGATTTTGGAATATTGTAAAGGAAAATATTATGTGAAATCTAAGTTTAATTTGGTACAATGAAGAGAAGTGCTAGTTTAAAGGAGGACGTTTTTTTGAAATCGAAAGTGCACTTTTGGACATTAGAAGTGCTGATGGTTGTAGGAATTATATTTATTTGCACAAAAATATCGTTTCTATTTCAACCGATTGGTATCTTCATATCAACATTATTTTTCCCAATTTTAATCGCGTTATTTTTATACTTCATATTTAACCCATTGTTAGTCTTTTTGGAGAATAAAAAAGTACCTAGAGGTTTAGCGATTTTACTACTGTATCTTTTTATCATCACATTAACTGGAGTTGCTATTGGAGTAGTTGTTCCAACCATCTCACAACAGTTAATGGATTTAGTAAAAAATATGCCGACTTACATAAAAGAGGGAAAAGTATACATACAAGATCTATCCCATCATAGATTATTTGAATGGCTATCTACACAAAACTACGTTTCCATTGAGACAATTGAGAAAAATGCAATTGAATACTTAAAGGAAATACCAAACACACTTACGTCGAGTGCAACGGCTTTATTTGGTATTATCACGAACGTGGCGTTAGTTATCTTTACAGTACCGTTCATTTTATTTTATATGTTTAAAGATGGACATGCATTTCCAGGAAAAGCTGTTAGTGTATTACCAGAGTCTTACCGTGAAGAAGGACTTCGTATCATAAAGGAAACGAACGAAACATTATCTGCATATATTCAAGGTCAAGCGCTCGTTTGTATGTTTATTGGTGCCTTTACATTTACTGGTTATTTAATCATCGGTTTACCGTATGCTTTCGTTTTAGGAATTATCGCAGCATTTACAAATATAATTCCGAACTTAGGTCCATTTATCGGAGCAGCACCAGCTGTCATTATAGGTCTGTTCGTATCTCCGATGCAAGCTCTGTACGTAATTATTATAGTAACAATCGTACAACAGTTTGAAAGTAACATCATTTCACCGCGTATTATGAGTTCAAAATTAAATATCCATCCGTTGACAATTATCATCCTTATTTTAGGGGTAGGTAATTTCGCGGGAATTATCGGAATGATTTTAGCAGTACCAGCTTATGCGGTAACAAAAACAGTTGTTTCGAACTTAGTGAGATTGTTTAAGACGAAACGAAGTAAACGGAAATAGAATATGTTGAGAAAGATACACCGCTTAATAAAAAGGGGTGTATCTTTTATTTTTTAGTGTATGAAATACTTATTATTGTATATTTTTTACACATCAAATCAGGCGGTGAATTTTTGTTAAATGAACTATGTGGAATCCCTCTGAACTATCCAAATCATTTCTTTACACCGCGTTATTAACATCATAATCGACTCCTTTCATTTCTAATATAAGTTCAAACAATTATAGGTGAGTGTAGTACTTGCTTCTACGATCACGAATTTCATCTATAATCTTTTTATACTGTTCCTCTTGTTTTACTTCATTTGCAGATATAGTTTCTTTTTGAATCGTAATGGTTAAAAAGAAAAGGTGAAACTTCATACATGAATTCCTCCTTTCGAATAGGAATTACAGGTGACTACAATAATGACTTTGTCGTTCTTTTACGTTGTACATAGCCTGCTCAATTTGTCGGTCATGAAGCATATCAGACTCAGACAGTTTGTTTTTTTGAATGGTAATTGTTAAAAATAATACTCTGAATTTCATTGGATATTACCCCTTTATAATTTATTTAGTAAAGACGATTGTAATAAGAGGACTGACGCTCTTTCACATCATCCATAATATTTTTAATTTGTTGTTCACGAGAAATTTCATCTCTTGAAAGTTTACGCTTTTGAATGGTAATCGTTAAAAAGAAAGCTTTAAATTTCATTAGGAAATTACCCCTTTATAATTTATTTAGTAAAGGCGATTGTAATAAGAGGACTGACGCTCTTTCACATCATCCATAATATTTTTAATTTGTTGTTCACGAGAAATTTCATCTTTTGAAAGTTTGTGTTTTTGAATGGTAATCGTTAAAAAGAAAGCTTTAAATTTCATTAGGAAATTACCCCTTTATAATTTATTTAGTAAAGGCGATTGTAATAAGAGGACTGACGCTCTTTTACTTCGTCCATAATAATTTTAATTTGTTGTTCACGTAAGATTTCAGCTTTTGAAGATTTACGTTTTTGAATGGTGATAGTTAAAAAGAAAGCTTTGAATTTCATTAGGATATTGCCCCTTTAAAAAAAATTTAATACATTTGTGTATAATACGAACTTTTAATGTCCGTTATTTTATCCATAGTTTGTTTTAATTGTTGTTTACGAAAGATTTCAGCTTCAGATAACGTTTTTTTCTGAAGTGCTGTCGTAAAAAAGAAAATATGAAAAGTCATGGGCGAATTCCTCCTTTCGAAAAGGAATTACAGGTGATCGCAATAAAGCACTTGGCGCTCCTTAACATCATTCATAGCTTTTGTAATTTGCTCATTATGAAGAATTTCAGCTTTGGAAAGTGTATTTCTTTGAATCGTAATACTTAAAAACAATACGCTAATAGTCATCGAATGTTGCTCCTTTCTTTAAAAAATAATGTATGAGACTAAAAAATCGCACAAAAAAGCCACAGGAAGATATCTTTTTCCTATGGCTGGGCGTGAAAAAGCCACAGGAAAGTATACGACCTCCTGTGGCGAATTTATGAATTAAAAGAAATAAAGTACGATTTTTAATTCTCCATTAGGGTGGTCGAATTCATATTTAATTGTCCGAAAAACACAGATGCAGTTAACGCTAAAGTTAAAGCATGTAATTGTAATTTCATCATTTCCTTCGACCTCCTTTTAGAATATTTTTCTTACGTTAGTAATTATATACAATTAATGGATAATTGTAAACATAAAAAGTGAAAATTTTTAATTTTGATTAAAATGCGTATATTTAAAAGGGCTTTTTAAAGGATACATTGTATGGATTGGATAATAAATAGAACGTGGGGGTGTCTAATGAAGTATATGAATAGAATAGCAGGTGTTATGCTAACAATTTTATTAGTTGTTACTGCTTGTTCTAATGGGGAGCAAATAAAAGAAATATCACATATTGAACCTGGGGCTTTTAAAAAATATACGGGGACATACGTTGGAAATAATTCCGACGTTATTGCGATTGTTACAAACTTACCTGGTGGTGAAACAGTTCAAAGTATAAATTTGAAAAATGAGAAGATCGCGGTGAAATACGGTGAGAAAAAGAACGGTAACTTAACAGAAGATATCATTGAGACGTATTGGTTTGACGAAAAGGATACGATGAAAAAGAACTTTCTCTTTAATGCTATTTATCTTGCAGTTTTAGTACCGAATGCGAAAGGGTATGAGTTTCGGGTTGAAAATCAAAGTTTTGCATTAAAAAGAGAAGAACTTTTACCCATACTGTATAAAGAATTTAATGATTTACTAAAGGATAATCTTATATGGAATAAGGGAATCGTAATGAATTTCTTTTACGGTAATCAAGAAAAAATAGAAAAGCTAGTTAATAATAAAGATTTTCGAAAGCAATTTTTTAATGAACATCCTGTGCGGGAATCTAAGTGATATGGAGGAAGATATGGTTATTTAACGATTGAAAATACGGACATTTTTTAAAGAGAGTCATTCAGTATCGAATGATTCTTTTTTTTTGATGAAAATTATGGAAAAAAATATAACATTGTGCTATGGTTAATTACATAAGTAATGAACCTATGAACCTAAGGTGGTGAAATCGTGAAACCTACTCTAGAACAAAATAAGTTAATATACATACAAATTGCAGAAACAATTGAATCTGATATTTTAAAAGACATATTACTTGAAGAAGAACAAGTCCCGTCGACAAATCAATTTGCGAAGATGTTACAAATTAATCCGGCTACAGCTGCAAAAGGAGTAAATCTACTAGTAGATGAGGGGATCTTATATAAAAAGAGAGGGATCGGGATGTTTGTTACAAAGGGAGCAAAAGAAGTCGTACTAAAAAAAAGACAAAATACTTTTATGACTGAGTATTTACCTAAAGTGTGGGAAGAAGCAAAAGTACTAGAAATATCAAAAGACGAATTGATGGACATGATACACAAAATTACGAAGGAGGGGAAAGAGGGATGATTGCACTTGAAACGAAAAACTTGTCTAAAAAATATAAAAAGAAATTAGCTGTTAACGAAGTAACTATTTCATTGGAAGAGCATAAAATATATGGTTTGCTTGGAAGAAACGGAGCGGGGAAAACAACTTTATTAAACATACTCGCAGGTCAGATTATTTCAAGTAGTGGAAGCGTATCTGTATTTGGTGAAAATGTATTTGAAAATAGTAAAGCGATGCGAAATATTTGTTTCGTAAAGGTGAAAGAAAACATTAATTTAAGTAGTAAGGTAAAAGATGTTTTTTATTTGTGTAACATGTTTTATGAAAATTGGGATCAAGAATATGCTGAGGAACTTATTAAAAAATTTCAATTGAATGCAAAAGAAAAATATTATGATTTATCCCATGGTATGCAAACAATTGTTGGTATTATTAAAGGTTTAGCTAGTAGAGCACCAATTACTATTTTTGATGAGCCGACTACCGGTTTAGATGCAGCACATCGAGAGTTGTTTTACGAATTATTATTGGAAGATTATAGTGAATATCCACGAACAATCATCTTATCAACACATTTAGTTGAGGAAGTGTCCCATGTTATAGAAAATGTAATCATATTAAAAGAAGGATCGTTAGCTGTTCAATCCTCTGTGGAAGATTTTTTAGAAAAAGGACACATAATATCAGGACATAAAGATAAAGTGACAAATTTTTTAATGGGGAAAAATGTTGTAAAACAAGAGTTGTATGGGAATAAAGAGATTTCTGCGATATGGGGAGATCTTTCTGCTAGAGATTATGAGCTAATAGAAACTGAAGGGTTAGAAATAGGCAGAGTAACACTGCAAAAACTATTTATTTATCTAACAGATAATGAGGTGAAATGAAAATGCTTTTAAAACAATTAAAGTTACATATGAAATTTCATTATAAGGCTATTCTTATCTTTTGGTGTGTGGCATTATTTATAAAATGGACAACAACTGCAACTGATATAAAGGGACTAAAGGTAGCATTTTTACATGATATCTTCAATAATTCATCTATTGCAATTGCAATATTTATTGTGGCAAGTGTTTTTCTTGTTCAAGATGACATATTTCGTACAGTTGTCTCATTTGGCGTTACTAGATTACAATTCTTTATTGGTTCAGTATGTTTTATCATATTACAATCAGTAATTTTTTCATTTCTACAAGTTTTGCTTTTACAAGGTACATTTTATGAAACGAAACATATAAATTTAGGAGCACATACAATTGAACAATTCTTTGCACAGTTCGTGTTCTATCTATTATTAGCTAGCTTATTTCAATTAACAACTATTTTTCAGAAAAGATTTAATTGGATAGGCTTTGCTTTTAGTGTGATTTTTTTCTTGGGGTTGACGAGTACAATTTATGGTAAGGTAGGTTTGAAAGAATTGGTATTTATTGATAGTAAATCGTTACTTGATATACCCAATTTTATATCAATTTCGATAGTGCTTATTTTAATATACTTTATAATTAGCGCTCTATTTATTCGTAAAGTTTCTTTTGAGGATACGATTTAAGCACAAATACTTTAAGAGAGAAGGAAGACTGTATGGGAGATACTTCTTCACTAATAACCGTCTTTTTATGCGTGGCACTGCTAATTTTTTGGCGACGATATCGTTCTATGTATAAGCCGATAAAGGGAACGGGAAAACGTATTTTGTGGCCATTACTATTTTTAACACCGGGTATTTTATTGTTTTTTGGTCCAGTACATCCAGCTATATTACAAGTGACTATAGCAGCATCCAGTGGGGTGATTTTCGCAATCCCACTTATATTTCTAACAAACTATGAGCGAAGAGAAGACGGAAACATTTATACGAAAAAAAGTGCTGCCTTTTTAATTACTTTTATCGGAATTGTTATTTTAAGATATAGTTCAAGACAATATATCGTTGGCTTAGATCCGCAAATAATTGGTTTATTATTTTACGTCGTTGCGGTGTCTTATATTATTCCGTGGAGAATTGCTTGTTATATAAAATTCAGGAAAGTTTGGCGGGAAAATAATAATCATGCAATATGAAAACTTCTCATTTGAGAAGTTTTTTATTTTTCTATGTAAGTGAAATAACTTGTTGAAGTGCAAACTACCATGCAATATGATAAATATAAAAAATTGAGGAGAGTGGGGGATATAAAAATGCGTACAATTTTACTTTTTCTAACTAACATGTCTACTGATGAGATAGAAAGTATTAGAGAAATACACGATCCTTTATTTGGTTTAATTCCTCCCCACATAACAATTGTATTTCCTTTTGAAGGTAATATTTCAAATGATGAATTGAAATCACATATTTCGAATCTAGCAAAAGGGATAGGTACAATTGAGATTAAGTTTGCAAGTGGTGTAACTAGTATAGGAGGCTATTTATTTTTAGAAATTGAGCAAGGAAAAGAACAAATAGAAAAACTACATGATAAATTGTATACAGGCCCCTTATTACGATTTTTGAAAAGAGACATTCCATACATACCACATGTAACAGTTGGGAGAAAAGATAGCGCGGAGTTAGCGGCTGAAATAGCGAAGGATATTCCTAGTTTTCATGAGAAGTTAAATTGTGTAATTGATAGAATTAGTGTGGAACGAATTGGTGAGAATGGAGAATCAATTATTGAATTTGAAGTACCATTGCAAAAAAGCTGACAAAAGTCAGCTTTTTTATTTCATACCATGAAGTAAAGTACCAATCGCACCACTATAACCGCCGTCTTGTAAAAAGACAGGTATTTTGTTTTGATATTTTGTATAGCTACTTATAATATTTTGAAGATGTACGTTATTACATAGAGTAGAACCGATGTAAATGATATGGTCAATGTTTTTTGCTTCGGCGAATTGAAGGCTTAATGCTGTGACGACTTCACCGACAAGTCCTTGAACGGTAGCTAGTATATCTGAACTACTATAATTTGAGTCTGTAATGGTCGCTTTTCCGAAATTGCTAGCAGTTAAGTTATTATCAAGAGGGGAGAGAATCCCGCCATAAATATCTCCAACTGTAATATCTAGACTGTTTCTTGAACCAATTTTCGTAAGCGGAATCACGTCTTCAAAATGATCTATATTTGTTAATAGTTTTGAAAGACCCATAATAGTACCACCGCCAACTCCAGTTCCACCAGCGCGAACATATTGCTTGTCGTGAACATAGTGAATGGAAGTACCTGTACCGATATTTGTTAATACAAAGTTGTTTATAGCACGTTTTTCTTCTTTTAGTATGTATCGTACTCCTGCTAAAGTAGCTTCAAACTCGTTTAACTCTACTATTTTATATGAACTTGAAAGGAGTTGTTCTAACTGTGTAGCTTTACCACCTGTAATGCATAATTGTGTAATTGAATTATGATTTTGAAGCCATTCTTTAATTCTTTCTTGTTCAAATGAATAAAATTTTTCAAAACATAATTTTTTCTCTAGGTTAAAGTAAGCAATCTTTGTTAATGTTCCCCCAGCATCAATACCAACAACATTCCGCATTTTCCTACCCCTTACTATGTGATCTGTTTAATCAGCTTGATATATTAATAGCTTTTCAATGGTAACGATTGATTGACCGTTTACAGAGGCAATTCCTTTCCCAAGAACAAAACCTCGTCTGTTACGTGTTAATTCATAATGTAAGTCAAGTTTATCACCGGGATACGCATTTTCATGAAATTCCACCCCATCTAAAGAGGAGAGGAAACCAAGACCTTCAGATTCACCTGTACTTACAAAAGCACTAAGTTGAGCCAGTGCTTCTACAATTAGCATATGAGGCATATAGTTTTGATTTTCATTAATAAACCACTCGTTATTTGTGATCAGTTTGTATCCTGTAGCTGATTGAGATTCTTTAACGTTTGTAATTTTATCAATCATTAAAAATGGATAGCGATGGGGAAGAGTATCTTTAATATTCATATCGTACCTCCAGGAATAATAATACCCCTGCTAAAGTTAAGCAGGGGAGTTATTATTAATTCTTAACTAATTCTTCTATTTTTTCAATAGAGAAAATACCGCTATTTTTAATGTTTTCAACTACTTCTTGTAATACTACTTTATCTTGAACAAGTGCAATACGAACAAAACCTTCGCCATGAGGACCAAATGCATGGCCTGGTGTGACAACGACATTTGCACGATCCATAAGTGCATAAGCGAACTCTAGCGAAGTCCATCCTTTCGGAATTTCAGCCCAAACGAACATACTTCCAGCTGGTTTATCGACATTCCAACCGAATTTGCGGAATCCGTCCACTAAAGTATCTCTACGTTCTTGGTAAATTTCACGGTTTTTTTCGCAAAATGCAGCGCCGTGTCGTAATGCAGCGGATGCAGCTTTTTGAATTGGTAAAAACACACCGTAATCTGTATTAGACTTAAATTGCGTAAGCGCGCCGACAATTTCTTCGTTACCAATCATATAACCAATACGGCTACCAGCTAAACTATAACTTTTAGATAAAGAATTAATTTCAACGCCAACTTCTTTTGCACCAGGTACAGATAAGAAGCTAATTGGCTTTTGACCATCAAAATAAAATTCAGCATAAGCAAAATCATGGACAACGATAATATTATGTTTTTTCGCGAATGCGATTACCTCTTTAAAGAAATCTTCATGTGCCATTGCTGGAACTGGATTTCCTGGGAAGTTCAAAATCATCATCTTTGCTTTATTGGCGATTTCTTCAGGGATAACTTCCAAGTTAGGTAAGAAATCATTTTCTTTTTTTAATGGCATGTAGTAAGATGTTGCACCGGCCATTTGAATTCCTGTTTCATAAGCCGTATATCCAGGATCAGGAACTAATATAATATCTCCCGGATTTGCAAAAACCATCGGTAAATGAACGAGTCCGTCTTGTGAACCCATTAATAATAAAACTTCTTTATCGGCATTTAAAATAACGTTATGAGTGTTGTTGTAATATTCAGTTACAGCTTCGTGAAATTCTTGAATACCAGATAATGTATATCCGTAACTTTCTTTTGCACTTGCTGTATGTACCATTTCTTCTCTCACAAAATCAGCAGGAGGCATATCAGGATTCCCGATACTTAAATCGATCATTTTATGACCTGCTGTAATTTTCTCTTTTTTATAGGCGCCTAATTCACTAAATATAGAAGATTGGAATGCTTTCATTCTAGTTGCTAAAGTGTAAGTCATCAAAACCCCTCCTAAAAACAGTGTTTTCTTTCTGTATTTTTAATTATTCTGAAAACACATGTTTACATTTTATCATTTTTTTATGAAAATTAAAACGATTGACAAATTTAGAGGGAGGATAATAAGGGAGAATATAAAAATAACGTAGAAAATATTTTCTACGTTATAAATGAAGATTAATTGTTTGTTTTTTTATATGTACATGTTTTTTCAGTTGTAAAAAAGTATACATTTAATTCATTATCGACAACTTTTAAAGATTGATCTGATGTAAACGAGTTACCATAATCAATACGATACACGTTAGAATTTTTAACAAACGATCCCTTAAATAAATCCTCTTTTTTAGTTGTTGTTTGCATTTCCACTAAATTGTGAACAACCTTTTCTTTCTTTTCTTCTTTTACAACTGTTTCAAATTTATAATACACAGGGCATTCACCTTTTTTATTATCAATGACTTCCCAAGAACCGTATATATCATTATTGCTACATCCACTAAGTAGAACGATTAATATAGGGAAAATAAATAGAAGCTTTTTCATTGTGTACTCCTTTCTTATTAGTTTTTATAAACGTGCGAATACGATAGGAATATTGTAATGAATAAAGTTTAAATTTTTATAAAGAATTAATAAATTTCACATAAAAATTTGGAGAAGGGTGGGATTTCAAAATAAAAAGGCATGAATCTAGTGTAATGCCAGATTCATGCCTAATGGTCTATCTTATGTTATGTCTTTTGAGGATAAATGAAGCGGAAAGAAGAATGACAATTCTACATATTTGCAATAATAAAGGCTAGGTTAGCTGCGCCAAATCCACCTTTATCGAATATAGAGGTGAATACTGTAGTAGTCAAAAAGATAATGGGAGTTAACAGTAAAAATAAGAAACCTGCAACAATTCTTCTTTTAAAGTTATTTTGGGATAGGGAAATGGCTAAAAAATTAAGGGCGCCAAACATAATGAATGAAAACAGAAGGGTAATTAATAATTGGATGCCATCAGACATTTCCACAGCTCCTTTTTGAAAAATCTATAATTTATTTTATTCGAAAGTAGTAGGGGATAATCCTTTAAATATTTGAACTACATTAAGAGAATAGATTTTAATCCTTGAAATTCAAAAAGAATGGACCCAGTAAAATACGGGATCCATTCTTAAGAAGTATTAGTTTTATAAATTCGCAGATTGCGACGTTTGTTTTTCAAATCGTTTCTGTTTAGATAGGGAAATAAATATAATTAACAATGAAATGACTCCGAAAATTAGAACCATATACTGTAATCCAATCGTATCTAAGAAGAAGCCTGTGCCGAGTAAGACAATTTGGAACATAATTCTTTCAAACATATTACGGAATGAGAAGAGACGTCCGTGATAGCTTTTTTCGACTTTCGTTTGGAAAATTGTCGACATAATAGGGAAGAAGCAGCCAACACTAAATCCAAACAAACCAAATGAGGCAAGTGCCATCCATTTAATATCGCTAAAGAACAACGAAAGGTGTGCAAAAGCGGTACAAAATGCGAAGAAATATAGTAACTTTTCAGGTTTGAAATGATCAGATAAACGTTTAATAACGAATGCACCTAACATAAACGCTACACCTTCAATTGTATATATGAATCCTTTAATTGTTGGGTCATGTTGCATTTCGCTAATGTTAATAACCATTAAATTGAATCCAGCTATAAATAAAAGAGGGATAATACTTAATATAAGTGCTTTAAAAGCAATAGGGATTCCTTTTAAAATACGAAATACTTCCATAAAACTATTATCTTTAGCTGATTGTTTACTTGATGTAGCGGATTTTTTATCTTCAAATTGTAAGAAGAAAGTTGAGAGGAATAATAAAGCGTATGCTGCCATTGAGAAGGCATACATATACTGTAAACTCATTACAACTAAAAGAATGCCACCTAGTGAAGTACCTGCAATACGAGCGATTGTACCGATATTCATATGTACACCGTTCATTTGTAATAGCTCATGTTCATTAACGATGAGTGGAATTACAGATTGTAATGCAGGGAAATAAAATGCCGCGGAAATTTGAAGTGCAATCATAAATGCAATCATGAAAGCGATACTTTCATATTGAATAGCGAAAAACATGAAAATAACACTAATAACACGACCCAATCCAGCGTAAAGAAGAACTTTCTTTTTTTCATATTGATCAATGACACGCCCAGCCATTGGACCGACTAGAACACCAGCTAACAGTCCGATAAATAATATAACGGATTTCATAAAATCAGAAGGGACGTATTTTTGCATAAATTCAAGATTACCAAGAATACCAAGCCATAACCCTAGACCAGCAATAAACTCCCCAATTAACACAATCCAAACATTTTTATTACGCCACATAATGTAAAACCTCTCTGTCTTTTAAAATGAAAAACTCGTATATAAAACCTCCTTATTTTATGTATTATTTTTAACGAACTTTTTTAGAGTCAGAGTCTATATTACGTGTTTCATTGATGGATTTCAATCTTTTTGATTTGTAAAAAAATGATGAATTAAGTGATACAATGGGTAACTAAAAATACAAAAAATTCACAAGTAAATTCAAAGGGAAGGTAAGTGTGGGGAAAATAAAAAAAGTAAGAACGCAGATAATACGTCTTACTTTTCTCAAAAAACCAAAATAGATTAAATTAGCAACACTTATGATCTTGTCCAATAGCTAAGCCGCTAAAAGACAGAGGACCAACAATGTCTGCACTTGCACCACTAGTAAGGTTTTCTACAGTTAATGAATACTCGTGAGTCCCGCAGCTAACATTTTGATCTATAGCTTGAAATGTTTGCGCGTAAAATTGCTCAGAATCTGTAGATTCAATCCCTACTTGAGCGTTGAAGATTTCTGTATTGTCACGGAAAATTCGGAATAAAACTTGTGAAATCTCAGTTATACCTTTAACCCCAACTGTAGCAATTAATTCTACTCGATTATTACGTGAATCTCTTCTTGAAATTTTTAATTTAATACTTGCTAGAATTGCTTTTTCTGGGGAATGGGGAATTACAAAAGTTGTTTCACCTGTTTTATTTAAAGGTTGAGTAGCTTGATAATCAATGATATGAGTCATATTCGTCACCTCCTCATATACTAAAATATGAAGGTAACGATGAATTAGCTTGGACATATACTATAAGATTTTAAGAGAATTGAGGAGTAATGTTGAATAAAGGGAGATAATATAAAAGCATCAAGAAAAAATCCCAATTATGAGAGTCATTTTTTGATGCTTTTCATACTTTAGGCGGAATATTCTTCTTTACGTACTTCGAAGAATTCATTCCGGCGTAAGTAATTAAAAATTTTTTCCGAAACCTCTTCTTCATGAGACACTAAGAATCGTTGATCAAAAGCATAGAAAGATTGACCTTTAATTAATTTTACGTAGTATATTTTACACGCCTCCTTTAAATTAGGATTCTTAAATACTTTATATTATGATGACCTATCTGGTTGTTAATAATACTTAAAGTTTCGAAGGGGAGAAGTATAAATTCAAAAAAACATTGAAATAGCTTACAAATCTGTAATGTTTTTGTCACCTTTGCCAATAGTTAAAATTAACCAGTATCTTCTATACTACAAATAGGTTCCATAAAACAAGAGGGTAGAAAGATGGAGGAAGTAATTGGAGAAGTTGTAGCAGGGATTTGTGAATTTGTAGTTGAAGTTACGGTGGATGTTTTAGGAGATTTAGTTTCCGGAAATGATGAAGAGAAAGAAACATTATAAAATTTGTAAAAAGTTTAAAGATAAACAATGTGTAAAAGCTGATTTCTAAAGGGAAGTCAGCTTTTATATTTTTTACATTATATTAATAATATCTAAATATTAACCTGTTATGATATTAATGAAATCAATAAAGGAGCTGACCGATATGAATATGCCGAATTCTAGATGTGATGTACCTGATTCTAGTACGATTGTAGCGAATATAAATGAAAAAGAATATCAATTTATTGTTCGTATACATCCACTTGCAGGAAAGATGATAGCGCTATTTGAAAATGGGAAAGAATATGGCTTGCTTGATAAGGAAATCGCTAGTAGGGATAAATTTATTAGGTCAGAGCTTACTAAGTTGAAGCATTTCAACATAGATATTCTTTATGATAGTCCTGGGTGGATATGGATTGGCATGGACCAATATGGATTGCATGCAAGAGAGGCTACTAATAGCGAAGTAGAAATTATTGTGAAGTTACAGGGGGATTAAGTTATTTAGACGTGTAAGAAGATCCTCAAATATAAGAGATACTTTGTGGGGTTGTGGGATAATTCCCCATAACTTTTTTTGTTTTGTGCTTAAAAATAAAAGAGTTAAATTTTTTTGATAGAAGGTCTCTAATACAAGAGACGAGACTAAACTAAAAGAGGATTTGAAATTATATAAAGAGAACTTATAAATTAAATATAATACTTTATAGAAAGAAGATGATAAAAGTGAGTAAAGAAGAACTTGTGAAACAACAATTTGGTAGTAATGCAGAGAAGTATGTGAAAAGTAAAATTCATGCAAAAGGACTGGATTTACAATATGTAGTTCAGCAAGTTGAAACTCGTCATAATACTCGTCTTCTTGATATTGCTACTGGTGGCGGACATGTTGCTAATTTGTTAGCCCCAATGTTCAAAGAGGTAGTCGCTCTTGATTTAACAGAAAAAATGTTAGAAAAAGCAAAAGGTTTTATAGAAGGGAACGGACATGAAAATGTATCATTTGTAGCAGGACATGCAGAAAGGTTACCATTTGCTGATGAATCCTTTGATACAATTACATGCCGAATTGCAGCACATCACTTTGTTGATCCTTTGCAATTTATTTTTGAAGTAAATCGAACGTTAGAAGATAATGGGTTATTTATATTAATTGATAACGTTTCACCAGAAAATAATGAGTTTGATACATTTTATAATTTTATCGAAAAGAAGAGAGATCCAAGCCATGAACGAGCTTTGAAAAAAACAGAATGGATTACTTTATTAGAAAAACATGGTTTGCAAATGCAGTCATGTCATACTTTTGACAAGAAGTTCGATTTTGATTGGTGGTGCGATATGATGGATGTTCCTATGCAAAAACGTGTAAAGTTAACAGAGTGTATGATGAAAACATCAAATGAAATGCAAGAATTTTTCAAAATTCAATTTGAAAACAATAAAATAGAATCGTTTTATA
The DNA here is from genome assembly GCF_044908245.1 of Bacillus sp. RC242. Taxonomy (NCBI): domain Bacteria; kingdom Bacillati; phylum Bacillota; class Bacilli; order Caryophanales; family Bacillaceae; genus Bacillus; species Bacillus sp. RC242. The sequence continues at coordinate 103,013 of NZ_JBIYCZ010000019.1, forward strand.
CTGAAATGGCACTGTTCGTATGTAAAAAAAGTTCAACATTAAAAAGATAAATTTCTTGCAGTCTTTCTGATGTACGATATACTTAGTACAGAGAAAATGAGAATTGAGGAATAGTAATAATGATTCGTGTACGTATTGAGGGAACTGAGGAAGAGATGATTGAATTTTTAGAGAAAATGCCTGACATTCCTGGGTTTGAAAAAACACATATGAGAGAACCGAGAAAAGGGAATAATCCGAAATATGATTCAAGCAAAAGTATACTAGCATATTTATCTTATAAAAAGATTGAAGTCGCCAATAAATGAAGTGACCCCATAAAGTTAGACTGATTATTTCATTAGGCAACCTTTTGGGCATGGGTCCGGTATTGTACTGGGCTCATGCCTTTTAGTTTTG